>DATKEU010000205.1:0-8297 GCA_035544495.1 Polyangia bacterium | reverse complement strand
CGACAGCGCCCACCGCGAGCTGCGCGACTATCTCGGGGCGAGCCGCACCTGGGCCTCGCAGAAAGCCGGGCCGCTGCGCGTCCGCCCCGTCGCTTACCTGTCGGCCGAGTTCGGCATCCACGAATCGCTGCCCATCTACAGCGGCGGCCTGGGCGTGCTGGCCGGCGATCATCTGAAGAGCGCGTCCGACCTGGGCCTGCCGCTGGTGGCGGTGGGGTTGTTCTACCGCGAGTCGTATTTTCGCCAGAGCATCGGGCGCGACGGGCAGCAGCACGCGGAGTACGTCCGCTCGCCGGCGGAGCTTCTGCCCGCGGAGCCGGCGCGCACGCCGACCGGCGCGCCGATCATCGTCGAGGTGCCGCTGTCCGCGCGCGAGACGCTGCGGGCGCAGGTCTGGGAGATCCACGTCGGGCGCAACCGCCTGCTCCTCCTCGACACCGACGTCGACGGCAACAGCGACGAGAACCGCCAGCTGGCCGCGCGGCTTTACTTCGGCGACCAGCGCGTGCGCATCCGGCAGGAGCTGCTCTTGGGCGTGGGGGGCGTGCGGGCCCTGCGCGCGGCCGGCATCCAGTGGGGCGGGCTGCACCTCAACGAGGGGCACAGCGCCTTCGCCACGCTGGAGTACGCGCGCCTGCGCATGGAGGTCACCGGCGCCGACTTCCGGACCTGCGCCCAGGACGTCGCGCAGAGCACCGTCTTCACCACGCACACGCCGGTCGACGCGGGTCATGACCGCTTTCCCCCCGAGCTGGTCGACGATCACCTGGAGCCGCTGCGCCGCTCGCTGGGGTTGTCGCAGCAGGAGTTCCTGGGCCTCGGGCGCATCCGGCCGGAGGATCATCGCGAGGCGCTGTGCATGACCGTGCTGGCGTTCAAGATGTCACGCTACGCGAACGGCGTCTCGGCGCTGCACGGACGCATCACGCGCAAGTCATGGCAGGTGCTGTGGCCGCACCGGCGCGAGGACGAGGTTCCGGTCGGACACATCACCAACGGCGTTCACGTGCGCACCTGGCTGGCGCCCGCCATGCAGGACCTTTACACGCGCCACATCGGCAGCGACTGGCGCAACCACCTCAGCGATCCGCAGATGTGGGCGCGCATCGACAGCGTGCACGACGCCGAGCTGTGGGAGACCCACCGGGTGCTGAAGGCGGCGCTGGTGCACTTCGTGCGGCGCAAGGTCTCCGAGCAGCGGCAGCGCGCCGGCTATCCGGCCGAGCTGGTGGCCGCCGCCGGGACGGCGCTGGATCCGGAGGCGCTGACCATCGGCTTCGCGCGCCGGTTCGCCACCTACAAGCGCGCGAACCTGATCTTCCAGGACTACGAGCGCATCCGCCGCATCCTGACCGACGCCGAGCGCCCCGTGCAGCTGGTCTTCTCGGGCAAGGCCCACCCCGCCGATCGGCCCGGGCAGGACGTGCTCCGCCAGGTGCACGACGCCACCTTCGCCACCGAGCTGCGCGACCGGGTGATCTTCATCGAGGACTACGACATCAACGTCGGGCGCCACCTGGTCCAGGGCGTCGACGTCTGGTTGAACAACCCGCGGCGCCCGCAAGAAGCCAGCGGCACCAGCGGGCAGAAGGTGCTGCTGAACGGCGGGCTGAACTTCTCCGTGCTGGACGGCTGGTGGGCCGAGGCCTACGACGGCCTGAACGGCTTCGCCATCGGCGATGGCGTCACCCACGTCTCCGTCGACGAGCAGGACCGCCGCGACGCCCACTCGCTGTACGACACGCTGGAGAACGCGGTGATCCCGCTCTACTACGCTCGCGACGAGCAAGGCGTCCCGCGCGGCTGGGTCGAGCGCATGAAACGCACCATCCGCACCCTCGGCTGGCGCTTCAACACCGACCGCATGGTCATCGACTACACGCGCGAGTGCTACCTGCCGGCCGCCGGCGCCGAGAGCTGCGCGATGCCAGGCTAGCGGCAGGAAATAGCACTTGAGGCTTTGTTGCCCTGGCTGCTAAGAAAAATCGAATCCTTTCACGAATACTCAGTCGGCTGAGGACAGCCGGCGTCGGGCCGGCCGCTGTGCTGGTGGCCGTCACGGTGTTCTTCCTGTGGTGGGTCGACCGGTTCTTCCCGCTTCGCCACTGGGTGTTTTTCGTCTACCTGCAGGCGTGGCTGTGCGTGGCGATGTTTGCCGCAGCCAGCCTGGTCACCGGGCTGCGCCTGCTGACGCTGCTGATGCCCGAAGCGCCACCGCTTGGCCAGCGGCTGCTGCTGGGGCTGGCGCTGGGCGTCCTGACGTTTTTCTGGGGCGTGTTCCTGGCCGGGGTCCTGGGACTTTACGGTCACGTGTTCTTCTTTGCGTGGCCGGCAGCCATGCTGGCCTTCGGAGGACCAGCTGCCTGGCGCCTGGCCCGTCGGTCGGTCCGCCACTTGCGACGGTTGAAGGCACGCTGGTATGTGCCGCGGGGGATCGTCGATGCCCTCGGCGCCGCTGTCCTGACGCTGGGCTGCGTGGCCGTGTACCTGCAAGTGCTGACGCCGGCGAACATCGGCGCCGATTCGGTGTCGTACCACCTCCCGATCGCCGAGCACTACGTGACCGCCGGGGGCATTCGTCCCTTTCTCGAGGGCTGGTACAACGGCGCGCTCCCGCAGCTTGCCAGCGTTCTTTACACGTGGGCATTTCAATCGCCCGGCAGTCTGGGATTTCACATCGTCCTGTCGGGGCACATCGAGTTCTTTCTGTTTCTGGCCACGCTGGCCGGGATCTCGGGGCTGGTCCGCGTCCTTGTCGGCGTCCGCGCCCCCTACGCTTCGGCGCTGATGTTCGCCTTCCCGGGGTTTCTGGCCTACGACTCGAATCTCATCGTCGGCGCCGATCACGTGCTGGCGTTCTGGGCGCCACCGCTCGCCCTGGCGCTGGTCAAATTCGCACGCCGGTTCGAGCAGCGGCGGGCCGTCCTGGCTGGCCTCGTCACCGCCGGGGCGCTGCTGACCAAGTATCAGAGTCTGTATTTGCTGGTGCCGACCGCGTTGCTGATCATCGTGCTGGCGATCCGTGCCAGGCAGCCACGTCCGCTGCTGGTCTGGGGCCTGGTCGCGGTCGCCGCCTGCGCGCCACATTGGGCGAAGAACTGGATCTTCTACGGCGATCCCTTGTACCCGTTTCTGCGTCGCTGGTTTCCCTCGCACCCGTTCCCACCCGGCGCCGCCGAGTTGATGAGCCGGGTGCTGACCCCGCCGCAGTTCCGCTTCACCGGCACCTGGGACGTGAAGTTGCGGGACCTGGCCCAGATCCTGGTTTCTTTCTCGTTCGTGCCTCACGACTGGGGCTTTCATGGCGCGCGGCCCGTGTTTGGCTCGCTGTTCACGTGCCTGCTGGTGGGCTTGCCGTTTGTGAAAGCCCGGGCCCGCATCTGGGCCATGGTCGCGGGCGTGCACCTGGGTGTCGTGACCTGGTTCGTGACCGCACACGAGGATCGGTACCTGCAGGCGATCCTGCCCTGGATGGTGGCGGTGGCGGCGACGCTGCTGTTTCTGCTGTGGCACCGGGGCATCCTGGCCCGGGTGGCGGTGGTTCTCCTGCTCGCAGCGCAGGTCGTCTACGGCAGCGACGTCTACTTTTATCGGGTCCACGCCATGATCGGCGATTCGCCGTTGAAGGCGTTCGTGGACAACGTCAGCCTGGGGCAGACCGGCCGCTTCGCGGAGCGGGCGCGGTTATGGGGCGATCTCCAGAGGTGCGACGTGTCCCGGCGGGTGCCCAAGGGATCGAAGGTGCTGATCAACCACTTCACGGAAAAGCTTGGCATCGGGGTCCCCAGCGTCATGGGCTGCGGAGGCTGCCAGGGCGCGATCGACTACGCCGCGCACACCACGCCGGCGGAGACGCTGGCGGTGTGGAAGAGCGTCGGTGTCACGCACGCCTGGTGGAGACCGAACCTCCCCGATCTGTCCGCCGATCTGGCCGCGCGCGAGGCGGTGTTCCAGCGCGCGATCTCGTTGTTCGCGCCGACGGCCGTGTCGATCGACCAGTACCGCCTCGGCACGGTCGAGCTGCATCGGCCCCTTCCCGCGGCGGCAACGACGCCGACACGGATCGCGTGGATCGGGTGCGCGAAAGATCCGCCCACCGGCCTTTACGATGCGCGGGCGCTGAGCGAGCGCCGCCCGCCCGCCAATCCCGGGCTGCCCCTCGCGAAACGCGACCCGGTCGCGGCCCTCTTGCCCGCGAACGTCGTTGTCTTGCACCCGGCGTGCGGTCCCAGCGCAGAGATGACCGCGGCGATCAAGGCCGATTTCGTCCAGGCCACGCGCGCCGGAGATCTGGTCTTCTACGTTCGCCGCCCGGTCCCGTGATCGCGCGGAAGATCCTCACGGCTCTTGGTTCCTGGACGGTCCTGCGTTACGCTGCCCTGGCCAGGAAACTGTGACGGGCTGCTGAGGGAGGTCTGGTGGTCTCGCAGGACCGAACGGGAACGGCTGTCGGGGGGGCCGGGCCAACCGAAAAAAATCTACCGTCGACGATGGGCCTCCTCTGCCGCCTGGGCAGCGGCCTTTGCGCGCTGCCGCTCGATTGCGTGGTCGAGACGATGCGGCCGCTTCCGATCGAGCGTCTGTCCCGGGCGCCGGATTTCGTGCTGGGCGTGGCGGTGGTGCGCGGCCAGCCGGTGCCGGTGATCGACGGCGCCCGGCTGGTCGGCGCGGCCGAGACGGCGGCGCCCGGCCGGCTGGTGACGCTGAGAGTGGGCCAGCGGCGGGCCGCGCTGGCGGTCACCGGCGTGGTGGGCGTGCGCGATCTGGGGGGCCTGCCCCTGGGCGCGCTGCCGCCCCTGCTGGAGGGCGCGGCGGGCGACGTGGTGACGGCCATCGGCGCGCTGGACGATCAGCTGTTGCTGGTGCTGGGGGCGGCGCGCGCGGTGCCGGCGGCGGTGTGGGACGCCCTGCCCGCGCCGGGGGCGACGAAGTGACGGCGCCGCTGCCGGGCCTCGACGACGTGGGCCGATTTCGCGGCGCCATCGCCCGCCAGCTGGGCCTGCACCTCGACGAGAGCAAGCACGCGTTCCTGGCCGAGGTGCTGCAGCGACGGGCGGACGCCCACACCGCCAGCACGAAGGTCTATCTGGACCACATCGATCGCTTCGATCGTGGGGATCCACATCGGGCCCGCGACGAGGTTCGCGCGCTGGCCCAGGAGCTGACGATCGGAGAGACGTATTTTTTTCGGCACCACGAGCAGTTTCAGGCGTTCGCCGACGTGGCGCTGCCGGCGCGCGTGGCCGCCCGGGCCGCCGATCGCACCCTGCGCCTGCTGTCGGCGGGATGCGCCTCCGGCGAGGAGGCCTACACGCTGGCCATCGTGGTGCGCGAACGTCACCCGGGAGCGGACTGGCGGATCGCCATTCGCGCAGCGGACGTCAACGCGGCGGCGCTGGAGCGGGCGGCCGGGGCGCGGTTCTCGGCGTGGTCGCTGCGCGAGACGCCGCCCGAGACACAGCGCCGCTGGTTCGCCAGCGAGGGGCGCGAGTTCGTCCTCGATCCCTCGCTGCGGGGGCTGGTGACGTTCGACGAACGCAACCTGGCCGACGCCGGCTCCGACCTGTGGCCGCCGGATTTCTACGACGTGATCTTCTGTCGCAACGTCATGATGTACTTCACCGCCGACGAGGCGCAGGCCCTGGTCGGGCGGCTGACGGCGGCGCTGGCGCCGGGCGGCTTTCTGTTCCTGGGGCACGCCGAGACACTGCGCGGGCTGTCGAACGCCTTTCACCTGTGCCACTCGCACGACACGTTCTATTACCAGCGCAAGGACGAGGTCCCGGGCCGGGACGCGGTCCGTGCGGGGGAGTCGCCGCCGGCGGTGGCGACCGAGGCGCGCGCGCCGCTGACCGCGCCCTCCCCTGACCTGGGCTGGTTCCACGCGGTCAGCGACGCCACCTCGCGCATCAAGGCCCTGGTCGATCGGCCACCGGCGGCGCACGCCGGAGCGGCGCGCACGCCGCCCCGCGGATCGCCCACGGCCGCCGGCACGGCCCTGGAGCTCTTGAAGCGCGAGCGGTTCAGCGAAGCGCTGTCCCTGCTGGACGACGAGGCCGCCGATCACGCCGCCGACGCCGATGCGCTGCTGCTGCGCGCTGTGCTGCTGACCCACGGCGGGCAGCTGGCCGACGCGGAGGCGGCCTGCGCTCGCCTGCTGGCCATCGACGAGCTGTCCGCCGGCGCGCACTATGTCCTGGCCCAGTGTCGTGACGCCGCCGGCGATCGAAAGGCGGCGCGGGAGCACGATCAGGCGGCGGTGTACCTGGATCCGACGTTCGCCATGCCGCGCCTGCACCTCGGGTTGATGGCGCGGCGGCTGGGCGATCGGGAGACGGCGCAGCGCGAGCTGGAGCAGGCGGAGCGGCTCTTGTCGCGCGAGGAGGCGGCGCGCTTGTTGCTTTTCGGCGGCGGGTTCACGCGCGACTCGCTGATCGCCCTCTGCCGCGCGGAGCGGATGGCGGCGGGGGGCAAGACGTGAGCGCGGCCGCGAACGGCGCGGATGGCTCGAGCCGGGCGGCCGCCCTGCGCCTGGCGTTCGATCGCGGGTTCGCCGAAGCGCGCGAGACCGCGGAGGTCCCGTGCGATGATCTGCTGGCCGTCGACGTGGGCGGCGCGCCGCACCTCCTGCGCCTGGCGGACATCGCCTCGCTGCACGTCGATCACCCGCTGGTGGCGGTACCGTCGCCGGATCCGCGCCTCCTGGGAATCGCCGGGGTTCGCAACACGCTGGCGCCGGTGTTCGATCTACGCCTGCTGCTGGGATATCCGGCGACGGCGCCCGCGCGCTGGCTGGCGACGGCGCGTGGCCCGACGCCGGTGGCGCTGGCCTTCGACCGGTTCGACGGCCACGCGCGCGTGCCGCGCGCCGAGGTGGCGGCGGCGGTGGCGGACAGCGCGGCCGATCGCGTGGTGAGCGGCGCGGTGTTGGTCAGAGGCGTCGTGCGGCCGCTGATCCAGATGGCGGCGGTGCTGCAGCTGTTGGCGCGAAAGACACGGCCGGGCGCACCGGTCAAGGAGCGGTGACCATGATGCGGGATTGGACGTTCGGGAAGAAGCTGGCGTTTGGATTCGCGGTGTCGGCGCTGACGCTGATCATCGTGGCGGTGGGCGGGTACCAGAACATTCACCGCCTGATCGAGACGAACGCGGAGGTGACGCACACGCAGCGCGTGCGGCGCGAGCTGTCCGATCTGCTGTCGATGCTCAAGGACGCGGAGACCGGCCAGCGCGGCTACGTCATAACCGGCGCCGACAGCTTCCTCGAGCCCTATCACGCGGCGGTGGAGCACATAGACGCGAGCTTCGAAGGGATCCGGCAGCTGGTCGCCGACGATCCAGAGCAGCAGCGGCGGCTGGACGCCCTGCGGCCGGTCATCGACGCCAAGCTGAACGAGCTCAAGGCCACCGTCGAGCTGCGGCGGGCGTCGGGCTTCGAGGCGACGGCCAAGATGGTCCAGGCGGGCGAAGGGAAGCGGGCGATGGATCAGATCCGCCGCGGCGTTGGCGAGATGGACCGCGTCGAGAGCGATCTGCTGGATCGGAGGCGTCAGAACACCGAGCAGAGCGCGCAGGTCGCCAAGGCGGTGATCCTGTGGGGCAGCGTGCTGGGGCTGGCGCTGGTGCTGGTCATCGCCTGGTTCATCACCAGGTCGCTGTCGCAGCAGATCGGGTCGACCGTGCGGCACATGCAAAGCTCGTCGGCGGAGCTGCAGTCGGCGTCCAGCCAGCAGGCGTCGGGCAGCAAGCAGCAGGCGACGGCCATGAACGAGATCACCACGACCATCAGCGAGCTGCTGGCGACGTCGCGCCAGATCGCCGAGAGCGCCGAGCGGGTGGTGCAGATCGCCGAGCAGACGGGCGGCGCGGCGCGCGCCGGCGACGCCACGGTCGATCGCGGGCAAGACGCCATCAACGGCATCCGCCGGCAGGTCGATCTGATCGTCAACCACATGCTGGAGCTGGGGAAGAAGTCGCAGCAGGTGGGCGCCGTGCTGGAGATCGTCTCGGAGCTGGCCGAGCAGACGAACATCCTGGCCATCAACGCGACCATCGAGGCGGCGGGCGCCGGCGAGGCCGGCCGGCGCTTCGCCGTGGTGGCCGACGAGATCCGCAAGCTGGCCGACCGGGTCGGCGGCTCCACCAAGGAGATCCGCGGCCTCATCGAGGAGATCCGTGCAGCGGTCAACACCACGGTCATGGCGACCGAAAGTGGGTCCAAGGCGGTCGATGCCGGCACGCAAAAGTTCGCCGAGGTGACGACCGCCTTCCAGCAGATCACCGACCTGGTCGGCACC
>DATKEU010000204.1:0-13691 GCA_035544495.1 Polyangia bacterium | reverse complement strand
CGTCTGCAGAGCCCAGCCCTCCTTGAGATCCAGGCGCTGGTCCGGTGGGCCCGTCTCCGCCGCGGCTGCGCCGGCGTCGACCGCCAGCGCCGACGCCAGGGCGCAAGCGACAATCCCGGAGCGAACCACGCCCGATCGCTTCATCGTCAAAGCGAAATGCTATGCGAAAATCCCCGGGCCTGACGCTCATTTCCGCTCCGGGCCATCGCGCTTTCCACGCGCCCGCCCGCGCCACCGGCGCGGCGCCGCGGCGCCTACCAGGTGACCGACTCGCAGGTCGCGGGCGCGGCCACCGGCGCGCCCTGCACCAGCGCGCCGTCGCGGTATTCGCCGTCGGCGACCGGCTTGCCGTTCTCGTCCCACTGCGCCCAGCGGCCGACCTTGAGGCCGCCCTCGTAGCGCCCCTCCAGCCAGCGCTGGCCGTTCCTGTGCCAGGCCTGGTAAAGGCCAGCGGGGCGGCCCGCCAGAAACGGGCAGGCCTGCCGGCGGGCGCCGCCGTCGGCGAGCTGGATCCACAGCGTCCGGCCGGCGTCGGCGCGGCTACGGCAGAAGGCCACGCGGCCGGGCTGCGATTTGCCACCGTCGAGGCTCATGCCTTCGGGACAGATCGATCTCGAGCAGGCGCCGAGCAGCGCCAGCGGCAAGAGCGCGAGCCAGAGAAGACGCGAGCGTGTCGTCCGGTTCACCAGGCACCCGCATGATATCGCGCCTGGGTCAGGTTGGCGCGGGGGCGGTGTGCCAGCGCCAGGCGTGGGACACCATGCTGTCGAGATCGGGATAGCGCGGCTGCCAGCCGAGCAGCGCCCGCGCCCGCCCGGGGTCGGCCACCAGCACCGCCGAGTCGCCCGGCCGGCGCGCCACCTCCAGCCGCGGCACGGGCCGGCCGCCCGCCCGCTCGACGGCGGCGATCACCTCGCGCACGGAGTGCCCGCGCCCGGTGCCGACGTTGGCGGCGAAGCTGCCGTTGTCAGCGCCCAGGTGGCGCAGCGCCAGCAGGTGCACGGCGGCGAGATCGGCCACGTGCACGTAATCGCGCACCGCCGTCCCATCGGGCGTCGGATAGTCGGTGCCGAAGACCTGCAGCGCCCCGCGCCGCCCCAGCGCGGCCGCGATGGCCAGCGGGATGAGGTGGCTCTCGGGCGCGTGGGCCTCGCCGTTGCCCCCGTCGGGATCGGCGCCGGCGGCGTTGAAATAGCGCAGGGCCGCCCAGCGCAGCCCGTACGCCTGACCGTACCGGCGCAGGATCGTCTCCACGAACAGCTTGCTGTCGCCGTAGGGGCTGACCGGGGCCAGCGGGTGATCTTCGTCGATGGGGGTCCGGATGGGGTCGCCGTACACCGCCGCCGTCGACGAGAAGACGATGTCGCGCACGCCGGCGTCCACCATGGCGTCGAGCAGGTTCAGCGTGCTCTGCACGTTGCCGCGGAAGTACTTGCGCGGATCGCGCACCGACTCGCCCACCTCGATGAAGGCGGCGAACTGCATCACCGCCGTCACCGCGTGGCGCTTGATGACCGCGGCGATGGCGGCCGGGTCGGCGAGATCGCCCTCCTCGAACGTGCCCCAGCGCAGCGCCCAGCGGTGGCCGCTCGACAGGTTGTCGAAGACGACGACCGGCAGGCCGGCCGCCGCCACCGCCTTGGCGGTGTGGCTGCCGATGAAGCCCGCGCCTCCGACGATCAGGATCGACATGGGGCGCGGGAGTGGCCTCGACCTCGGTCGCCTTACTGGGCCAGGATCTTCATCATGCCGTCGAGGAGCTTCTTGGCGCGGTCCTCTGGGCGCTGAAATGAATTGCGGCCGATGATGCTGCCGAACCCGCCGCCGTCGCGGATGGCGCGGGTCTCGTCCAGCACCGCCTCGTCGTCGGCCTTGGTGGCGCCGCCCGAGAAGATGACGATGCGGCGGCCGTTGAAGGTGCACTGCACGACGTGGCGCACGCGATCGGCCAGCGTGGCGATGGGCGGCTTCTCCTTGTCGTACACCTTCTTGGCCTCCGGCTGCTCGACGTGCGCCGTGGGCAGCTTCACCTTGACGATGTGCGCGCCCAGCTCGGCGGCGATGTGGGCGGCGTAGCCGGTGACGTCGATGGCGGTCTCGCCCTCCTTCGACAGCGAGCTGCCGCGCGGATACGACCAGACGATCACCGCCAGGCCGCGCGACTTCGCCTCGCGTACGATGTCGCGCAGCTTGTTGTACATCTCGAAGCGCTCGGACGAGCCGGGGTAGATGGTGTAGCCGACGGCGACGCAGCCCAGGCGAAGGGCGTCGTCAACCGAGCCGTGCACCGCCTGCGTGGGATCCTTCTCGTCGTTCAGCGTGTCGTGGCTGTTCAGCTTCAGCACCAGCGGGATCTGCCCGGCGAAGTCGCGCGCCCCCGCCTCCAGAAAGCCGAGCGGCGCCGCGTAGGCCGAGCAGCCGGTCTCGACGGCGAGGCGATAGTGGTAAAGCGGATCGTACGCGGGCGGATTGACGGCGAAGCTGCGCGCGGGGCCGTGCTCGAACCCTTGGTCGACGGGAAGGATCAGCAGCCGACCGGTACCCGCCAGCTTCCCGGCGCCGAGCAGACGGGCCAGGTTGGTCAGCGTTCCCGGGTTGTCGCTTCCGTACCAGCTCAGAATCTGTCGAACACGCTCGGTCATCACCTGCAGCTCCCCGTGAGAGTTTTTTCGGGGGCTTTATAGCATGGCCATCACGGTGACCTCGTTCTTGTTGTGGCCGAGCTGCTTGACGCGTTGGAAACGTGCGCCGGCGGCGGCCAGCAGCGGCGGCAGCGCCGCCAGCACGCCATAGCCGGAACGTCCCTTGAACTTGACCGTGCAGACCGCGGCCCGGCACCAGCGGTTCTGCAGCCATTTTCCCAGCAGATCGATCGTCCGCTGCGGTTCGCAGATCACGTCGCACAGCAGCCAGTCGGCGGGGCGGGGCGGGGTGTAGGTGAACGCGTTGCCGATGGTCACGGTCAGGCGCGCGTCGGCCGCCACTGCCACCTTCGCGCGATCGACGGCGACCACGCGGGCGCCGCGCTTGAGCGCGGTCATCGTCCAGCCGCCGGGGGCGGCGCCGAGATCGACGCACAGCTCGCCCGCGCCGGGCGCGGCGCCCATCCACAGGAAGGCCTCCTCCAGCTTCCGGTAGGCGCGTGACGGCGGCGCGCGATCGAGGGGAACCGGCGCCGCGCCGCCCGGCCAGGGGGCCAGGGAAAACCCGCCGTGCGGCAGCGGTCGCGGCGCCGCCGCCGACACCAGCGCCGACGTGCGATCCAGCGCCACCAGCTGCAGCAGCGTGGCGCCAGCGTTCATCGCGGCCGCGAACGGCTCCGGCGCCAGGTAGCGGACGAAGGCGCGGCGCCGCCGCTTGCGCAGCAGGGCCAGCGTCTCGCGGCCGACGAGCGCGCTCCGGCTTCCCAGCCCCGCGTCGGCGGCGGCAGCAGCAGCGGTGATCGCGTCGTCCTGGTCGTCGCCGTCGTCGCGCTCGGCGGCCGCGACGGCGAGCGCGTGCAGCGTGAACGGGCCGGCCCCGGCGTCGACGGGGCCCTCCAGCGCCGCGTAGGCCGCCTCGGCCAGCGCGCGCACCGATGGGCCGCGGATGAGGCGCGCGCCGGGCAGTTGCTGGCGCGCGAAGATCGGATCCAGCAGCGCCTCGCCCGTGTCTTCGCCGACCACCACGCCGGGCGCGGCCACCGCGATGTCACGCACGACGGGCACAAGCTCCGCGGCGAGCGCCGGTTCGAACCCGGGTGTGGCGAGGAAACCGATCACCGCCGGCGCGCGCCGCCGCGCCTCACGACGCCGCGGGCGGCGGCGCGACTGCCTGCTCGTACGCTCCGGACAGCAGGTAGCGCACGAGCTCGCGCGCGGTGGGGCCGCGCAGGAACGCGCGTCGCGCCGCGCGCCGCTCCTCCTCGTCGGGCGCCGTGGCGATGAAGTTGTCGCCCCGGGCCAGCACGGCCAGCGCGTCCTGGGGACTGCCGCAGGCGAGCAGGCCGACGCGGTTCGAGGTGTGCGCGCTGCCGGCCCGGAAAGCCGCCCAGTCGAGCGGGCCGCCGAGCACCGCCTGGACGTCGGCGGCAAGCCGCGCGCGCGCCTCGCCCACCGGCAGCTCGGCGATGGCGTCGGACGCGGTGAACCAGCGCGCGGCTGCCTCGGCCGTGGGCTCACCGGGGGCGGGCGCGCCGGCCAGCGCCGCCGCCACGCCGCCCAGGAACGAGCGAAGCTCGTCGGCGGACAACCGCGCCACCGACGGCAACCCGCTGCGCAGCTCTTCCAGCGCGCGACCGGCGGCGAACCCCCATTCTCTTTCAGGCAGCGCCGCCGCGTCCTCGGAGACCAGCAGCATCGCCGGCCGCGTCGGCGACACGACGATGGGGGGCGGCTCGCCCGCGGGCGCTTGCGCGCTGGCCGGCGCCGCCACGGTCGCCGCGAACGGCGGCGCCTGCAACAGCTGCCCGAGCCGCCGCAGCCCGGCCGCGCGCGCCGGCCGCAGCTGCGCGCCGCCGCTCGGCGGACTCTCGCTGCCGAACCCCTGCAGCGCCGCCGCCATGGCCACCAGCGCCGCGCGCAGCGGTCCGCCGCTGTCGGGGTGCACCGACGGCCCAAACGCCTGCAGCGCTTCCGGCGTTACCGCCGGCGCCGGCCCCAGCGCGCGCAGGCGATCGGTGGCGGCGTCGCTCGGGTCGACGAAGGCCAGCAGCGCATACAGCGCGCGCGCCAGCGCCGGCTGCTGGCGGCGATCCGCGATCCGCGCCAGCGCGCGCACCGGGCCGACCCGCGCCGGATCCTCCTCCACCGCCGCCGCCAGCGCCGGCACCAGCTTCGGCAGCACCGCCTCGCCCGCCCAGGCCGCCAGCGCGGTCAGCGCCAGGTCCACCATCTCCAGCGGCTGGCTCTCCAGATGATCCCCCGCCTCCGCCACCGCCTGCGCCGCCGCTCTCGCCTCCGCGTCGGACGCCGACCCGGCCGCCACGGCGTGGCGTCCCAGCGCGGGCGTGGCGCCGCCGCGCGGGCCCGGCATCGCCGGCAGCGGCCGCCCGGCCAGCGCCGTCCCGACCGCGATCCGCGCGCCCAGCGCCGGATCCGCGTGGGCGGCGGGCGGGCTGGCCTTCACCAGATCGGCCGCGACCTCCGCCAGCGCCAGGAAATCGCCCTGGCGCCAGAAATACTCGATGAGGCGCACCATGGTCGGGGTGAACCGGGGATCGATGTCCGACGCTTTCAAGAACGCGTCGAAGGCGGCGTCGTCGTCGCCCAGCTCCGCGCGCAGGATCTCGCCCTTCCGATAGAGAATCCGGGCCCGCTTCGCCGGCTCGCCGTACAGCCGGGCCAGTCGCTCGCAGGCGACCGCCGCCTCCTTCGCCAGGCCGAGCTGCAGGTAGGCGCCCACCAGCAGCTCCAGCGCCGGGACGCGCGCCGGATCCTGCGCCAGCACCAGCTCGAGGTAGTACTTCGCCGAGCTCCAGTCTTCCAGCTGGACGTACACCGACCCCAGGCTCAGACGAACGTCCAGAAGCTCGTCCAGCGCGTCCAGCGGAAGCAGGCGCAGCACCTCCTCCAGGCGCAGCGCTCCGCCGCCCAGATCCTGCCGGCGCAGCGCGATCTCCCCGAGCACGCGCCGCGCTTCGATGTTGCGCGGGTCGAGAATCGCCACCTCCCGGTAGCAGGTCTCGGCCTCGGCGTCGTCGCCCGCCGCCTCGGCCAGCTCGGCGCGCCGGACCATCAGCTGCTCGCGCGAGATGACGTCGGCGGCGCCGGGCGCTCCCGCCAGCGCCGCGTAGAGCTGGCGCGCGTGCGGCCAATCCTGCTGCGCGAAGGCGGTATCCGCCGCCAGGGCCAGCGCGGCCGGGTGATCGGGGGCGCGGGCCAGCGCCTCTTCCAGATCGGCCAGCGCCGTCTGCACGTCGCCGCGCGCCAGCAGCACGCGCGCGCGCGCGACCAGGTGATCGGCGCGCAGCCGCGGATCGGCTTCGATCGTGGCGGCGCGCCAGTACGCCTGCTCGGCCTCGGCGAGATCGCCGATCGATTCGGCGGTCTCGCCCAGGCTGGCGTAAAGCTGCGTGCGGCGCGCCGGCGACAGCGACAGCGCCCGGCGCAGAAGACCCCCCAGGGCCTCGATGCGCGCGCGTGGATCCTCGACGGCGAGATAGGCGGCGGCCAGCTCGTCGGCCGCCGCGCCGTCGGTGGGATGGGCGCCGAGCGTGCGCTCCAGCTCGTCCACGGGCGTGGGCGCGCGGCCCAGCACCCGGACGCGCAGCGCATCGGCGCGCGCGGAAAATTCGTTCTGGGCCGCCGTCTCGCCGGCCGCTCCGGCGCGCGCCGCCAGCTCTTCCAGGGCGGGCAGGGCGTCGTCCAGGCTGGACAGGCGCTCGCCCAGATCGGCGCGCAGCACCAGCGCCTCCTCGGGCGCGGTGCGCGGCGGGATGGTGCGCAGCACCGACAGCGCGGGCGCTGCCCCGGGACCGAGCAGGCGCACGCGGGCGCGCTCCGTCGCCAGCAGCGCCGCCGTCGAATCGTCGGCGGCGCGATCGATGCGCTCGCCGTAGAGACGGTCCGCCTCGACGAAGTCGCCCTGGGCCACCAGCTCCTCGCAGCGCAAGGCCAGCCGCTGCGACGGCGTCAGCGGCATCGGCGTGGGCACGCCCGACACCAGCACCGGTGCCGCGCCCGGCGGGCCGAAGTCGGCGACGAGATCGGCCCCGCCATCGGCCGCCCTCGCGCCCGTGTCGGCGCCCAGCGCCGCGGCGGCGGCGCGCGCGAAGGCCGCGTCGGGGAGGTGCCCCAGGCGATCGGCGATCTCGGCGGCGGCCAGGTATCGCTCGGCCGCGCGCCGCGCGTCGGCGCGCTCGGCCGCCACCACCGCCTGCGCCAGCAGTGCCGGCAGCGACGCCGGATCGCCAGCCAGCATCCGCGTGGCCAGCGCGTCCGCCTCGGCCAGCGTGGCGGCGCCGGCCAGGAGCAGCTGCAGCGTCCGTTCGGCGATGCGCGCCGCCGTGGGGCCGACCGTCTCCCCCGGCGCCTGGCGCAGGCAGGCGAGCGCGCCCGGATGGTCGCCGCGACCCAGCAGGCCGTCCGCCTCGATCAGCTTGGCGGCGCCCTCGGTCTCGCGCTCGCTCTCGGCTGCCGCGGACGGCGCCGCGTCGCCGAACACCAGCACCAGCCGCTCGGTCGAGCTGGCGATTGTCTCCAGCGCGGCGGTGGAACAGTCCGGCAGCCGCCAGCCGCCGGCGACCAGCGTCTCCAGCAACGCCAGATCAAGAAGGTCGATGTCGGCGGACCAGCGCACGGTGGTGCGCGCGCCCAGCTCGGCGGCGGGCCGCCCGTCGAACCCCGGCGGCAGCACCGCCGCCAGCAGCGCGCCTGCCAGCAGCGGCGCCGGCACGGGCAGGAACCCGAACAGGTGAACGTCCTCGACGGCGACGCGCAGGCGGCGCTGTCCCTGGCGGCGGACGGCGATGCGCGCGGTGACGCCGGCCGCGCACCCGCCCAGGCGCGCCCGCGCGCCCAGCCGCCAGGCGCCCGTGGCGTCGACGCTGACCAGAACGTCGGAGAGCCCCGCCGCCGCCAGATCGCGGCTGGCGACATGGACGCCTATCGGGCCCGGCTGGATCGCGAGCGTGGCGCCGCGAAAACGCCCGCGCCGGTTGCGCAGGCGCCCGGCGTCCATCGTCAGGTCGGCGGGCAGCCGCAGGTTCGGGATCTCCACCTCCAGGCGCTCGACGATCAGCAGGCCGCCGCCCAGCGAATGGTGGTCCAGCGTCAGCAGGCCCTGGCCGTCGGCGAAGCTGACGACCAGCGGCGCGCCCGCGCCATTTCTCGGCGCCGCGGGGACCGCCCGACGTGAAACGGCGGACGCCGACTGTTCCCCGGTTTCCACGGCCGAAAATACTATCCCAGTCGCGCGGGGACCCGTGAGCGTGCCGCGCCGGACCCGATCGCGGCCGCCACGCTCAGCCGCCGGCCAGGGTGCGGCGCGGTGCGCACGCTTCGTAGGGCGGTGGCTCGCTGCTGTCCTCGTAACGAAGCAGATCGCGGTTCACGCGGATCCGCTTGCTGGCCTTGGCTTCGTTGCAGCGGGTGCGCGTCCAGTCGGTCAAGACCTCGATCCACTTGGTCAGCTCGGCGTCGCGCACCAGCTCGAGCTTCTTCTTGTCGAACTCCGCCATGTCGGCCTGCTTGCGCTCCTTCAAGCGCACGATCACCGCGCTGCCGGCGATGTCGAACGGGCCGGCCAGCGGCGCGTCCGGCGTCAAGGCGAAGGCCGCCTTCGACAGCTCGTTCGAGACGCCGATCCCCTCGACGATCGCGCCGTCGCGGCCGGCGCGCCGGGAGAAGAGGCCGGTCTCCTCGGCGGCCGGCGCGTCCAGTCCGTCGCCGCTCTTGGCGAGGGCCTTCGCCGCCGCCGCCTTTCCGGCTTTGTCGGTTTTGTCCGTCTTGTCGGTCTTGTCGGATTCGGGGAACAGATCCTTCAGCGTCTTGCCGGGGGCCGACCGGGCCTTGTCCAGTGCGACCTGGGCGTCGGCCTTGGCGCGCGCCGCGGTCTGCTCCTCGCGCAGCTTGTCGGCCGCCAGGTCCAGCTTGACTTGATCGAACGTCAGATCGCCCTCGCGGCTGCCGTCGACGATCATCAGCGCCCAGCCGTCGTTCGCCTTCAGCGGCCCCACCACCTCGCCCGGCTTGGCCGCTTCCAGCTTCTGCTCGCCCTCGGCGGGCAGGTTGGTCGTCCCCAGGCGCCGCCAGCCGAGGTCGCCGCCCTTGGCCTTGCTGGCGGCGTCGTCGGAGACCTCGCGCGCCACCGTCGCGAACGCCTCGCCCTTCTTCAGGCGCGCCGCCGCCGTCTCGGCCTTCTTCTGCGCCGCCTTGTCGGCGTCGCCGCTGCCGCCCTTGATCAAGATCTGGCGCAGGCGCAGCTCCTTGGGCGTCTTCTCGTAGACGAACTTCTTCGCCTCGTAGTCCTTCTTCAGCGCGTCCTCGTTCTTCTTCGCGTAGGCGGCGATCTCGTCGGCGCCGGGCGCGATCTGCGCCTCGTACCGGCGCGGAGCGAAGCGGACGTACTCGAGGTTGACCTGGTTCCCCTTGCGCTCGTAGTCGGCCTTGACCTCCTCCGCCGACACCGTCACGCCGGCGCGCAGCAGGTCGCGCACGCGCGAGGCGAGAAGCTCGCGCTTCTGCTCCTCGATGAACCCCTTCGGCGTCAGGCCCAGCTCGAACTGGACGAAGTTCTTGAACAGGTCGTAGCTGAACTTGCCGTCCCGCTGCAGGCGTCCCACCGTGCGCGGGTAACCGAGGCCGATCATCTTCGCGTCCGCCACCTGGTCCTCGACCTCCTCGTCGGTGACGGCGTAACCGAGCTGCTCCGCCTCCTGAGCCAGCAGCTCGCGCTCGATCAGCTTGTCCATCACCGTCTCCTTGATCCGCTGCTGCTTGGCCAGCTGGGCCGGATACTGCGCCCCGCCGAGGACAAGAAAGCCATAACGGAAATCGCTGGAGGAGATCGTCTCGTTCCCGACGCGCGCCGCGAACTGATCGCCGATGGCCGCCGGTCCGTCGCAGCCACCGCGCGACTGCGGGCCGAAGTTGATGATGAAGACGGCGATGACGATCCCGAACAGCACATAGATGAGCAGCGACTGCGACGACTTACGCATCTGCTCGAGCATGAAGTGGGCCTCCCGAAATGTATGGCGCGGTCTGCGAAGGACCGATGCGACGGAAAAAGACGAAAACACGAAAACGGCCGCTCCCGGCCGCTTCGCGCGGGCGGAATCTAGCACAAGGTGGGCGTTGGCCCTATCGGGGCCGCGCCATGTGTGATAAAAATATTCATTCCGATCGGGACGGCGCGGAACTGGGGCTGCGCCCTTCAGGGCGGAATACCTCGCCATGCTGCTTGATTGGGTTTACGGGCTCTTTTCCAACGATCTCGCCATCGATCTTGGCACCGCGAACACGCTGACCTTCGTGCGCGGCAAGGGGATCGTCTCCAACGAGCCGTCCGTGGTCGCCGTCCAGCGCGCCGGCAACGGCACCAAGAAGGTGCTGGCCGTCGGCAAGGAGGCGAAGGAGATGCTGGGCCGCACGCCGGGCAACATCGTCGCCGTGCGCCCCATGAAGGACGGCGTCATCGCCGACTTCGAGGTGACCGAGGCGATGCTCCGTTACTTCATCACCCGCGTGCACAACCGGCGCACACTGGTCAAGCCGCGCATCATCATCGGCGTGCCGAGCGGCATCACCGAGGTCGAGAAGCGGGCCGTGCGCGACTCCGCGCTGGCCGCCGGCGCGCGCGAGGTCTATCTGATCGAGGAGCCGATGGCAGCGGCGATCGGCGCCGGCCTGCCGGTGACCGAGCCGTCGGGCAACATGGTGGTCGACATCGGCGGCGGCACCACGGAGGTGGCGGTGATCTCGCTGGCCGGCATCGTGGTGGCGAAGTCGATCCGCGTGGCGGGCGACAAGATGGACGAGGCGATCGTCGCGTACATCAAGCGCAAGTACAACCTGCTGGTCGGCGAGCGCACCGCCGAGGTGATCAAGAAGCAGATCGGCAACGCGTACACCGTCGACGAGGTCATGACCATGGAGATCAAGGGCCGCGATCTCGTGGCGGGCGTGCCGAAGACGCTGGTGATGAACAGCGACGAGGTGCGCGAGGCGCTCGCCGAGCCGGTGAACCAGATCGTCGACGCCGTGCGATCGGTCCTCGAGCGCACGCCGCCCGAGCTGGCCGCCGACATCGTCGATCGCGGCATCGTGCTGACCGGCGGCGGCTCGCAGCTGCGCAACCTGGACGTTCTCCTGCGCGAGGAGACCGGCCTGCCCGTCATGGTCTCCGACACGCCCGAGTGTGCCGTCGTGCTGGGAACAGGAAAAGCCCTGGACTCGCTGGCCCTCTTGCGAGAGGTCGCCTTGCAGTGATCAAGCGCGGGAGGGCTAGGCCCTCCCACGGGCCCACCCTCACTCCGCAAGGTGAGCCGCGCGGGCAAAAGCCCGCCCTCCTGGCTGAAAAACTGGCCCAGTCGCCGGGCAAATGGTTGCTTCATTGGTTAGATTGGCGGAATCAGCAGAGGACCAATGACCGGTAGCAAGCGGGTTCGTGAGAGCGTGATCGTGGCGGCGACGTTGTTGCTGGCGGTGATCGCCCTGCGCATGAGCGCGCGGGCGCCGGGCGAGCTGTCGACGCTGGATCGCGGGATCCTGCGCGTGGTCTCGCCGGCGCAGGCGGTGATGTCGACGGTGGCGCGGGCCATCGCCGGCGTGGCCGGGCGCTACGTCGAGCTGGTCCACGTGCGCGGCGAGAACGACGAGCTTCGGCGCGAGAACAGCCGCCTGCGCGCCGAGCTGCTGGAGACGCGGCGCCTCGCCGCCGAGAGCGGGCGCTATCAGCGCCTGCTGGGCCTCAAGGACCTGACGCCGGCGGAGACGCTGGCGGCGCGGGTGATCAGCATCGACGCCTCGCCGTACTTTCGCGTCGCCCGCGTCGAGATCGACCGCGGCGAGGGGACCGTGCGGCGCGGGATGCCGGTGCTGACGCCGGAGGGGGTCGTCGGCCGCGTCAACCGCGTGGCCGGCCGGACGTCGGACATCATGCTGCTGGTCGACCCGCGCTCGGCCATCGACGTCTTCATCCCGCGCACGGGCGGGCGAGGCATCCTGCGCGGCAAATCCGGCGAGAACGGCTATCGCTGCAGCATCGAGTATCTGGTCCACGGCGCCGAGGTGCGCGAGGGCGACAAGGTGGTGACCAGCGGCCTGGGCGGCTCCTTCCCGCGCGATCTGGCCATCGGCAAGGTCAGCAAGGTCGGCGCCGCGACGGTGAACATGTACCAGGAGGTCGAGGTCACGCCCGACGTCGATTTCGCGCGCCTGTCGGAGGTGCTGGTGGTGGCGGCGCCGCCGCCGGCGCCCGATCCCGAGGCGGGCGCCCACCACCCGCCCGCGCCCACGCGCGGCCTGTCGGTGTATCGCTGATGCGCTCGATCGTCACCATCGCGGTCTCCTACCTGCTGCTGATCCTGCAGTCGACGGTGCTGGAATTGGCGCCGGTGCGCATGGCGGCGCCGAGCCTGGGCCTGCTGGTGGTGCTGCACGTGGGCCTGTCGGAGAAGTGGTCGGTGTCGTCGGCGGCGGTGGTGTCGTTCATCACCGGCTACCTGCTGGATCTGGTGTCGGGCGCGCCGCAAGGGGTGCACAGCCTGGTGTTCGTGCTGATGGTGCTGTTCGCGCGCGCGCTGTCGGCGCGCGTGACGGTGGCGGGGTTGATCTTGCCGGCGGCGGTGGCGTTCGTCGCCAGTCTGCTGGCGGCGGTGATGATCGTCGTGGTGCGCGCCCAGGTGGCGCCCGACGGCGGCTACGGCGGCCTTCGCCAGGCGCCGCTGGAGGCGCTGTTGACCGGGTTCTGCGGCCCCATCGTCCTCGGGATCTTGCGCCGCATCGACGGGCGCATCGACGCCACGCGCTCGCGCGTCGGGCTGGCCCGCGGCCCGCGCACCGCGGGCGACGGGATGACCTTGCGATGACCGCTGGAGCCCAGGCATGGAGATAGCCGGGCAAGACGCCGAGCTTCCCGAGATAAGGCGGCGCGCGCGCTATTTCGGCCTGTTCATCGTCGTCGCGTTTCTGGCCATCGCCGGCCGGCTGTTCTACCTGCAGGTGCTCGAGGGCGACACCTTCTATCGCCTGACTTCGGACAGCATCATTCGCACCGACGTCCTGGTCGGCAAGCGCGGCGAGATCCGCGACCGCAAGAACCGCGTGCTGGCGGCGATGCGGCCTGGCTTCAACCTGTACGTGACGCCGCGCCTGCTGACCAGCGAGGGCTTCGAGCGCCTGCGCGGCGTGCTGGGCATGAGCGCCGATCAAGCCGTCGAGGTCTGGGAGCGCATCCAGGCCGAGCGGCAGGATCAGGCGGCCAGCGTGGCCACGCGCGAGCAGGCGCGCGAGAAGGAGCGGCCCGTCCTGCTGGCCGAGGACATCCCGCGCGAGGCGATGGCGTCCATCGAGACCGGGCTGGACGTTCCCGGCGCGCGCATCGTCTCGGTTCCGCGCCGCGCCTATCCGTACGGCGCGGTCGGCGCGCACGTGCTGGGGTTCATGAATGAAGTCTCGGGCGACGAGCTGCGCGCCAAGACCGACGAAGGGTACCGGCCCGGCGACCTGGTCGGGCGCACCGGCGTCGAGCGGCAGTGGGAGGGCTACCTGCGCGGGCGGGCGGGCTTCGAGAAGATCGTCATCGACCGGCGCGGCCTGCCCAAGACCGAGATCCACGATCTCGTCGACGGTCCGGCGCGCCAGCCGCCGCTGCCCGGGAACAACGTCTTTCTCACGCTGGACGTCGACGTGCAGAAGATCGTCGAGCGCGCGCTGCGTGCCCAGCGCGCCGCCGGCGCCGTCGTGCTGGACGTCGACAGCGGCCGCATCCTGGCCATGGTCTCGAAGCCCGGCTTCGATCCCAACGAGATGTCGGGGCGCCTGTCGAAGGAGGCCGAGCAGCGCATCCTGGCCGATCGCTATCACCCGCTGCGCGACAAGACGCTGAACGAGACCTACTACCCGGGGTCGACGTTCAAGCCGGTGTCGGCGCTGGCGGCGCTGGAGGAGGGCCTGGCCACGGTCGATGACAAGACGAAGTGCCACGGCTCGTTCGAGCTGGGGCGGCGGCGCTTCAAGTGCACGAAGACGCACCTCACGGTGAACATG
>DATKEU010000203.1:0-5631 GCA_035544495.1 Polyangia bacterium | reverse complement strand
CGTAGGGCAGCGCGCCCTTGCGAGCGGCCCACGACGCCACGGTTGACGCCAACTTTTCCCAGCTATCAACCAGCGAGACATCGGGCGACGTCGGCAGGCCGAGGCCGCGCATCCAGTCCAGGCTCTCCGCGTGCCGCGCCTTGACCGACTCGCCATTGACCAACTCATACAGGGTCACGCGCAGCGGACGGGTGGCGCACAACCGGGGGTCCAGCAGCTTCAGCGAGCCGCCGGTAAAGTTGCGCGCGTTCTTCCACAGCTCCTCGCCGGCCAGGGCCCGCTCCTGATTGATGGCGGCGAAGTCCGCCTTGTCCATGAACACCTCCCCGCGCACGGTGATCGACACCGGCTGGCGCAGGGTCAGCGGCAGTGAACGCACCGTGCGCAGGTTGGCGGTGATGTCCTCGCCCACCCGCCCGTCGCCGCGCGTGGCCCCCAGCGTGAACCGCCCGTTTTCGTACGAAAGCTCGATGCCGATGCCGTCGATCTTCGGCTCGACGACGAAGGCCGGCGTCTCGCCGTGCAGGCCGCGCATCACGCGGTCGAAGAACTCGCGCAGCTCGCCCTCGCTGTAGGTGTTGTCCAGCGACAGCATCGGGATCGCGCGCACCACCTTGGGAAACGCGGTGATGGGCGCCGGCGCCACCCGCTGCGTCGGCGAATCGGCCGCCACCCAGTCCGGGTGCGCCGCCTCGATGTCGCGCAGCTGGCGGTACAGGCGATCGTACTCCGCGTCGCTGATGGTGGGCGCCATCTCGACGTAATAGCGGCGGTCGTGCTCGCCGAGCTCGCGCACCAGCGTCGCGTAGCGCTGGCGCAGATCCTCGGGTGAATCGGATGCGCTCACGACGCCGCCTTGGTCCCCTTCACGCAGCCGGCGACCACCGAGAGGCTGAAGACGCCGCCCGCGAAGTAGGCGTCGATCGCCTCCTTGATGAAGAAGAAGATGTCCTGCATCTCGTCGCCGTGCCCGGCGATGGCCTTCCAGCGCGGCAGCGGGCCGAGCTCGATCACCGGCGCGAAGAAGAACTCGCGCGCGCTCTTGAACAGCAGCTCCCAGCGATCGATCGTCATGGTGACGTCGTGAAAACCCGCCTGCTCCAGCGCCGCGGCGGGCGCGTCCCCCTCGGGCAGCGCGGCGATGTAGCGATCCAGGGCGGCCAGCCCCTCCGCCTTGCGGTTGTCGCGCAGCACGCCCCGGAAGATGTCCAGGAATTCGGCCCATGCCCCCCGCAGCGGCAGCGCGGCGATGAGCTGTCCCCCCGGGCGCAGCGCGCGCACCAGCTCGGCGGTGCCGTCTTCGACGGTGATGCCGTCGCCGCCGCCGGCGCAGAAGATGGCGGCGTCGAAGGATCCGGTGTCGAAGGCGAACGGCGCCGCCGACCCTTCCAGGATGGCGATGCGGGCCGCCAGCGCGGGATCGGAATCGGTGCGCCGCCGCGCCTGCGCCGCCAGCGCGGGCGCCGCCTCGAAGCTGACGACGCGGCTTTCGGCGTCCAGCGCGCGCGCCAGCGCCAGCGCCAGGTGGCCGCTGGCGCCGCCCAGCACCAGCACGCGCGCCCCGGCGCGCGGCGTGAACGCCTTGCCGATCATGCCGGCCAGGCGCGCGCCATAGAGCGGCCACGCCTCGGCGTCGAAAGCCTTGACCAGGCGCTCTTGCTTCTCGGTCATCGGACGAGTCTCACGCGGGCGGGCGCCAGCCGCGAATGGGGCCTTTCGGGCGGCGCGTGCCATCGTAGCGGCCGGCGACGTACTTGCAAGCCATGAGATACAGCGCCGACGACAGCCGGTTCAGCGCGTTGGCGAGATCGGCGCGCGCGGGCGGCGCCGTCGGGCCGCCCGCCTCGGGCGGAAACGCCTGGATGATGGCCACCTCGGCCTCGCGGGCGACGGCGCGCGCCAGGTTCAGCTTGGCGATGAGCGGGCCCTGCCGCACGTCGGGGTACATGAACGGCACGCCGTACAGCTCGCGCGTGTGGTGGGTGGCGTCGCGGATCTCCTCGCCGGTCATCCCGAACAGCCGCGGCGGCGGCAGCGCGCGGCCGATCACCTCCGCGCCCACCAGCGCGCGCGCCAGCTCCAGAAGCTCGCCCAGCTCGCCCACCAGCCCGCGCGCCTGCTCGGCGTCGGCGGCCACCTGCGCGTCCAGCAGAGCGGCCTGCAGCAGATCCAGCTTGCCGCGCGCGATGATGCGCGGGTGCGTCTTGCGCACCAGCGTCGCGTCGTCCACCAGGTGCGTGAGGTGATCGGGTTTTTCGGCGAAGCGCTCGCCGGTGTCCAGCGACTGGAACTTGCCGGCCGGCGCGCGGCCGTCCGCGCGCGGCGGCGCCGCCGGACCAAGCTCGCCGCCCGCGCGCGCGTCGCGCTCGCCGCGCGGCGCCCGGCACACGTCGATGACGGCGCTGGCGAAGGCGCGCGCCGCCGCCTCGCAGGCCGGCTGATCGCCGCACAGGTATCCACCGCCGAAGTTGGTCTCCGACGGAGGACCGAACCACTTCGCCAGCCGCACCGGCGCCACCTTGCAAGCGGCGTCGACGCCGACGATCGATTCCAGCGGCGGCGCGATCAGGTACGCCATGGCGCTGCCCACCGGCACGTCGGCCAGCGGCGCCAGGTATCGCCCCAGCGACGCGATGACGTGCGGAAAAAACACCACCGGTCGCGTCGGATCGCCGGTTGTCTCGATGGCGTAGAACCAGGCTTCGTTCGCCAGGTACTGCAGGCACGCCGCCAGCGCCGCCTCCACCTCGGCCGGATCGCCGCCGGCGTAGATGCCGATGCACTCGCCCGACAGCGGCCCCGACGGATAGCTCGACCCGGCGTAGAACGACTTGGCGTAGACGACGTCGGCGGGCGAGGCCTTCGTCCCCTGATCCAGCGCCGCGAAGAGCGCGTCGTCCGACGTGGCGGTGATGATCCCCAGCGACCGCTGCCGCGCGGGCAACCCCAGCGCCGCCGCCAGCGCCGGCGTCGCCTCGGGGATGCGCCGCACGCCCAGGGCGCGCGGCTTGACGGGGACCAGGTCCAGCTTCACGGCGCGCGCACCGGCACTAGGGGAAGGCCACGCCCGACTTCTTGTTGCGCAGGATGCGCTCGATGGCGGCGGCGACGTCGCTGGCCGCCTCGGCGGGGACGCGCCCGCGCGGGTTGATGTTCGACAGCACCTCGCGGTCGGCGTCGGTGGCGCCCTCGGCCGGCTGGTAGATGTAGTACGCCGACAGCGAATCGGCGAAGCCCAGGCCGGGCCGTTCGCCGCAGACGAACAGCGCCGCCTGCGCCCCGGTCAGGCGCGCGATCTCGTCCATGATCTTCACGCGCGACCGTCGCACGAAGAACGGCGGGGCGTGGTGAATCCCGCGCGCCGCCAGCGCCGGCAGCAGGGCGGCGTGAAACGCCGGCAGGTTTTGATTGATGGCCGCCGCCGACAGCCCGTCGCCGTAGATGATCACCAGCGTCGGCGCGCGGCCGATGCGGCGGGCGATCTCTTCCTTGCCGGCATCGGAGAGGGCGCGCCCGAGATCCGGGCGCTGCAGGAACGTCGGCTTGTCGGGCGCGCGCGAGGCCACCTCGAACAGGCCCAGGCGCGCCAGCAGCTGCGGGTCGACCTCCGACAGCACGGCGTCCTTGGCGGCGGCGTGGTCGGCGCGAAAGCGCAGCATCGTGTTCGTGCGATAGCGAACGCCGCTGCGCCCGACGACGATGCGCGCCGGCGTCGACGCCAGCATGCCGGACATGACGCGCGGATCGAACGGCTCGCCGATGTTGACGCCGCGATCGGGCGTCAGCAGCAGCCCGCCCGCCGAATCGAGCGGGCGCGCCGCCGCGCCGGCGCCGTCGCCCAGGGCCTGGCGAACCATCTCCTCGATGCGGGCGCGGTCGATCAGCATCAGGGGCGCGCGGGGGGCAGGCTGACCATCGGCGCTGGCTCGCGGTCGAACGAAGCCGCGAACACCGGTTTGGTCAGTGATGGGCCGACCACCAGCTTGCCGGCGCCGGCCCAGAAGACGTGCAGCGACGGATCCGCGGCCTCGGGCGGCAGGGGCCAGGTGTTGTCACCGGTGGGGTTGTCGAACTCGACCAGCACGACCAGTCGCCGGTGGGCGCCGCTTTCGATCGCGGCCAGGCCCAGGCTGTCGTTCGCCCAGGCTGGCTCGCCTCGCAACGTGGTGGCGCCTCGCCGCGGGTAGACCGGCTGCCCGTCGACGTAGAGGCGGTGGCGCGTGCTGTCGCCGCCCACGTAGGCGACGTGATCGCCCGCCGGCGAGAAGACGAAGTCGCGGCCCGTGCAAGCGATCGGCCCGCCGCCGGTCTTCGTTGGCTTCGTCGGTTGCGTTTGCTGGATGGGCTGGATCGCGTAGCGCAGCGACGGCGGCGCGACGGCCGGGCGGCGCCACGCCGCCGGACGCGCCGGCGCCGACGGCAACCGATAATAGAGTCGATCCTCACCCAGAAAGCGCAGCTCGCCGATCGGACCCGCGCCCAGCGCGCGGAACGTCCCCAGGCGTTCGCCCTTCGACGAATAAAGCGCGATCGTCGCCGGCGCCGGCCGCCGGGCGCGCGCCTCGCCTGTCTTGCGCGGCAAGATCACCACGAACGACTTCCGCGTCCCGCTCCAGACCAGCGCCGACTTCTCGACGCCAAGCGCTTGCACCACGGCGTCGATCGGCGACGACGGCGGCGACGTCGTCGTCGCGGGCTCGTCGGCGGGCGCCAGCGGCGCCGGCGCGGGCGGCGGCGCCGGCGGCCCGTCGTCTAGGCTGACACGCGAGCGGCGCGCCACCACCAGCGGCGGCGGCGACTCCGACGCGCACGTCGCCACCAGCGCCAGCGCCGACACGAAAACCAGCGCGCGGCGGATCATCCGAACAGGCTCGCGTCGCCCGCGCGGGCAGTCAGCTTGCCGTTCTCCATGATCCCCATCTCCTCCAGCCAGGCCTCGAACTCCGGCGCCGGCCGCAGCCCCAGCAGCTGGCGCAGCGCCGCCCCGTCGTGAAACGACGTCGACTGATAGTTCAGCATGACGTCGTCCCCCATCGGCAGCCCCATGAAGAAGTTGCAACCGGCCGTCGTCAGCAACACCTCCAGGCTCTCGAGGTCGTTCTGATCGGCGTCCGCGTGGTTCGTGTAGCAGGCGTCGCAGCCCATCGGGATCCCGTGCAGCTTGCCCATGAAATGGTCCTCCAGACCGGCGCGCGTGATCTGCCGCGCATCATACAGGTACTCGGGCCCGATGAAGCCGACGACGGTGTTGACGAGAAACGGATGGTAGTGCCGCGCGAGACCATAGTTGCGCGCCTCCAGCGTCATCTGGTCCGCCCCCTCGTGCGCGTCCGCCGACAGCGCCGAGCCCTGCCCGGTCTCGAAGTACATGACGTTGGGTCCCTGGACCTGCCCCAGCTTCTGCGTCATCTCGTGCGCCTCGTCGAGGAGCGCCAGCGTCACGCCGAAGCTGCGCAGCGCCTTCTCGGTGCCGGCGATCGACTGGAACATCAAGCCCAGCTGGGCGCCCTTCTCCAGCGCCTTCATCTGCGTCGTCACGTGGGCCAGGCAGCAGTTCTGCGTCGGGATGCGCCACTGGCGCATGAAGTCGCCGCTGGCATTCAGGATGGCCGTCGTCTGCTCCGGGTTGTC
>DATKEU010000202.1:0-12079 GCA_035544495.1 Polyangia bacterium | reverse complement strand
TCAGTCGGGGCGAGAGGATTCGAACCTCCGGCATCCTGCTCCCAAAGCAGGCGCGCTACCAGGCTGCGCTACGCCCCGGTTGAAACGGCGGGTATCTTACACAGCGGCGCCCAGCCGCGCACGTGCTACGCGCGAGTGGGGAGCACCGGCAGCAGATCCAGCTGCTCGCCAGCGGCGCGGGGGCGCGCGGGGCGGACGGCGTCCAGCGAGACGATGCGGTAGTTACCCATCAAGCCGGTGACGATGTTGCGGGCGCGTTCGAGGACCTGCTCGTCGGACAGCTCGACGCCGTCGCGCGACTGAAGGACGCGGATGCCGGCGGAGATGTCGTCCATCAACGCCCGCAGCGTCGGCAGATCGACCACGGTCCGCACTCCACGCCGCACCATGGACAAGATGGTAAGAATTTTTTTCGGCCGCAGCAATGGTCTTGCGTGCGCGCGTGCGCGATCGATCGCGTGCCCGCACGCAATCGCGCGCCCTCCCGCGATCACGCGCCCTCCCGCCCGCGCGCGGCCTCAGCCGCCGATCCCGCGCGCCCGGAGCGCCGCCGCCAGCGACCGGAACGCGGCCGCCCGGTGCGACAGCTGGTTCTTCTCGCCAAGCGGCAGCTCGGCCATGGTCTTCCCCACGCGCGGCACCAGAAACAGCGGGTCGTACCCGAACCCGCCGCTGCCGCGCGGGGCCTCCAGGATCGATCCCTCGCACGCGCCCGTCTCGACGATCTCCACGCCGCGCGCGCCGTCGACGAACGCGGCGGCGCAGCGGAAGCGCGCCTGCCGCCGCGCCGCCGGCATGCCCCGCATGGCATCCAGCAGCTTCGCGTTGTTGCGCGCGTCGTCGCAAGGCTCGCCGGCGTACCGCGCCGAGCGCACGCCGGGCGCGCCCGCCAGCGCCTCCACCTCCAGCCCCGAATCGTCGGCCATCGCCGGCAGCCCGGTCGCCGCCGCCGCCTGGCGCGCCTTCGCCAGCGCGTTCGCCTCGAACGTCTCCTCGTCCTCGCGGAGCACAGCGCCCGGCGCGACGTCGTCGATCGTCACCAACTCCCAGCGATCACCGCCACCACCAGCCCCATCAGCACCACCGCCGCCGCCGCCGCCCCCGCCCCCGCCGCCGATCAGATCGACGATCTCCACCAGCTTGCCGCGGTTGCGCGTCGCGACGACGACCTTCACGGCTGCCGCGCCCGCGTCAGCGCCTCGCGCTGCAATGCGAACAGCGTCTTCATTCCACCCGCGGCCAGCGCCACCAGCCGCGCGTAATCCTCGGCGCTGAACGAATCCCGCTCGGCCGTCCCCTGGATCTCGACGAAGCGCCCGCTCTCCGTCATGACGAAGTTGCAGTCGACCTCCGCCGCCGAATCCTCGACGTACGGCAGGTCCAGCCGCGCCTCACCGTCGACGATCCCGGCCGACACGGCCGCCACCGCCAGCCGGATCGGATCCTTGTTGATCTTCCCGGACGCGACCAGCCGCCGCGCGGCCAGCGCCAGCGCCACCCATCCGCCCGTGATGGCGGCGGTGCGCGTGCCGCCGTCGGCTTGAATGACGTCGCAGTCGACGGTGATCTGTCGCTGGCCCAGCGCGCGCGTGTCGACGGCCGCCCGCAGCGCCCGCCCGATCAGGCGCTGGATCTCCTGCCCGCGGCCGCCCGGGTTGCGGCCCGACCGCGTGTGCGTCGACCGCGGCAGCATCCCGTACTCGGCGGTGACCCAGCCCTTGCCGTGTCCCTCCAGAAACGGGGGCACCTTCTCCTCGACGGACGCCGTGCAGATGACGCGCGTCTCCCCGAACGCGATCAGCACCGACCCTTCGGCGTACCGATTGAAGTCAGGAGCGATGGTGATCGATCGAAGCTGATCAGGGGCTCTGCCGTCGGCGCGCATGGGCCGGCACTCTACAGTGTGCGAGGCCGCCCACGGAAGCCCACAGCTGGGGAAAAAACTGCCCGGGCCTCGGAAAAAGCTGTAGTAGAGTCGAAATCGACGGGGTGGAACCAAAAAAATTTCTGCCGCGCCTTTCACTTCACGCACCTCGCCCAATCCTTCCCCCATGCACGCCAGTCGATTCGTTCCCGTCGATGCCCGCGCCGGAACCACGGTCGGGAAGTACAAGCTTCACGAGCTGGTAGGGCGCGGCGGAATGGGGGTCGTCTATCGCGGCGAGCACGTTTATATCGGCAAAGAGGTCGCGGTAAAGATCCTTCACGAGGGTTACGGCGGCCGCGAAGAATCGATCAAACGGTTTCTGCGCGAGGCGCGCGCGGCCAGCCTCATCGCCCATCCCAACATCGTCAACGTCACCGACTTCGGCAAGACGAACGACGGAACCGTCTTCTTCGTGATGGAGTTCCTGCGCGGCGAAGCGCTGGATGCCCTCTTGCACCGCGAGCAGCACCTGCAGCTTCTGCGCGCCATCACCATCATGAACCAGCTGGCCGGCGCGGTCGGCGCGGCGCACGCCAAAGGAATCGTCCATCGCGATCTGAAACCGGAGAACGTGATGCTGCTGGCGCGCGAGGGGCGCCGCGAGCTGATCCGGCAATTCATCGACGAGAGCGGCGCCCACACCGTCAGCGAGCGTGAGAAGACCTTCGACCTGGTGAAGATCCTCGACTTCGGCGTGGCCAAGGTGCACGACCCCGAGGTGGCGGAAGGGCGCGTGACCCAGCAAGGGATCGTGTTCGGCACACCCGAGTACATGGCGCCCGAGACGGCGCGCGTCGGCATCAGCGATCCGCGCTCGGACATCTGGGCGCTGGGGGTGATGTTCTACGAGATGCTGACCGGCCGCGTCCCGTTCTCGGGCGACACGCCGGTCGACGTCATGATGAAGGTGGTCTCGCAGCCGGTCATTCCCCCGCGCGAGCGCGGCGTGGCCAACGAGATCACCGAAGAAGCGGAGCAGCTCATCATGCGCGCGCTGGCCAAGGATCCGAACGCGCGCCAGCAGTCGATGGAGGAGCTCTACGACGAGCTGCAACGCTGTTACGGTTCCGTGCGCTATCGCCGCTCGCTCGAGGCGTCGCCGCCCTGGTCGCGCGGCATGCCACAGCCGCCACAAAACCAGACCAACACGCCCATCCCGTTACAGAAGGTCAAGCGTCAAGGCAACCGGGCGGCGGCCGCCGGCGAGATCCGCACGCCCCCGCCCAGCCCGCAAACACCCGCGCCCCGGCCGGCGGGCCAGGCCAGTGGCGCCCGTTCACCGGGCCCCGAGCCGATCCTCCTCACGCGCCGCAAGGACCGCAAGCGCACGCTGCCGATGGATCTGGAGATCAACGACGGCTCGCCGGTCGTGACGCCGGCGGCCGCGGGGGCGCCCGCGCCCATCACCCGCCAGACCACCGGCGAGGTGCGGGCCGGGGACAGCGACATTGGCAACGGCGCGCGCGAGGACGACTGGGCCGATCTGGCCAACGACGAGGATGAACCCGACGCCGCCAGCATCGCCGCTCTGCACGGCGACGCCCCGGCGTCGCCCGCGGCCAGCGAAGACGCCACTCCGACGAAAGAAAGAGATTCGGCCGCGGATCAGCCCGCGAACACGATTAAAGGCGGCGCCGCCTGACCGACCGTCGCCGAGCCGATGGGGATACCGTCGGCCCGCCGACGTGCCGCTGAAGATCGATTGGTTCGTCGATCTTCGAGGTTCGAGCCGGAAAGGCGGCGACGATTTCAGCGGCGCCAACCTCCCGGACGCCACTCATAGTGGCCTTCGCGCGATTCCCACTCGCCGTCGTGCCATCTCCAGCCCGGCCGCTCGCGCACGTAATGCCCGCGCGTCCACACGTATTCGCCGCGATGCCAGCGGTGGTACCCGTGTGTATAGACGTAACCGGGTCGCGCGACGATGACCTCCTCTCGCGGGGGCGGAGGCCCCTCCGCCGGCCAGCGGTGCCATCGCGCGAAGGCCGCCGATGGAGCAAGGGTCAGGAAGGTTCCCAATACAACCATCATTTTTCGCATGATCGCCAATATGGTGCCGAACACCGTCAGTGGAAGGCCGCAGCGCCGCTGGTGATCGCCGCGTCATACGTCGCGACGCGCGTCAGGCCTCGGCAGTCGCGTCAGCGCACCATGCACTGTTTGTAAGGGATGCCGCCGGGCGGGGCGGGGATCTCCTTGCACTGCTCGTCGTCGGGGCAATCGGGATCGGCGTTGCAGGCGACGGCGGCGGCCATCCAGCCGCCGGCGGCGACCATGGCGGCGATGCCAGCCGCGACGGCGGCCACGCCGGCGGTCAGAACAGAGCGGTTGTCGTTGCGTTCGCCGATGACCCAGGCGGTGCTGCCACCGAGAGCGATCACGCCGCCGAAGGTGGCCAGCGTGCGCGGCCCCCGGTGTCGCCCGGCGCACCCGCCCCCCGCCAGCACCAGCACCAGCACCGCTATCAACGGCGCGCGCCCCGCGGCCGCCCGCGCGGCGCGCGCAGCGGGTTCTGGATGCTCACCGCTTTCGCCCATATGCTCGCTTCCCGATCCGAGGCTATGTTGAGTCGCTTTCATTTTCCACCCCGCCGCGCGCGCTGGCTGGCGGCGGCGGTCGTCGTCGCCGCGATCGCCATCGGCGCGCCGGCGGTCGGACGCGCGCAGTCCCCGCCGCTGATGGAGGGCCCCCACCCGTTCGCGCGCGACAACGAGGTCTCGGCGCACGTGCTGCTCGGCACTGGCGTGGGCGATTCGCCCAGCGGTGCGAAGCTGGCCGTGGATTATGGCTATCACCTCGGCGGAGCGACCTGGTTGAACCTGGAGGCGAACGGCCAGTTCGGCGGCTGCGGCAGCGGCCCCGGTCCGTGCGGCAACGGTCCGGTGTTCGAGACGATGGCCGGCGGCAAATGGAAGTTCGCCACCTCCGTCCCCGTCGTCGTTCACGCCAAGGCGGCGGGCGGCCTGGTCTACGTCTTCCCCGACGACGGCCGCGCCGCGCTGGGGGTCGCGTTGCGCGGCGGCGGTGGCGCGACGTACTTCTTTTACGACTGGATCGGCGTCGGGCTCGAGGCCTGCTTCTCGCTCGGCCACGTCTCGTACGAGAGCACGTACAACCACGACGCGACATACGCCGTCGTCGACTTCGGCGGCGGCATCGAGGTCCAGTTCTAGGCGAGCCTGGCCGGCGCCTGGCTCATCCGCGCGTCAGCCGTTCCATGTCCGCCACGGACTTGGGCGTGGCGGCGGTCAGCACCCGATTGCCGTCGGCGGTGACCACCAGATCGTCCTCGATGCGGACGCCGATGCCGCGGTACTCGGGCGGCGCCTTGCTCTCGTCGGGCGCGATGTAAAGCCCCGGCTCGATCGTCAGCACCATCCCGGGCTCCAGCGTGCGCGCGGCCCCCTCCAGCGAGTAGAAGCCGACGTCGTGCACGTCCATCCCCAGCCAGTGGCTGGTGCGGTGCATGTAGTACGTCTTGTACGCGCCGCTCTCGATCAGCTGCGGCACCTCGCCGGCCAGCAGGCCCAGCTCGACCATCTTGCGCGTCAGCGAGGTGACGACGTCGGCGTGGATCGCCTCCAGCGTCGTGCCCGGCCGGGTGGCGGCGATCGCCGCCAGCTGCGCCTCCAGCACCGCTTCGTACACGCGCCGCTGCGGTTCGGAGAAGCGCCCACCCACGGGAAACGTGCGCGTGACGTCGGCCGTGAACCCGTCGACCTCGCAGCCGGCGTCGACGAGCAACAGCTCGCCATCCCGCAACGGGGCGTTGTTCTCCACGTAGTGCAGGATGGTGGCGTTGGCGCCGCCGCCCACGATGCTGGGATATCCGGCGCCGATGCCCCCCTTGCGCCGGAACGTGTAGTCGATCAGCGCCTCGATCTCGAACTCGTGCACGCCGGGGCGGGCGGCGCGCATGGCGGCGACGTGCGCCTCCGCCGTGATGTCGGCGGCGCGCTGCTGGACGGCCAGCTCGGCGGGCGATTTGAAAAGCCGCATCTCGTGCACGGACAGACGCGCGTCGATGATCTTCACCGGCGCGTGCGGCCCGCGCCGCTCGCGCGCGCGCAGCTTTGCCAGGAGGCGCACCATGCGGTCGTCGACCTCGGGATCGCGGCCGATGTGATAGTGCAGCTCCTCGACGCCGGAGACCAGCTCGGGCAGGCGCGCGTCCAGCTCGTCGATCGGGAAGGCGGCGGCGGCGCCGTACGTCTGGCGGGCGCCGTCGACGCCGGCGCGCCGGCCGGTCCAGGTCTCCTCGCTGGGGTTGCGCGGGCGCACGAACATCGCGAAGGACGCCTGGGCGTTCCCCGGCCGCAGCACCACCACCGTGCCGGGCTCTTCGAATCCGGTCAGGTACAGGATGTCGCTGTCCTGCCTGAACTTGTGGTGGACGTCGCCGTTGCGCAGGCGCTCGGGCGGCGAGAACAGCACCAGCGCGGCGCGCGTTCCCAGGATCTCGCCAAGCCGCGCGCGCCGGGTCGCCTGAAGCTCGAACCCCATGTTTCTGATTTTACTTTATCATTGCGCGCCGCCCACGTCGTCGCCGCCGGGTTGCCCGCCGGCACCGGCGGCGGTGCCCGCAGCAAACCGGTCATGGCCCCTTTCCCCGTCCTCACCAGCCTCGGCGCCGCGGTGGTGACGCCCCGGGGCGCTGCCCGCATTCGCGCCGGCCACCCCTGGGTCTTCCGCCAGGACGTCACACGCGGTCCCGACGGCGACGCCGCCACCGGCGGACCGTCGCTGGTGGTTGTACAAGACGGGCGCGGCAAGCCGCTCGGCGTGGCGACCTGGGCCGCGCGCGCCAAGCTGGCCCTGCGCATGGTCGAGACCGCCCCGGCGGCGGCCGGCACGCTCGCCGACGGCGATCTGCTGTCCCTCGTCGCCCGCCGCCTGGACGCGGCTCTGGCCCGGCGCCGGGAGCTGCGCCTCGATCGCGACGCCTTCCGTGTCTGCCACGCCGAGAGCGACGGGCTGCCCGGCCTGTTCGTCGATCGCTACGCCGACGCCGCCGTCATTCAGACCACCTCGGTGGCCATGAACGCCGCGCGCGCCGACCTGGCCGCGCTGATCGCCGACAAGCTCTCCGCCCGCGTCGTCATCGCCCGCGACGACGGATCGATGCGCGACTTCGAGGGCCTGCCCCGCTTCGCCGGCGTGGTGGCCGGCGCCGGCGACACGCGCGTCGTCTACCGCATGGGTGAAAACCGACTCGAGGCCGATCTCCTCAGCGACGGGAAGACCGGCGGGTTTCTCGACCAGGCCGACAACCACGCCGCCGTCGCGGCGCTGGCCTCGCCGGGCGCGCGCGCCCTGGACGCCTTCACGTACCACGGCGGCTTCGCCCTCGCCCTCGCCCGGCGCGGCGGCCCCGTGCTGGCCACCGACGAGGATCCGGCCGCCGTCGCCCGCGCCCAGGCAAACGCCCGTCGCAATGGCCTCACCAACCTGGAGGCGCGCGCCGCCAACGCGTTCGATCTCCTGCGCGCGCTGGAATCGCAGGGCGCGCGCTTCGACGTCGTCGTCATCGACCCGCCCGCCCTGGCCAAGCGCGGCGCTGGAGACAGTTTGAGCGCCGCGGATCGCGGCTACAAGGAGCTGATCCTGCGCGGGGCCCGCTTGACCCAGCCGGGCGGCCTGCTGGTGGCGTGCTCGTGCTCGGGGCGTGTCACGCGGGCGCACTGGGACGATCTGTGCGCCCAGGCCGTCGCCGATTCGGGGCGGCGCGCGCAGGTGATCGCCCGCCGCGGCGCCAGCGCCGATCACCCCGAGCTGGTCGGCGTGCCGGAGACCGGCCACCTCAAGACTTGGCTTCTGCGCGTCCTTTGACCGCCGCCCGCCGGCGCAGCCCGCGCCAGGTCGCCATCATCCCCAGCAGCATGCCGAACCAGGTGGGCAGCATCAGCGCCACCATCGGCGCGTTGTCCTGGTGAGCCCCGGGATAAAGCTTCAGCAGAAGGCCGATCGACGCCAGCGCCGCGCCCAGCAGCGTGGCCACGAAGGCCCGGCGCGCTGGAGCTGACCGGCCGCGGAGGACGCCGATCATCAGCACCGGAAACAGGATGGCCCACGGGGCGCACTGCAGGATGTTCTCGTTGCGCGCCGCCACCACGTGATCCGTGAACGCCCAGACGAAGGTGAGAAAGCAACCCACGAAACCCAGGACGAACCCCCACAGCGCCACGATCAGCGCGAAGATCACGCGCCACACCGCCCAGTTCGCGCCCGCCAGCCCCAGCGAGAACAGCGCGCACCCCAGGCCCACACCGGCCAGCAGCAGCGGCAGGCGCATGTCGGGCGGATAGTCGAGCGGCGGCTCGCGCTGGGCGCGGAACAGCACCTCCTGCGAGCGCACCAGCGGCCGACTGCCGGTGACGCCTGCCAGGCTGACCGCGCGCAGCCCGCGCGCCAGCTCTTGCGGGATGAACATCTCCGTCCAGCGATCCACCGGCTCGTCGGTGGCGGGACCCAGGATCAGATACATCGTCAGGTACTCCCACGGCAGATCGGCGGTCAGGCGCAGCGCCTGCTCGCGCAGGGTCATCCGCGCCGGTCCCTGCGCGGAGGCCCGCAGCCGCCCGCCCGTCGCGGCGTTGATGGCGTCGCGCACGCGCGTCGAACAGTTGTCGAAGAAATAGTCGTATTTGTAATCGCGATTCTCCGGCCGCGCGTTGACCTCCAGCCGCTGGGCCAGCGCCAGCTTGTCGGCCGCGGACAGATCCAGCTCCTGCACCTCGATCGAGCGATTATCGGACTGATAACTGGCGATCGTCCTGTCGAAAGACGTCACAGACAGCCAATAAGTCAGCCGGCCTTTCACGAAATCGCTGATGAGGCGCGGTGAATCGAAACGAAACGTTCCAAAGTTGTAGACCTTGCCCCCGCCGCTCTCTGCGGGGGGGACGCTCCGATCCTGCACCCAGATGGCGTCGTGCCCGAACTTGAAGAACGGGTGATCGCCGGGACCCATCGTCATCACGTGGATCGACAGCTCGTCCCCGGGCTGGGCGTGCGCCAGGCCCGCCCCCAGCCCGGCCAGGCCGAGAACGACCGCCAGCGCGGGCCAGGGCCTAACCATCGCGCGAAGACTATCGCATCAACGGACCCGACGCAGCACCGCCGCGAAGAATCCGTCGCTGTCGTGCACGTGCGGGTAAAGTCGCAAGGCTTGACCGTCGCCGCCGCCCAGCGCGGCCACCCGCTCTTTGCCCCAAATTTCTTTCACCGGCACGCGCGCGAAATCATCCCGCTCGGCCAGGAATCGCTCGACGACCCGCTCGTTCTCGTCTTCGGCCACCGTGCAGGTGGCGTAGACAAGGCGCCCGCCCACCGCGCACAGTGGCGCGTACGTGACCAGCAGCGACAGCTGGCGCGCCGGAAAACCAGCCGCTGATTCGGGGGTCAGGCGCCAGCGCGCCTCCGGGTTGCGGCGCAAGGTTCCAAGGCCCGAGCAAGGCGCGTCGACCAGCACCCGATGGAACGCGCCCGCCGGCAAATCGTCGGGCCCGCGCTCGGGCGTCGCGCGCGCCTCGACGTTGTGCAGCCCGGCCCGGCGCGCCCGCCGGCGCAGCTCCTCCAGCTTTCTCCCGTCGACGTCGACGGCCACCAGGCGCCCCTTGCCGCCCATGATCGCCCCCAGCGCCAGCGTCTTGCCGCCCGCGCCCGCGCAGGCGTCCAGCACGCGCGCGCCCGGCGGGGGCGCCACCAGCTCGGCGCAAAGCTGGCTCCCCTCGTCCATCACCTCGAACAGCCCGTCGCGAAACGCCGACAGGCCGAAGGCGTTCACGCGCGTCTCGAGCACGACACCCGCCGGCGCCAGCGCCGACGGCCGCGCCACCACGTTCTCCTCCGCCAGCCGCGAAATCAGCCCCTCGCGATCGACGCGCAGGGTGTTCGCTCGCAGCGCCATCGGCGCGCGGCGGTTCATGGCGTCGGCCAGCGCCAGACCGGCCGACCGGCCGAGATCGGTGGTGAAGCGCTCGATCATCCAGGTCGGGTACGACAGCCGCACCGCCTCGCGGTCGAGATCGCGGCGCTGGCCTAGTCCCGCCTCCTCGTCGCCGGCCCGCCGCAGATCGACGCGCCCGCGCACCAGCGCCGCCGCCTCCGCCTGGGCGACGTCGGCGGGAACGACCCCGTCGCGGAGCTCGAAGATGAGGAGCTTCAGCTCGTCTCTCGCCGCCGGCGCCAGCTCGCCGATCGAGAAGCGCTCGCCGGCGCCGGCGCCCGCCAGGCTCTCCGCCAGGATGGCCGCGAGCCGCCGCTCCCAGCGGATGAGGCCGTACACCGTCTCGGCGATGCGCCGGCGATCGCCGCTCGGCAGCTCGCGGTGCGCGCGGAAGGCCCGGGCGACGATGTCGGACGCGAACCCCCACTCCGCCCGGCACTCGGCCGCGATCTCCAGCGTCAGCGCGCGCGCGCGCCCCGACAGCCTCGGTAATTTCGTCGTCAACGTGCTCACCTGCTATTCTCGATCACCAGCATGCCCGAGCCGACGCGCGCCGCCACTCTCTCGCCCGCAACCGCTCCCGCACCCGCCGTCACGCCGCTCGCCACCGCGCCGCCGTCACCGCCCGTCAAGCCCAATCCTTACCTCGTGGCCCTGGAGCAGCTCGATCGCGCCGCCAAGGTTTGCAACCTCGATCCCGTCGTGCGCGACATCCTCTCGCAGCCCAAGAACGAGCTCATCATCAACTTTCCGGTCCGCATGGACAACGGAGAGTACAAGATGTTCAAGGGCTATCGCGTCCAGCACAGCAACATTCTCGGCCCGTACAAGGGTGGCATTCGTTACCACGAGCTGGTCTCGCTGGACGAGGTGAAAGCGCTGGCGTCGTGGATGACGTACAAGTGCGCGCTGCACGACATCCCGTTCGGCGGCGGCAAGGGCGGCATCAAGTTCATGCCGCGCATGCACTCCACCGCCGAGCTGGAGCGGATCACGCGCCGGTTCACGCACTCGCTGGGCGCCAACATCGGCCCGGAGTACGACATCCCGGCCCCCGACGTCGGCACCAACGCCCAGACCATGGTCTGGATGATGGACACGTACATGAACGTCGTCGGGTTCACGGACAAGAACGCCAACCGGCGCGTCGTCACCGGCAAGACGCTGGCCTCGGGCGGCTCGCACGGGCGCGAGACCGCGACCGGCCAGGGCATCGTCCACTGCATCACGGAGTGGGCGCGCGATCGCCGCTTCGATCTCAACGGCGCCAGCTTCACCGTGCAGGGCTTCGGCAACGTCGGCTCGAACGCGGCGAAGATCCTGGCCCGCACCGGCGCCGCCCTGACCGCCACCGGCGACTGGAAGGGTTACATCGCCAACGGCGACGGCATCAACCCGTACAAGCTCGCCGAGTACGTCCAGCGCACCGGCTCCGTGGCCGGGTACCCGGGCGCGCGCCCCATCTCGCGCGAGGAGTTCTTCGCCACCACCGCCGACATCTTCATCCCCGCCGCGCTGGAGCTGGAGATCGGCGTGCCCGAGGCGAAGGCCCTCAACGTCAAGCTGATCGTCGAGGGCGCCAACGGCCCGACGGAGACCGCGGCCGAGCCGATCATTCAAAGCAAGGGCATCGACCTCATCCCCGACATCCTCGCCAACTCCGGCGGCGTCGTCGTCAGCTACTACGAATGGCTGCAGAACAAGCGCAGCGAGCGCTGGGAATTGGACGAGGTCGAGGAGCGCCTGGCCAAGCGCATGAAGCACACGTACCTGGCGGTCACCGAATACGCCACCCAGAAACGCTGCGATTGGCGCATGGCCGCACTGTCGCTGGCGCTGGAACGCATCGGCCGCGCCTACGCAGAGCGCGGGATCTTCCCGTAGGACCGCACCGGGGCGGTCGTAGAGAACGCGAACGGCGGCGGGTGTGAGGACGGGCCCCATTCGCTCCGTTGGAGCGGCAAGAGGGATGGGTTTGCCTGCCGGTCTCAAACATCGGGTCCGGCGCGCGCGTCTTGAGGGGGGCTTGGAGAGGCGGTAACCGGCGCGCCTTACGAACTCGCCGGCGAGGGGAACCCACCCCTCTCGCCTTCCCAGATGACTACGCTCACCGGACCCTGGGCGCCTCTAAAACAAAAGAGACAAAAGTGATGAACCGCTCGTCGAGTTGGTGCAAGCGGGAAGATAGGTGAGTAGGCGGCACA
>DATKEU010000201.1:0-2787 GCA_035544495.1 Polyangia bacterium | reverse complement strand
GCGGGCGCTGCAGGATTACCTGCCGATGCGGGGGCAGCGCCTGGCGGCGCGCGCGCGCGGCGCCCAGGCTGCCGCGGCCGTGTTCGTCAGCGCGCGCGGGCGGCGGCTGGATCCGCGCGTGGTGCGCCGGATGCTGGCCCGGCGCGAGGGCGCGACCGGCGTGGCGGCGGTGTCGCCGCATGCCCTGCGCCACACGTTCGCCACGCACCTCCTCGGCGAGGGGGCCGACCTGCGGTCGATTCAGGAGATGCTGGGTCATTCCAGCTTGCGCACCACTCAGCGCTATGCCCACGTCAACATCGATCACCTGATGTCGGTCTACGACAAGGCCCACCCGAGAGCTCGCTCATGACAAACGCCCGCCGACATCATCCCCTGCGCCCGCGCATCCGCTCCACCACCGTCCTGGTCGTCCGCCGCGGCGCGCAGGTGGTCATCGCCGGCGACGGCCAGGTGACGATGGGCAACACCGTGGTCAAATCGTCGGCGCGCAAGATCCGGCGCCTGCACGACGGCAAGGTGCTGGCGGGGTTCGCCGGTTCGGCCGCCGACGGGCTGACGCTGTTCGAGAAGTTCGAGTCGCGCCTCAAGGAATACGGCGGCAACCTGATGCGGGCGGCGGTCGAGCTGGCCAAGGACTGGCGCACCGACCGCGTGCTGCGCCGCCTGGAGGCGCTGCTGCTGATCGCCGATCGCGAGCGCACGCTGCTTCTGTCGGGGACGGGCGACGTGATCGAGCCCGACGGCGACGCGGCGGCGGTGGGGTCGGGCGGGCCCTACGCGCTGGCGGCGGCGCGCGCGCTGCTGGGCGCCACGGAGCTGCCGGCGCGCGAGATCGCCGAGCGCGCGCTGGCCATCGCCGGTGAGATCTGCATCTACACGAACGAAAAGCACGTTGTAGAGGAGCTTTGATCGCTGCCATGTCGACGCCGCCCGTGACCGGAAAGCGCGCCCAGGATCTGACCCCGCGGGCCATCGTCGAGGAGCTGGATCGCTACATCGTCGGGCAGAAGGCGGCCAAGCGCGCGGTGGCGGTGGCCCTGCGCAACCGCTGGCGCCGGCAGCAGGTGGCGCCGCCCATGCGTGACGAGATCGCGCCCAAGAACATCATGCTCATCGGCCCGACGGGCGTCGGCAAGACGGAGATCGCGCGCCGTCTGGCGAAGCTGGCGGGCGCGCCCTTCGTCAAGGTCGAGGCGTCCAAGTTCACCGAGGTCGGCTACGTCGGGCGCGACGTCGACTCGATGGTGCGCGACCTGGCGGAGACCGCGGTGTCGATGCTGCGCGACGAGGAGCGCGAGCGCCTGCGGCCACGCGCGCGAGAGAACGCCGAGGAGCGGCTGCTCGACGTGCTTTTGCCCCCGGCGCCGCGCTCGCGCCCGTCGGGGCAGCCACCCTCGCCGTTCGCGCCCGGCGGCGCCATCCCGCTGCCCGGCGCCACGTACGGAAGTCCGGAGCCGCCCGCGCCCCCGCCCGACAACGCCACGCGCGAGAACCTGCGCAAGCTGCTGCGCGACGGGAAGCTGGACGACCGGATGGTGGAGATCGACACCACGGACGCGCCGCAGTCGGTGATCGACGTCTTCTCCGGCACCGGCATGGAGGAGATGGTGTTGAACCTGCGCGACATGCTGCCGCAAGGATCGAAGCGCACCAAGCGGCGGCGGCTGTCGGTGCCCGAGGCGATGGACGCCCTCACCGACGAGGAGGCGGCCAAGCTCATCGACATGGAACGCCTGACCAAGGACGCCATCCGGCGCGCCGAGCAGGCCGGCATCATCTTCATCGACGAGATCGACAAGGTGGCCGGGCGCGAGGGCGGCGGCCACGGCCCCGACGTCTCGCGCGAGGGCGTGCAGCGCGATCTGCTGCCCATCGTCGAGGGCTCGACGGTGTCGACCAAGTACGGACCGCTCAAGACCGACCACGTGCTGTTCATCGCCGCCGGCGCGTTTCACGTCTCGAAGCCCAAGGATCTGATCCCCGAGCTGCAGGGGCGCTTCCCCATCCGCGTCGAGCTGGAATCGCTGTCCGACACCGACTTCGTGCGCATCCTGACCGAGCCGGAGAATGCGCTGACCAAGCAGTACACGGCGCTCCTGTCGACGGAGAAGGTGACGCTGGACATCCGCGCCGACGCCGTCGCCGAGATCGCCCGCATCGCCACCATGGTGAACGCGCGCATGGAGAACATCGGCGCCCGGCGCCTGCACACCATCATGGAGCGCGTGCTGGACGATCTGGCTTTCGAAGCGCCCGAGCTCGGTCAGGTCACCATCCCCATCACCGCCGCCTACGTGCGCGAGCGCCTGGACGGGATCCTCAAGGACGAGGATCTCTCCCAGTACATCCTATAGGCGCAGGTCGCGCGGCGAGCCTCGCCGGCGGAGGGCGGCGCCGATGATGGCGAGCACCAGGAGGCCCAGGTCTCGCCCCGTCGGGGGGGCCGAGGGCGAGCCGAAAATACAGCCGCAGCCGCTGAAGGTGGTGGCGTCGCTGGTCAGGCCCTTGGCGCCGGCGGGGGTGCCGCCCGCGGTGCTGTCGCCGCCGGTGGTGGTGTCGCCGCCGCCGGTGCTGCTGCCGCCGGCGGTGCTGTCGCCGCCGCCGGTGCTGACACCGCCGCCAGTGCTGACACCGCCGCCAGTGCTGCTGCCACCGCCATTGCCGCTGTCGCCCGCGGGAGCGGGCATGCCGGTCGTTCCGACGGTGACACTCGAGCCGCCGCCCGGAGGCGGCGCGCTCGGCTTGACGTCGGTGTCCTCGGTGACGGCGCAGCCCTCCGCCGTC
>DATKEU010000200.1:0-17080 GCA_035544495.1 Polyangia bacterium | reverse complement strand
GAGGCCGCCGCGACGGCGAACAAGGTTGACCTGCCCAAGGTCTCAGCACCCACGCCGCTTCCTCTGGGCGTGCCGGCGGCTTTCTCCGTGCCCGCCGAACCGCCCAGGCTCATCGCGGAGAGCTTCGCGCCGCCGAAGCCGGCTAGGCCGGCAACGACGAAGAGCGGTTCGGGTGCCACGGTCGCCGTCGTCGGCCTGCTCCTCGCGGCCGCGGCCGGCGGCGGTTACTACGTGCTCAAGGGTCCGGGCCGAAGCTCGTCGCCCGCGGCGCCTGTTCCCACGGCCACCACCGAGGCCACGAAGCCCGCCGCCACGCCCGAGGCGACACCCAGCGCGACCGGCGCTGTCGCGCCGACGCCCAGCGCGGCGGCCGCGCCCGAGCAGCCCACGCCCGCCGAGAAGCCGGCCGGTGGCGGCACGGCGACGCCCGGGTCGCTACGCGCGCGGCCCGAGAGCGAGGCGCCGAACGCGGCCTCTGGCGAGGCGAAGCCCGCCGAGGGCGCTATCGCGGCGCAAGCGAAGCCGGGCGAAGCGAAGGCGAGCGACGCCAAACCGGCCGAAGCCAAACCGGAGAGCAAGCCCCCGCGCGGTGGCCACAAAGCCAAGCGCCGGGCCGCCGCCGCCGAGGCCGCCCCGCCGGCCGAGGCGCCACCCGCCGTCGTCGCGGACGTGTCGCCCCCCGCTCCCGCCGCCGACGCGCCGCCAAAACCCGCGGCCGAGGCGCCGGCCAAGGCCGCCAGCAGCGACCACATCCTCAAGATCGCGTCGACGCCCGGGGGCGCCGAGGTGATCGTCGACGGCAACTCGGTGGGCACGACGCCTTTTTCGGCCGGCGACGTCGATCCTGCGCTGCCCCACTCGGTCACGATCAAGAAAGAGGGCTTCGAAGCCTACGAGCACATGATCGGCGGCTCCGACTGGCCGCGTCCCAAGAACGGCGTGCGCACGCTGAAGCTCAACGCCAAGCTCCGCTCGACGGGCGGTGGCGGCGAGGCCGCCAAGCCGGCCGCGTCCGAGGCGCCCGCCGAGCCGCCACCCGGTTTGGGCACGACGCCCGCGTCGCCCAAGCGCGAGTGAGCATGCGCGCGCGCCGGGTCGCCCACGCCGTCGTGGCGCTGTCGCTGTTCGCCGCGGCGCTCGCGGGCGCGGGGTGCCACCCGCGCGCCGCGGACGCGCCGAGATCCGTCGCGGCGGGCGACGCGGGCGCGGGAGCACGCGCCGCTGGCGCCGGCCGTCGCCTGCCGCGCATCGACACGCACATGCACGTCATGCCCGACGGCATCCCGCGCGCGCTCAAGCTCATGGACGAGTGGGGCATCGACGGCGTCGTCAATCTCTCGGGCATGTACCCGGGACCTCCGCGGCACATGCTGGAGACGCAGCTCGCCGCCGCCGCCGAAACGCACGGCCGCATGGTCGTCTTCGCGAACGCCAACTTCCGGCTCGTGGGCGCGCACCCCAACGACTACGGCAAGCTCATGGCCGAGGAGCTCGTCGAGTCGAAGCGCCTCGGCGCGCGCGGCCTCAAGATCCCGAAGGGCCTCGGCCTCGGATACCCGGCGCCAGACGGCAAGCACCTGCTGGCCATCGACGACAAAGGACTGGATCCGCTGTTCGAGAAGGCCGGGGCGCTCGGCATGCCCGTCGCCATCCACATCGGCGATCCGAAGGCCTTCTGGGAGCCGGCCACGCCCAAGAACGAAAGATGGGACGAGCTGCGGGCCCACCCCGAGTGGTCGTTCTTCGGCCCCGAGGTCCCGCCCTGGCAGGCGCTCTACGACGCCTTCGAACGACGCGTGGCCCGTCACCCGAAGACGACCTTCATCGCCGTGCACTTCGGCAACGATCCGGAGGATCCGGACAACGTCGCGCGCATGCTCGACAAGTACCCGAACTTCTACATCGACACGGCGGCGCGCGTGCCCGAGATGGGCCGGCACGACGCGGCCAAGATGCGCGGCTTCTTCGAGAAGTTCCAGGATCGCATCCTGTTCGGGACCGACACGGGCGTGGGCGCGACGGCGGACGACATGATGTTCGGCTCGACGGGTGAGCTGCCGCCGACGCGGGCCGACGAGGAGCGCTTCTTCAAGTCGACCTGGCGCTACTTCGAGACGACCGACAAGCAGTTCGAGAGCCCCACGCCCATCCAGGGCCGCTGGAAGATCGACGGCATCGGCCTGCCGGAGCCCATCCTGCGCAAGGTCTACTTCGAGAACGCCGTCCGCGTGCTGGGCTGGCGGCCCGCCGGCACCTGAGGCGAGTCCTCAGGTCGCGAGCCCGAACCGACGATGGGTCGTCGGTGGCGGGTCGGCTCGAGCATCAGCAGCACCGTGACGCACCGAGCTTGACTCGCCAGGGCCGATTCTCATAATGGCCCGACCCGATATTCCGGAGTAGCTCAGGGGCAGAGCAGGCGGCTGTTAACCGCCGGGTCGGGGGTTCGAAACCCTCCTCCGGAGCTCGGGCGCGAAGCGCCCTCGCAGCGTTCAACGAAGGCCGAAGTGGTCGAGCAACAACCGAGCCGTTGACGGGCGCGGATCGCCGGCCCATACCTCCCGCTCAGGGGCGAGGTGCCATGACGGTTCGGCGACAGCTCGGTCTCGGATTTTCGGCGCTGATCGCGGTGACGCTGATCATCGGCATCGTCAGCGTGGGCGCCCTGCAGTCCAGCGTCGAGGCGAACGATCGAGAGGCGCGAGCGATGGCCGACCGGCTGTCCACGGTGGAAGGGCTGCGCTACAACGCCGAGCAGGTCGTCTCCGCCAGCCGCGGTTTTCTTCTCACCGCCGGCGCGCGCTCCGCCGCCAGCTACGAGCAGGCCAAGCAGCGCTTCGTCCAGCGCCTGCGCAGCTTGCGCAGCAGCCTGACCGGCGCGCGCGCCGATCGCCTGGAAGAGGTCGAGCGCGCGGCTGACGAGTATCTCACCGCCACCGAACGCGCCATGCGCGATCGCGGCCGCAACGACGACGCGGAGCGAATCCTGGCTTACTTCGACGCCGTGATGCAGCCCGCGCACGAGACGCTGGAGACGGCGCTCGACCACCTGGTGAAGGACGAGAACGCCGCCTACGCCGCGGTGGTGGCCGCATCCGAGCGCGCCGATCGGACCGCCGCCCTGGTGATCGGCGGCGCCATCGCGCTGGCGGTGGCGCTCGGCCTGGTGCTGGCGCTGACCACCACGCGCCGGATCACGGAGCAGTTCGAGCGCGAGCAGCAAGCGCGCGAGGCGGCGCGCCTGGCCTCGGCGGCGCGCGAGGAGCTCCTGGCCATCGTGTCGCACGACCTGCGCAACCCGCTGGGCGCCATCCTCATCAACGCCGATCTGCTGAAGCACAAGAGCCTGCCCCCGGACATCGGCCGGCGCGTGAACGGCATCGGCAACGCCGCCCACCGCATGAAGCACCTCATCGAGGAGGTTCTGGCCAGCGCCAGCCTGGAAGCAGGCACGTTCCGGATCGAGCGCAGCGTCGAGGAAGTCGGCCCGCTGTTCGACAAGACCGCCAGCCTTTTCGAACGCGCCGCCGAGGAGAAAGGCATTCGCCTGTCGTTCACCGTCGCCCCCGGCACCACCGCCTACGCGGACGGAGAGCGGTTGATGCAGGTGCTGTCGAACCTGGTCGGCAACGCGCTGAGGTTCACCCCGGACGGCGGCGACATCCGGGTGGGCGCCGAAGCCGTCGCTGACGGCCTCCGCTTCTTCGTCAGCGACACCGGCCCCGGCATCGCCGCCGATGCCCTGCCACGCCTCTTCGAACGCCACTGGCAAGCCAAGCGCGGCGACGGCGGCGGACTGGGCCTGGGCCTTTACATCGCCAGGCAGATCATCGAGGAACACGGCGGGCGCATGGTGGTGGAGAGCCGCCCCGGCGAGGGAGCCACGTTCAGCTTCACCATCCCCGCCGCGCCGGCCGCGATCGCTTCGCGTCCAGATGAAGTCCGTGCGGCGCCCGCCGCCGTGACGTCCCTGCACTGAACGCGCGCCGGTTCTCGACGCAAGCCGTGCCGGTCGGGTTTACAGCGTCGGGTCAGCCTTCACCGGGTCGTGGATTCGCCGCTGCCCCCATCCGATCGCGGCGGATCCGCCTCGTGGACGCGAGCGCAACCCAGCTGGGCGCGCTCCTTGGCCGTGTCGGCCATGATGGTGATGCGGGCCATGAGATAGTCGCAGGTGGTGTCCCAGCGGTCTCGACAATCGGCGTCCAGTCGCTGCAGCTCCGCGGCGGCGCGATCGGAGGCGCCGGTCGCGCCCTCGGCGGCGTCGATGATGTAGACCAGCCGCTGCTTGGTCGCCTTGCCCAGCTCCTTGTTCGCGGGCAGCACCGCCTCCGCGGTCAGCGCGCACTCCGTCGCCTCTGCGGCGCTGGCCGCCGCCGCCCGCAGGGTCTTCACGGCCTGGGTGAAGGCAGCCGCCCGCCCGCTAGACGCGCCGCCCTGACGATGACAGCCCGACAGCAACGGCGATGACCAGCCACCGACGAGACCCAGCCACCCGGCGAGCAGCCAGCGCCGGCGATTCGCCTGCCGGTGACCTGTCGTTCTCACGCCGCGCAGCTTGCCAAACCTGACCTCCCTCCCACAACCTGGCAAACGGGAAAAACCGACCCGCTGCGGCAGCGCGAGGATTCGCCGAAACTGTCGACGCACGCGCGGCGCCGGGGTACGTTGCCGATCAGATTTGGGGACCGGCGCGACGCCATCCGCGGCGCGCGCCGCAAATATTTTCGGGGTGACGACGCAGATGCAGTATTGAAGGACTCATCTCTATGTTCCGACCCTGTTCTTTGATTGGCTTGAATCGTCAGACGATCATCCTCGTCGCGTTGCTGGGCACCCTTCGTTGTTCGTGGCTGCTGAATCCCTCGGCTCAGCAGTGCGCGGTCGACAGCGACTGTCAGCTGTACGCCAGCCAGCTCGGCGGCGCGGCGTGCATCGACAACCTGTGCGTGGCGCCGCCCCTCGATGCGGGCGTCGAGGCCCCCACCGGCTGGGAATGCGTCGGCAACAACACGCCGGTGACGCCGAACAAACCCCTGGTGCAGCTGACCGTCACCGTCGGCGACCTGATTCACCCCGAGATGCCAGTCAGCGACTTCGTGGTGCTGAAGGCCTGCCACAAGCTGGACGTGACCTGCTCGATGCCTATCATGGACAACGTCCGCCCGGACGCCGCCGGGCACGCCACCTTCACGGTCGAGGGCGGATTCGACGGATACGTCGAGGCCGATCCCGCTCCCACGTTGAAACAACCGGTCTACGTGCCAACCCTGATCTTCATCAGCCTTCCGCTCGTCGACGATACGATGAACCCGCCGACGTTGCTGATCTCGATCGCCGACCTGGCGGCTCTCGCCCCGCAGGCTGGGGGCACGATCGACAGTACGCTGGGCGGAATCATTTACCGAGCCGCCGACTGCACCCACACGCCCGCGCCTGGCATCGTCGCCGCGCTGGATCACGACGGGCCGGACACCAAACATTTCTTCTTCGTCCACGGGCTGCCCACGCAAACCGCAAATTCCACTGACGCGTCGGGGCTAGGGGGCTTCATCAATGTCCCGGTCGGGGTGCGCAGTGTTACGGGCAAGCGCGCCGCCGACGATCAGTTCATCGCCACGTTCAGTGTTCTGGTCCGACCAAGTTTCTTTTCCTATTCGTTGTTAGCACCCCAACCACTTTGACGCGCGCGGGCCTTGACCGCCTATCTGTCGCGAGCGAGCATATCGCCGGCCATGCAGATAGATGAGCAGGCGCTCGATCCCGCCGAGCACCATTTGGACAAGTACCGTCCGATCGCGCGCATCGGGCGGGGCGGCATGGCCGAGGTTCTGCTGGCGGTTCTCACCGGACCGGCGCAGGTGCGCAAGCTGCTGGTGCTCAAGCGCCCGCTTTCGATCCTCTCGCGCGACACTGATTTCAGCATGCGGTTTCTCGCCGAGGCGCGCATCGCGTCCCGCCTGAACCATCCCAACGTGATCTCCACTTTCGAGGTCGGGCTGTCCAGCGACGGGCCGTTCATCGTCATGGAGTACCTGGACGGCCAGCCGCTCAGCAAGATCTTCGGCCGCCTGGGCGCCCTGCAGATGCCGCTGTCGTACCGCCTGCACGTGCTGCGCAATCTTCTCGCCGGGCTCGATTACGTGCACACGCTGACAGATTTTGATGGACGCGGCCTGCGCCTGGTTCATCGCGACGTCAGTCCGCAGAACGTCTTCATCTGTTACGACGGGCGCGTGAAGCTGGTCGACTTCGGCATCGCCAAGGCCGAAGGGCTGGGACGCAATTCGCGGCCGGGCATCATCGAGGGAAAGATCGCGTACATGGCCCCCGAGCAACTGTCGGGGCGCCCGGCCAATCACCGCGCCGATCTCTTCTCGTTCGGCGTGATCCTGTGGGAAACCCTGACCGGCCAGCGGATCACGATGGGCGCCTCGGAGGACGAGATCGTGCGCCAGCGCACGCGCGGCGAGATCCCCGATGTTCGTCAGTTCGCGCCGGAGACGCCGCAGTCGCTGATCGATCTGTGCCAGCGAGCGCTGACCTTATTGCCGGAAGATCGCATTCCGTCGGCCGCGGCCATCATCGAAGCGCTGGACATGTTCATCGACCGCATGGGGGCGCGTATCAACGATCGCGAGGTGGGCCAGTACATCGGCAACGCCTTCTCCGCCGAGCGCGACGCCCGCCGCCGCCTGATCGAATCGCAGATGGCGATCGTCGAGGAGGGACTGCCACCGTCGATTCACCTGCCGGATCTGTCGCGCGCGGTGTCGCCCAGCGGGCCCAGCGAGCCCCTTTCCATGTCGATCGGCATCTCGCTGGCGGACGAAGCGGCTCGCGCGATCACCTTCCCCACCGAGTTTACCGGCGCGACCATGCAGCTGGCGGTGAACGGATCGCTGACCTCGCCCACGGTGATTCCATCCGGCGAGCCTGTGCTGCGGCGGCGAACGCGGCCCCCGGTGTGGGCCCTGGGGGCGGCGGCCATGGCTGCCGTCGCCGTGCTGGCCGGCCTGGCGGTCTCTGGCAGCGGGACGCACAAGACCGTGGCGACCCGTCCGGCGGGCGCCGCGACCGTGGCGACCAGGCCGGCGACGACGGCGACCACGGCGCTCGCGGCCCGGGTGACCCCGCCCCCCGCCGCTCGTCCTGCCGTTCCGTCCAGGACGCCCGCGTCGCCCTCGCCCATCATCGTGTCCATGCCACCGCGGGGAATGCCGGCCGTCGCGCCCCCGTCGAGCTCGGCGCCGGCTTCCTTGACGTCGTCGCCGGAGATCCCTGCCCGCACGGAGTTCGCGCGCCCCACTCCGCTGGCATGGCGCGCGGTACCCGCGCACGAGACGTCGCCGTCGCGACGGACGTACCTGGAAGGACGCCCCGGCCGCAAACCGATCGGACGCGGGCCCTCGCCCGGCGAATCACTGGGCCGAACGTCGCCCGCCCCCCGGGCGACTATTGACGCCGACAATCCCTACACGCATTAATCGACGTCGGCGATTGTCGATGTCCACCACGCTCACCAGCCGGCCTCCCCGTGCCTATCTCGTCGCCCTCTCCTCCTTCGCCGCGCTGATGGCGACGGGGCCGGCGGCGCGCGCCGCGGATGCCAGCAGCGATCGCAAGAACGAAGCGCGCTTGCACTTCGATCAGGGCGTGCAGCTGTTCCGCGACGGCGACTTTCAAGCGGCGGCCATCGAGTTCCGGCGCGCCTACGACACCGAGCCCAACTTTCGCGTCCTGTACAACATCGGCCAGGCGTGCGCCGAGGCGAAGGATTACGCCTGCGCGCTGACGTCGTTCTCCGCCTATCTGGACCAGGGCGGCACCGAGGTGGCCCCGGCGCGGCGAGCCCAGCTGGAGCAGCAGATGGAAAAGCTGCGCCTGCGCACCGGACGGCTCTTCGTGCGCAGCAACGTCGACGGCGCGGCGGTGCTGATCGACGACGTGGCCGTGGGACGCACGCCGCTGTCCGCGGCGCTGCTGGTCAGCGCCGGGCGCCGCAAGGTCGCGGTCGTCAGCCCCTCCGGCGTGCAGCAGCTCCGCACCGTCGAGGTGGCGGGCGGCGATCAAACGACGGTCGACGTTCCGTTCCAGGTGGCCGAATACCACAGCGACACCCGCCTCGGTCCCGCCGACGTCGCCCGCGACGCGCCCCTCGAACCGGAGAGCGTTCGCGCGGGCGGCGACGGCAGCGGGCGCGGCCCGCGCATCATCGTGCCGGCCATCGTCACCGGCGTTCTGGTCGCGGCGGCCGTCTTCTCCGGCGTGGAAGCGCTGCGATCCAAGCAGGACTTCGACAACGCCATCGGCACCGTGCCCGGCGATCACGACACCATCGAGAACGATCGCCACAGAACCCGATCGTGGGCGCTGGCGACCGATCTGTTGACCGGCGCGGCCCTGGTGGGCGGCATCTTCACGGCGCTGGCCATCTTCCGGGACGGCGAAGGCACGCATCAGGCGGCGGCCGGGACGTCGCTGTCGGTGGGTCCGAGCGGGATCGCCGTCATGGGCCGTTTCTGAGGCCGCCCCGCTCGCCGTCGCCTACGGGTTGATGCGGCCGATCTTGTTGCCGCCGTACTCCGTGAACCAGAGGTTGCCGTCTGGGCCGGCCGTGATCAGCGACGGATAGCAGTGCGCGGTGGTGATGGGGAACTCGGTGATCTCGCCGGCCGGGCTGATGCGCCCGACCTTCACGCCGTCGTATTCCGTGAACCAGACGTTGCCGTCCGGTCCCGGCGTGATGCCGTAGGGCGTGGAGGTGGGCGTCGGGATGGGGAACTCGCTGATCACGCCGGCCGGGGTGATGCGCCCGATCTTCACGCCGTTGTATTCCGTGAACCAGAGGTTGCCATCCGAGCCGGTGGTGATGCCGTAGGGCGAGCACTGGGACGTCGGGACGTCGAACTCCGTGACGACCCCGGCCGGCGTGACGCGGCCGATCTTGTTGCCGCTCTGCTCGGTGAACCAGATGTTCCCGTCGGGGCCGGACGCGATGCCAACCGGAAAGCTGTCGCCGGTGGGAATGGCGAAGCCGGTCATCGCGCCTTCGGGCGTGGCGCGCATGATCTGGTTGCCGCTCTGCTCGGTGAACCAGATGTTTCCGTCGGGGCCGGACGCGACGTTGAACGGGTAGCTGCCGACGGTCGGGATGGGGAACTCGGTGATCGTTCCGGACGTGGTGATGCGGCCGACCTTGTTGGCGCCCTGCTCGACGAACCACAGGTTGTGGTCGGCGCCGACCGCCATGCCCCAGGCCTGACTGCCCGTGGTGGGGATCGGCCACTCGTCGATCGCGCCGGCCGGCGTGATGCGGCCGATCTTGTTCGCCGTCGGGCCGGACTCCGTGAACCACAGGTTGCCGTCGGGGCCGGCGACGATCGCTTCGGGCGACGATTCGGCGACGGCGAGCGCGAACTCGACGATGGTGTGCGGACCCTCCGGCGGCGCGGCGACGCCCGCGCCCGACGCCGAGCAAGCAGCGCCAGCCAGCACCGCGAGCACAACCAGCAGCGCACGCGGCCTCATCGGCGACACCGTCGATCATGACACAGGACAACCAGCGCGGTCAGAATGATTCGTTGAGGACACGCGCCAGGCGAACACCCGCTCGCTGCAGCTGCTTTTCGACAGCGGGGCGGCAGCGCGCGGCGTACGCCTCGTCCAGCTGGCGAACGCCGGCCTCGTCGGGCGGCGGCAAGCCCTGATAGGCGACGTCGCGCGCGACCTGATGCGCCTCGTTGGCCCAGTCGGCGATCGTCCCCGCTTGCATGTGGGCGATCGGGCCGGGCAGCTTCTCCAGCGCTAGCACGTACGCCTCCTGCTGGCGGTGGACCGAATCGATGAGGTCACTGTCCCAGACGGCGTGCAGGTTTCCGGCCGGCGACGAATGATAGGGGAACTCGCCGGCGCCCAGCGACAGGCGCGCCTTGACGGTGTTGCCGCCGCGATCGCTGCCGCCCGGCGCGCCGTCGTCGGTGGCGGCGTGCAGGGGCTGGTGCAGATCGCCGAGCAAGTGAACGACGAAGCGGAGGGCGCGCCGCCGCGCCTCGAGCGGCGCGTGGCGATCGCGCAGGATGGTCAGCTGGGCGTCCAGCGCCCGCACGGCGCAACTGGCTCTCGGACAATCACGGTCGGCGTCGTAGCTGGGCGCGTGCAAGGGAATGTCGACGAAATGCCAGGGCGCGGTCTCGGGGTGGCCGTCGCGCCAGTCATCGGCCCAGCTGGCGAGATCGGGCAAGCGGCGCCCGTCCAGCAGCGGCCGCAAGCCCTGGCGCGCATCGGCCGACAGGTGCTGCTCGGCGATGCGCGCGACGATGACGTGCCCGTCCGGGCCCCACGCATGCGCGGAGCCCGCGCCCGCCATCCACGCGGAGGCGGCGACGAGCGCGGTCGTTACCAGGAGGCGGCGCATGCCGCCACGCTACTCGATCCGCCGCCGGCCGCGACGCGAAGGGCGGACGCGGTCAGTTGTTGCAGACACCTACCCGCCCGCAGGTCGTCGCGATGGGCGCGTCGTCGTTCACGCAGCTGTTCTGCGCGGCGTAGAGGGTCTGGCCCGCCATTGAACCCGCCGTCACACAGTTGGCCACGCAGTTATCCGTCGCGGCCATCGCGGCATCGTCGGGGGTGCCGCCGTCGGCACCGGCATCAGCGTCGGCGTCCGCATAGCACTGTTGCTCGCACTGGTAGATGTGCAGACAGTCAGGGCTGCCGGCGCAGTCGACGATCTGCTGACAGCAATTCGCCTGCGCGCACGCGAGGCACATGTCGCCGAAGTACAACAGGTTGTCCGTCCAGGTCGTGGGAATGACGCAGTTGGAATTGCCGCCACTGCTGCCACCGGTCGACCCCGAGCTGCCGCCGCTGCCGGTGCCGGTGCCTCCCCCGGTCGCGGACATGCCGCTGTTGCCACCCGTGCCGCCCTTGCTGCTCCCGCTCGAGGAGCATCCGACGGCCAGCCCTGCAGCGGTGACCAACACGACCCACGCAGCCAGTGTCTTTCGCGTTGTCTCTCGCATCAATGCCTCCACGTTATGGCCTCCACGTTGTGTGCCCAGCCAGCCCCCCGCGGGCCGGTGCAAAGCCTAAAATGAGCCCCCGTCTAACCCGCCGTTCCGATCGCCAGCCAGCCTTTTCTTATCATTCGTGTGGATGATCCCTCACGGCCGCGCATCAAGCAGCGCCCTGCGCCAGCGCCGCCACCGCGGCCACCGCGCGATCGACCTCCTCCTCGGAGTTCAGCACGCCGGGCGTCAGCCGCGCGTACGAAGTGGCGTACGGCGTTTCGCTGGCGATGATCTTCCGGTCGCGCAGCCCACGGACGACGTCGTCGGCCGGCAGCTTGCCCACCTCGAAGCAGACGATGCCCGCGGAGAGCGACGTTGCGCGTGGCGTGTGCAACCGGACCTTCGGGATCGCAGCCAGACCGTCCTTGCAACGGCCGGCCAGCGCGTGAATGCGCGCCGCGACGCGCGCCTTGCCGATGCGCTGATGGAACGTGAAGGCCTCCGCCAGCGCCCAGCGATACTCGAACGTGTGGAACCCGCCCGGCGAGGTCCGCGGGCCGGGCGGCAGCGCGTCCGGGGGCTCGCCGCGCATCCAGGCCTGGTACGCGGCCCAATCAAACGTGGGGATCAGGCCGGCGTGCCCCTTCCAGGCCTCGGGGCGGCCGTGGACCAGCCCGGTCCCGCGCGGCCCGAACAGCCACTTGTGGCAGCCGGTGACCAGAAAATCGCAGCCGAGATCGCCGACGGTGAAATCCTCGACGCCGAAGGCGTGCACGCCGTCGACGCACAGGAGAACGCGGTCGTCGGCGTCGCGCCGCTTGTTGACCTCGCCCAGCGCGGCCGCCATGGCGCGGATCGGCAGCTTCACGCCCGTCGACGAGTGGACCCAGGTGACCGCCAGCGCGCGCGTCCGGGGCCCCACCGCCTTGACCGTGTTGCCGACGATCTCGTCCTCGCTGGCGCTGCCGGGCTGGGCGTAGAGCGAAACCTTGCGCACCGACGTGCCGGTGTGCACGGCGCGCAAGCGCAGCGATTCGTGCGTCGAGTAGTGATCGTGCGTGGTCGTGACGATCTCCTGACCCGGCCGCAACGGCAAGCCGCCGTACAGCATCGCCAGGCCCGTGGTGGTGTTCCCGGTCAGCGCGATGTCCTCGGGCCGCCCGCCGACGTAGGCGCCGGCGGCCTCGCGCACCGCCTTGTCCAGACGTTCGAAGTTCGCCAGGCCGTACGACACCGGATCCTCGTCCAGGCCACGCCGGTGCCGATCGATCGCCTCGCGCACCGGACGCGGATGCGACGCCAGCAGCATCAGCGCCATGTGGACGTACTCGCGTGTGAGGAGAAACTGCGCGCGCACCGCCTCCCAGGTCGAGAGGTCCGGTTCGGGCGGCGGGATCGCCGGCGCGGGTTCCGCCGCCAGCGCGCCGGGAACTGGCGTGGCGCCGGTGCGGCAGGAGGTGGCGCCCAGCGCCGTCCCCGCCCCGGTGACGAGGCCCGATAGAAAGCCGCGGCGACGGATGGTCATGGCGCTTTTTACGCCGTTCCCGCAGATGACGCGAGCCCCACGCCATCACGCCGCGCAGGCGCGGGCCGTCGGCGCGGCAATGCCAACCAGATGTTGTGGCGGCCGCAACAGACCCCGTTGCGGCGCTCGCAACATCGGGTGGGGAGGAACGGCGACTCCGCGCCAGTTTCGGCTCTGGCGCGTGATTTTTCGTTGGCTTTATTACTGCACATCCCCGAACCATGGTCGCGCTGCGCTGGGTGGGGCGGATCGCCGCCTCCCTGGTCATCATCTGGACGGTCGCCGGTTAGAGCGAGGTCGCCGAGTCGCTCATCAGGGCGCGTGTGCGTTTCAGGTCTAACGATTTACCTTGTGTAGGTTCAGGGTTCAGAGCAGACTGGCGGGACGACGGCGGCCCATGGCCGAGGAGCATCCCATGCCAGCACGCGCGCGTCTCGACAGGACGGGATTGGTCCATGTTTTCACGCTTCTTGCCCTTGGCGCGGCCTGCAGCGCCGAACCCGGACCAGGGTCCAGCGCCCCCGGATCGGGTGGCACCGTGGCCGGTACGGGAGGGACCACGACCCCGGTCGCGGGAACCGGCGGCGACAGCGGGGTGGTCATGGGCTCCGGCGGCCAGATGCCGCTGCCCAGCGGCAGTGGCGGCATGGTGAGCGCCGGCACGGGCGGCGCGATGGCGACCCCCGACGCGGGTGGGGGCAGCGCTCCGGCGGCCGGGGGTCCGTTCCAGTGCAGCGAGATGATCGGCTTGTGGGTGATGAGCCAGTGGTGGGGCGCGTTCGAGAAGGGCGTGGACACCGCCGCCTGGCAGTACATCTTCGTCCACCACGGCTACCTGGAAGGCTGGGCCGACCCGGCGAACGCCTACTGGAAGACGGCCGTCATCTCTCCGTGCGGCCAGAATTCGGCGACCCCCGATCGGGTGATCTTCCTGCCCTTCAGCCTGACGCTGAACACCGGCGAGGCATGGCAGACCAACATCTCGAAGGTCGTCGACAACATCAAGATGAAGTTCCCGGGCGTCAAGCGGATCGAGCTCATCTCGACCATTCGCAACCCGATGAACCAGCCGTGCGCGAACGACAAGGATCCGAACATCGTCGTCCCGCAGTACGTCGATGACGCCATCAAGGCGGTGGCGGACGCGTCGGGTGGCCTGGTCACCGTCGGGCCGAAGATCGAAGTGGGGGCGTGCAGCTGGTGGGGGGGCGGCACCGATCTCACGGGCGCCGGCAACACCGGTGTCGGACAGCTGTACGCCGCCTATTACAAAGACCATCCCTGATCGGCGCGCCGAGCGCTTGCCGGTTCGCCACCGGCAACTGGGCGGTGGCCGTCTGATCGAGCAGCACGGCGGCGCAAGCGCCTGAATGAGCCGAGGTCGGGTATGGTGTCGCCCATGAGGGACGGCACCATCGCGAGCGGACGGCGGGCGTGGATCCTGCTGCCGCTGGTCGTTTCGCTCGCGCCCACGGCCTGCCGCACGAAACAGGAGCGCGAGGGTGCCGCGCTGTACGCACGCATGTGCGCCGTCTGCCACGGGCCGAACGGCGAAGGGTACAAGGCCGACCAGGCACCCAACCTCCGCAACGCCGAGTATCTGGCTTCGGCCAGCGACGCCCTGTTGCGCGACGCGATCGCCAACGGGCGCCTCGGCTCGACGATGTCGGCGTGGGGGCGGCAAAGCGGCGGACCTCTTTTCCCGGCCGAGGTGGACGCCGTGATCGCCTTCATGCGCCTCTGGCACCCGCAGCGCGACGTCACGCTGGACGAGCGCCCGCCGGCCGGCGACCGGGGGCGCGGCAGCCAGCTCTATTTTCAAGAGTGCGCGCGCTGCCACGGCGCGCGCGGTCTGGAGGGACCGAACGCGCGCTTGCGCAATCCGGGTTTTCTCGCCAACGCCAGCAACGGCTTCATGCGGCTGGCGATCGCGAACGGACGCGCCGGCACGCTGATGCTCGGGTTCGCTGGCAAGCTGGGGCCGCAGGGGATCGATGACCTGTTGGCCTTCATCCGCAACTGGACGCCGGCCGTCGAGCCGCCGGCGCCGCGGCCGGCGCCCGTCGATCCGCCGCCGCTGCCGCTTGGCAAGGTGGTGCTGAATCCAAGAGGGCCGGCGCCGGTCGGGTTCCGCGCCACCCCCGACGTCACGCCCGCGGCGGTGATCAAGGCGCAGCTGGACCGGCACGCCAAGATGGCCATCCTGGACGCGCGCGCGCCATCGGATTACCTGCTCGAGCACATTCCGGGCGCGGTCAGCGTGCCGTTTTACGATCCCAAGCCGTACTTCGACAAATTGCCCAGGGATGTCTGGCTCGTCTGCTATTGCGCCTGCCCCCACGCCGAATCGGGCCAGCTGGCCGAGAAGCTGAAAGCGCAAGGGTTCACCAAGGTGACCGTGCTGGATGAGGGACTGGGATACTGGCGCTCGCAGAAATTCGGGACCGAGCTGGCGAAGCCGGCGGCGGTCGGGGCGGCCGGCGCGAAGACGACCGCCGGGGACCCCGATGAAAACAAGCCCAACCCGGCCGCGAAACCCTGGTGATTGACAGGCGGGATCGGATCGCGGACGATCGACGAGGCAAGGCTGTGTTCTCGCGTCCAATGACAGTTTCGGTCGTGAAGAAGATCATCGCGGTGGCCCCGCTGCTGATGATGATCGTCTCGCTGCCGGATCAGCTGATGCTGCGCTGCCGGATGGACGGCACGTTACGGCCGGCCTGCTGCTGTCCGGACGACGATGCGACGGCGCCGCCAGCGGGGCCGTCGGCCCGGCAGGCCGATTGCTGCGATCCCGAGCTCAGCGCCACGATTCGCGCGCCCGCCGAGCAGACCGGAACCACCGACCCGGTGGGGCCGCGCTGGTCGACGTCGCTCGCCACGCTGGCCAGCGACGCGCCGGTGCTGCGCCCGTTCGACGTTGCGCCGGGCCGCCCGGATCCGGCGCGCGCTCGACCGCCCATCGTTCTGCTCAAGCACGCGTTCCTGATCTGAGCGATCGCGCCCGCAGGCGCTGATGCCGGCCGCGCCGTTGCCGGCGCGGATCCCAGCCCGATCGCCGTGGGCCGTCTGGCGCCCGCGCCGCCGATCGCGCGCGACGCGCCGCCGTCGCTGGTCGCTCGCCAGACGTTCGTTGGTCTCGAGGAGCCGTGTCCATGAAAGCCGCCCGATTCGCCTGTCCGATGTTGATCGCCGCCGCCGCTTCGCCGCCTGCGCTGGGCGCGCCCTCCCCCGCCGACGAGGCGAAGCTGAGCGAAGCAGCGCACCTGACCGACGTACTGCGCCTGGCGCTGGAACGAAACCCGGGCCTCGCCGAGGAGGAGGCGCGCGCCCGGGCCGCTGCCGCGCGTGGGCGCGCCGCCGGCCATCTGCCGGATCCGGAGCTGAAATACGAACAGTGGGGCGTCAGCCTGGCGCGACCCTACGGGCTCGATCGCGCCGACACGGTGATGGTCGGGCTGCGACAGATGTTCCCGGCCTGGGGGGCGCGGGCAGCGGGCGCGCGCGGCGCCGAAGAGGAGGCCGCGCGCGCCACCGCCGGGTCTCGCGCGCACCGCCAGGAGCTGGCCGGCCAGGTCCGGCAGACGTACGCCGCATACGCCCGCGCGGACGAGGAGCTGCGCCTGCACCTGGAGCACGTGGGGTTGATGGCGCACCTGCTGGAGCTGGCGCGCCTGAACCAGCGAACGGGGCACGGCAGCCTGCAGGACACCCTGCGCATGGAGCTGGAGCTGACCCGCCTGCACACCGACGTCGCGCGCATCGAACGCGAGCACCGCTCGAGCCGCGCGATGCTGAACACGATGATGGATCGCGCGCCCGACGCGGCGCTGGGGCCACCCGATCCGCTGGCGCCGCCCGCAGAGGTCGACGCCGCGGCCCTGGAGCGGGGCGTGGACGATCGGCGCGCCGAGATCGGGGCGGCCGAACGCGCCCTGGCGCGCAGCCAGGCGCTCGCCGACGCGGCCTGGCGGGCAGCGCATTTCCCGACGGTGAGCGTGGGCCTGGACTACTGGTACCGGCCGCTCAGCGCCGAGAGCCATCACGCCTACGGCGCGATGGTGGCCATCAACCTGCCCTGGCTGACCGGGCGCGGGACCGACGAGGCGCGGGCGGCGGAGCAACTGGTGGCGGCGGACGAGCACGCGCTGGCGGCGGCGCGCAACGCCGCCCATTTCCAGCTGCAGGACGCGGCGACGCGCGTGCGTGCGGCCCAGCAATCGTTCCTGCTCGTCGAGGGGCAGTTGCTCGTGCAAGCGCGGCGCGGCTTCGAGGCGGCGCGGGCGGCGTACACGACCGGCGCGGGCGATGGGGTGGCGCTGCTGGATGCCTCGCGCCTGTTTTTGCAGGCGCGCATCGAGCGGCTGCAGGCGCTAGCGGAGCTGGTGCAAGGCCAGGCCGAGCTGGAACGCGCCGCCGGTGTCGCCGCCGGCGAGGGAGCGCGGCCATGAAAGCGCAGGAGACGGCGACGGCGCCTGCGGCGGCAAGCGCGAGGACCGAGGGCGGCCCGCCGCGGGGGGCGCGCGCGGCGGCCATCGTGCGCTGG
>DATKEU010000199.1:0-6392 GCA_035544495.1 Polyangia bacterium | reverse complement strand
TACCCTTCACCCCCGGGCGCATGGACGCCTCGCAGGAGCAGACCGACATCGCGTCCTTCGCCGTGCTGGAGCCGCTCGCCGACGGCTTCCGCAACTTCCTCGACGGCAAGTACGCGCTCTCGGCCGAGGCGATGCTGATCGACAAGGCCCAGCTTCTGACGCTGACCGCGCCCGAGATGACGGTGCTCCTCGGCGGCATGCGCGCGCTCGACACCAACGCCGGCGGCACAAAGCATGGTGTCTTCACCCATCGACCGGGGTCGCTGACCAACGACTTCTTCGTCAACCTGCTCGACATGCGGACGGAGTGGCGAGCCGTCTCGGAGAAGGCCGATCTCTTCGAAGGACGCGATCGCAAGACCGGGCAGGTGAAATGGACGGGGACGCGGGTCGATCTGATCTTCGGCTCCGACTCGCAGCTGCGCGCCCTGTCCGAGGTGTACGGCAGCGCGGACGCAGGACCGAAGTTCGTTCAGGACTTCGTCGCCGCCTGGACCAAGGTGATGAACCTGGATCGATTCGACGTCGCCGCCTGAGTCAGACGAAGTTGCGCTGCCCCCGGGCGGGGGATCGCCCGGGGGCGTTCACCCGAGCGCGATCCTCTCGTACGAGATCACTTCTTCTCGCGCAGGGCCGCCAGGCGGGCGGCGATCTCCGCCTCGCGCCCCGACGACGACGGCTCGTAATATCGGCGCCCGCGCAGCGCCTCGGGGAGGTAGTTCTCGACGACGTAGTGGCCTTCGTGGTCGTGCGGGTACTTGTAACCGTCGCCAAGCCCCATCGACTTCTGCAGCGGCGTGCTGGCGTTGCGCAGGTGCGGCGGCACGGGCAGCGCGCCGTGGGCGTCGACGTCGGCCTTCGCCGCCGCATAGGCGGTGACGGCGGTGTTGCTCTTGGGCGCGGACGCCAGGTACAGCACGGCCTCGGTCATGGGCAGCAAGCCCTCGGGCAGGCCGACGAAGCGAAACGCCTCCATCGCCGCCACCGCCACGCCCAGCGCCTGCGGATCGGCGTTGCCGACGTCCTCGGCGGCGAAGATGACGATGCGCCGGAGGACGAACAGCGGGTCCTCGCCCGCCTCGATCATGCGCGCCATCCAGTAGACGGCGGCGTCCGGATCGGTGCCGCGCAGGCTCTTGATGAAGGCGCTGACGACGCCGTAGTGCTCGTCGCCCGCCTTGTCGTACATGATCGTGCGCCGCTGCAGCGCCTCCTCGACGACGGCCGGCGTGATGCGTTTCTTCCCCGCCTCGTCGGCGGCCGCGATGGCCGACGCCGCCTCCAGCGTCGTCAGCGCGCGCCGGGCGTCGCCGCGCGCCTCGCGCGCGATCAAGGCCCGCACGTCGGCGGACACCTCCAGCGGCTGGCCGCCCAGGCCCCGCTCGGCATCCGCCAGCGCGCGATCGATCACCGTGCGCAGCTCGTCCTCGCTGAGCGCCTTCAGCACCACCACCTTCGCCCGCGACAGCAGCGCCGCGTTCACCTCGAACGACGGGTTCTCCGTGGTGGCGCCGATCAGCACCACCGTCCCCGCCTCGACGTGCGGCAACAGCGCGTCCTGCTGGGCCTTGTTGAAACGGTGGATCTCGTCGATGAACAGCACCGTGCGCTCGCCGCGCTCGTCGCGGTGCACAGCGGCCTCGGCCACCGCCTCGCGCAGGTCCTTGACGCCCGCCATGACCGCCGACAGCGCGACGAACCGCGCCTGGGCCTCCGCCGCCAGCAAGCGCGCCAGCGTCGTCTTCCCCGTCCCCGGCGGCCCCCACAGGATCAGCGACGGCAACTCACGCGCGTCCAGCGTCCGGCGCAGCAGGCGCCCCGGCCCCAGTAGCTGCTCCTGCCCGATGAACTCCGGCAGCGTGCGCGGGCGCATCCGCTCGGCCAGGGGCTGCCCGCGGCGTTCCTTCGATGCGACCCGCGCGAAGAGATCCATGGGTTCAATCTACCAGCGCCGGCGGCGGCGCAAAGTAGAACGGCCCCGCAGCGGATGTTAAGTTGGGCGGAGTTTGCCGAGCCTCCGCGCCTTTTTCTCCGCCCCCCCGACCTGCCGGCGCTGGACGCTCCGTGGATCGGCGCTGGCCGTCGCCCTCGCGCTGGCAACGACGCTGGCCAGCGCCGCCCGCGCTCAGGCGACCAAGCAAGCGCCGCCCGCGCCAGCCCATCCTGCCGCCGCCGCCGCCGGCGCGCCGCCGCCGCCCGCCACGGAATCGGAGCCGGCGCCGGAAAAATCGACCGGCCATCCGGTGATGGCGAACCAGCCCCCGGCGCCCACCGCCGCCGGTCTGTCGAAGCCGCCGCCCAAGGATCCGACCGCGCGCCGTGAATGGCTGCGCGCGCAGCTGGACGAGCTGTTCGGCGCGCCCAGCCTGGCCAAGGCCAAGGTGGGCGTCCTGGTCGCCGAGGCCGACAGCGGAAAACCGATCTACGCGCGGTCGGACAAGACGCTGCTCAACGCCGCCTCCAACGTCAAGATCGTCACGTCGGCGGCAGCGCTGGCCATGCTGGGCCCGGAATACCGATGGAAGACGACGCTGTCGGCCGCACCGACGGCGTCGGGCGCGCTGCTGGGCCCGGGCGGCGAGCTCGGGGGCGATCTCTACCTGCGCGGCTTCGGCGATCCCACGCTGAACACGCAGGATCTCGGCGCGATGGTCTCCGACCTGGCGTCGCTGGGCCTGCGCAAGATCCAGGGCGGCGTGGTGGTCGACGAGACCTTCTTCGATCGCGCCCACGTCGGCCCGGCCTACGATCAGAAGACCGATTCGTACGCGTCGCGCGCCCCCTCGTCGGCGGCGTCGCTGAACGGCAACGTCGTGGGCGTCACCGTCGTCGCCGCGCCCGCCACGGGCGCGCCCGCGCGTGTCCTCCTCGAACCGTCGTCACCCTATTTTCTCGTCAGCGGCCGCATCGTCTCGGCGGCCGAAGGGCCGGCCGCGCACACGGTCGACACGCAGGACGACGGTCACGGCCACACGCTGGTCGTCGTCGGCGGGCGGGTGCGCGCCGGCAGCGAGCCGCACACCATCTACCGCCGCGTCGTCGATCCGCCCGCGTATCTCGGGTACACGCTGCGCCTGCTCCTCGAGCGGCGCGGAATCACCGTCGGCAAGCCGGTGCGCGTGGCGGCGGCCCCGCCGCAGGGGCTGCGCGTTCTGTCGACGCACGAATCTGCGCCGCTGGCGGTGGCGGCACACGAGCTCAACAAGCGCTCGAACAACTTCGCCGCCGAGCAGGTGCTGCGCACGCTGGGCGCCGAGATTGTCGGCCGCCCCGGGACCTGGGATCGCGGCCTGGAAGCGGTGGCGCGCTTCCTGGCCGGCGCGGGCGTCGCGCGCGGCAGCTATCAGATGACCAACGGTTCGGGCCTTTACGAATCGAACCGCTTCTCGGCCGAACAGATCACACAGGTCTTACGCGCGGCTCTGCGCGACTTTCGCATCTCGGCCGAGTTCCTGGCCTCGCTGGCCGTCGCCGGCACCGACGGCACCATCGCCCATCGCATGGTCGGCACAGTGGCCGAGCGATTCGTTCGAGCCAAGACAGGGACGCTCGCCAACGCCAGCTGCCTGTCCGGGATCGCCGGATCGCCCGGCCATCTCCCGCTCGTCTTCTCCGTCCTCATGAACGACGTGGCCAATGCGGGGGAGGCCCGTCGTCTCCAGGATCGCGCGGCCGAGCTGCTGGTCGCTTATCTCGAAGCCGACTGACTGGGGCCGCCGTGGTGGCGGCTTTCACGTACGCCGTAACCCTCCCCCTCCACCGTCGTCGCCTTTTCCTCCCGCTGGTGGCGCAGTCTCGCTTTCTCTTCGGGCGCTAGCTTGTCCCACCCCCTCCCGCCTCCATCATAAAGGGCATCGAGCCATTCAGCGGATCGCGGACTAATGTGACGGATGTGCATGCTTCCCTCCCCAATTGATGACTCTCCCGACGTTCCGATCGTACAAGAAAATTGATCGTGCGGGGAGTGCCGAAAACCGTTTTCGCCCCGCACGATCTTTTGCCCCCCTCCGCTTTTCCCCCATTCGCATTTCCCCCCACCCACCCGACTCACCTCCCCTACCCTCGCCTCCCCCGCCCGTGTTCCTCCCACCAGCGTCCTCCCACACGCTCCTCCCGCTCCAGCGCCCGCGTGCTCTCCTCCCGCCCGATCGCCGCGATTTTCTTGCAGGTCACGCCTCAGCCGCAGGTTCGTTGATCCATTCCGCCTGCACGAACCGCTTTGACCACCCTCGCCTACCTTGTCCTCGCCGTTCACCACAGTCCCGTTGAGAGCAACACGTTTCGCGACGCGAAAATTCCCGAGAAAACCACCCGCTCCGAGAAGCCACCGCGTCTCTGCCGTCGCTGCGCTGTCTGGTCGTCCGTTCGTTGCCATCTGATGCCAAATCATTGATCGCAGCATGTTTCGAGCGTCTTTCGGCGCGCTCTTTTGTTTGTTAACTGACGTGCGGCGAAAGCAGGATCACGGGCGAGCTTCCAGGACGACGTCGAACGGCGTCTCCAGCGCGCGCCGCAGCCGCGTAAACCCGCCTTCCGCGAACACCGTCCGGCGCAGGCGCGACTCGCCTGCTTGCGCGCCCAGCGCCGGGCCGTCGGCGGCCAGCGAGCAGGGCGCGCACAACATCGTGGAGGCACCGTAATGGACCCTCCCGAGGGGGTTCAGGTTATCTTCGACGCGATCGTGCGCGCGTGACTCCAGCACCAGCCAGGTGCCGTCACTGGCCAGCGCGCGGCGGATGTGCCGGGCGGCGCCGCCCGGATCGACGATGTGGTGCAGACAGTCGAAGCAGGTCACGAGATCATATCCGGCGCCGGGAAAGTCGTGCGCGCGCGCCACCTCGAAGCGCACGCGGTCCTCGCAGCCGGACTGGCGGGCGCGCCGGCGCGCCGAAGCGATTGCTTCCTCGCGCCGATCGAAACCAACAAAATGCGAGGACGTGAATGCCTCGGCCATCAGGATCGTCGCCGCGCCGTGGCCGCAGCCCACGTCGGCGACGCGCGCGCCGCGCCGGAGCTTCGCCTCGACGCCGTCCAGCGCGGGGATGATCCGAGCGGCGAGGCGACTTTCCCCCGCGGCGCCCAGCAACCGTTCGCGATCGGCCAGCAGCGCCGGATCGGCGTCGCACCAGTCGAGGCCGGCACCGGTGCGGAAGCTCTCCGCGACGCGCGACTCGGCCTTCATCGCGGCGGTGACGATCTGGAACACCGGCGGCAGAAACGATCGGCTGGTCTCGTCCGCCAGCGCGGCGGCATGCTCGGGCGGCAGTGAATACCGTCGCGTGGCCGGGTCATACGCGAGGTAACCGCCGGCGGCCTGATTGGCCAGCCATTCGCGCACATAGCGCTCGGCGGTCTCGGTTCGGCGGGCCAGCTCGGACGGCGTGACCGGGCCCGCGCCGGCCATCGCCCTGTAAAGTCCCAGGCGATCACCGATGACGACCAGCGCCGCGCTGAGCGCGGCGCCGATGTCGCCGAGCGCGCGGTCCAGGAATTCGTCGAGCTTCCTCTCGTTGATCGCGATCGGAGGTATCGGCATCGCCCGCTCCTTTTCGTCGTCCGTGGCATGCGTCCAGGCTGGCGCGGGCGCGTTGGAGCGATCGTTGGCGGCAGCGTGGAAAACGGCGCCGCCCCGGCGCGGGCGTGGGATATTGACTGGCCGAGGCGCGGGTGAGGATTAAAGCGGTCGAAATTCGCTTGCTGGGCGAGCTGGAGGTGACCCACGACGGGCGCCCCCAGCCGCTGCCCGCATCGAAGAAGACCCGCGCCTTGCTGGCGTACCTGGTGGCGACCGCGCGCCCGCACCTGCGGGAGCGCCTGTGCGCGCTGCTGTGGGACGGGCCCGACGATCCGCGCGCCGCCCTGCGCTGGAGCCTGACCAAGATCCGCCCGCTGCTGGACGACGCGACCGAGACGCGCCTTGGCTGCGATCGCGAGCGCGTCGGGTTCTCCTCCGAGGGGATCGCCGTCGATCTGGCGGCCGTACGCCAGGAGATCGGGGGCGGCGTCGAGGCGGCGACCACCGCGGCGCTGCGGCGGGCGGCGGGGCGTTTCCGGGGTGAGCTGCTGGAGGGTCTGGACCTGGCGGGTTGCTATCGCTATCACGAGTGGTACGTCGCGGAGCGCGAGTCGGTGCGGGCGTTGCGGGTGGCCATCCTGGTCGCGCTGACCGATCGTCTGGGCGACGCGCCCGAGGAGGCCCTGCGCTACGCGCGCGAGCGCGTGGCCATCGATCCGCTGGCCGAGACCGCCCACGTCGCGGTGGTCAAGCTGCTGGGGAAACTCGGCCGCCTGCGCGAGGCGCAGCAGCAATACGAATCGTGCCGGCGCATCCTGCAGGCGGAGCTGGGCGCGCGGACGTCGGCCGAGCTGGAGCAGGCGCGCATGGCGCTGTC
>DATKEU010000198.1:0-2470 GCA_035544495.1 Polyangia bacterium | reverse complement strand
GGGACCGACGACGACTCGCCGCTCTCGAGGGCCCGCAGCGGCCCGGTGCCGAGCTGCGGCGGCGTGCCCAGCAGCATCTCGTACAAGAGCGCCCCGACGGAGAAGATGTCCGATCGCCGATCCGCCGGCCCGCCCGTGGCCTGCTCGGGCGCCATGTACTCGGGCGTTCCCATGGCCATGCCGGGAGTGGTCAGGCGCCGCGACCCCCGGGTCACGCTGCGGGCGATGCCGAAGTCCAGCACCTTGACGAAGTCGGCTTGCCCCTCGCGCGCCACCAGGAAGATGTTCTCCGGCTTGAGATCGCGGTGGATGACGCCGGCCGCGTGCGCGGCGTGCAGGGCCCGGCAGATCTGGATGGCGATCTGCACCGCCCGCTCCGGCTCGATCCGCCGCTCCAGCGACAGCACGTCAGCGAGATCGATGCCGTCGAGGTGCTCCATTGCGAAGTACGCGCACCCCTCCTCCGTCGTTCCGAAGTCGGTGACGTCGATGATGTTGGGATGGCCGATGCGCGACGCCGCGCGCGCCTCGCGCCTGAATCTTTCGACCAGATCCTGCTGGCGCGAGAACACCGGGTGCAGGATCTTCACCGCCACGCCCTTGCCGATGCCGACGTGCTCGCCGGCATAGACGGTCCCCATGCCGCCCTCGCCGATCTGGCGCACGATGCGATAACGCCCGTCGATGACCCGGCCGATGAAGCTGGCTGGGTCGGAACCGGTGCCTCCGCCCATGCCCGTGCCGGGCGCCGTCGGCCCGCGCCACACCTTGGTCGGCTCCTCGCCGTCGGGCGCCGGCTCTGCCGGGGCCACGCTTGGCGGGCGTCGCCCGAGGGGCGCTGTCCCCGGCGTCGCCTTGCGCGGCGGCGGGGGGGTCTGGGCCCTCGGATCGATGCGCCGCTGCTCGGCGGCCGCAGCCACCGCCTCGCTGACAGCGTCGTTGCCACCCTCCTGCACCACATCGTGCAAGGCCGAGATACGTCCGGCCAGCAACCGCTCACGCTCCTCGTGCTCTTCCTTGATGATCGGGCCGTAGAGCCCGCGCAAGAAATCCGCCGCCCGCTCGGCGTCGGCGCGCGGGGCCACGTGCGCGATCACCTCCGACAGCGCCAGGCGCATCTCGTCGGCCGACTGGAAGCGCAGGTTGCGGTTCGGCGCCAGCGCGCGCATGGCGACGGCGTCCAGCTCCGGCGTGATCCAGGGCGCCCGCATCGACGGCGGCATCGGCTTCGGGTGGCGCACCAGCGACAGCGCCGTCACCGGATCCAGATTGCCGAGCTGGAGATACTGCTGCCCGGTCAGGAGCTCCCACAGCATGATCCCCAGGCTGTAGATGTCCGTGCGCGCGTCGGCCACCTCGCCGCGCGCCTGCTCCGGCGCCAGGTACGACGCCCGCCCGAACACCACGCCCGGCGCCGTGTGCTCCTGCTTCAGCACGCTGCGCGCCAGACCGAAGTCGGTCAGCTTGACCTCGCCGAAATAGCTGAGCAGCACGTTGGGCGGCGCCACGTCCCGGTGGACCAGGCGCAGCTCGCCATAGCTGTGCACGTACGAAAGCGCGCGCGCCAGCTCGCGCACGATGTGCAGCGCGACGTCCAGCGGGATGCGCGTGCGCGTGCGAACGCAGCGGTTCCAGATCTCGCGCAGATCCTTCCCCTCGATCAGCTCCATGGCAATGTAGAACTCGCCATCGACGTCGCCGGCGTCGAAGGTCAGGACCAGGTTGGCGTGCGACAACCGCAGCACCACCTTGGCCTCGTCGAGAAACCGGGCCGCCTTCGCGCGGTCGGTCTTCTCGGTCAGGACCTTCTTGATGACACAGAGCTTTTCAAACCCGCCCACCTCGCCGGCCGCCGCGACATAGACCTCCCCCATTCCGCCGCGCGCCAGGGGCTTGAGCAGGACGTACTTGCCGAACCTTTTCGGGAACCGTTCTGCCATGACCCGGGCCGAAACCAACGAATCGTAGAACATCGCGGGCAGCCAAGCGAGGCGATTCAAACGGAACCCCGGCGAGATTTCCGTGCCCTTCCGCGAACGACGCGGCGGCCGGCGCCTACATGCGCTTGTTCGCCAGCGCCAGCCCGCTGCGCGCGCTGGCATTGCCGGGATCCAGCTTCAGGGCGTCTTCGTAGGCCCTGGCCGCTTCGTTGAATTGGTTCAAGCGGAAGTGCGCGTCACCCAGCAAGACCCGCGCCCGCACGCCGCCGCCCGCGCTGGCCGCCAGCTTGGCCGAGCGCACGGCGTCACCGTAGTGCTTCTCCTGAAAAGCGATCTCGGCCAGCCCGACCAGCGCCGCGGCCTTGTCGCGGCGCGACTTGGTCAGCTTGGTGAATATCTCGCGCGCCTCGACGAAGCGCTCCGCCCGCAAGAGGCGCTCGCCCTCGTCCAGCAGTTTGCGATTGTCGGCCGTCGTCGCGCGCGCGGCCTTCGCCCCGCCGGCGCGCCCCGCGGGTGACGGCTCGGAGTCC
>DATKEU010000197.1:0-10260 GCA_035544495.1 Polyangia bacterium | reverse complement strand
TCTCGTCCAGGAAGAGCGTTCCTCCCTGGGCGAGCTCCACCCGCCCCGGCTTGCGCGAGGCGGCGCCGGTGAAGGCGCCCTTCTCGTACCCGAACAGCTCGGCCTCGAGGATCGTCTCCGGCAGCGCCGCGCAGTTCACCGGGACGAACGGCCCCGCGGCGCGCGGCGACGCATCGTGAATGGCCCGCGCCAGGAGCTCCTTGCCGGTACCCGATTCGCCCAGCAGCAGCACTGTCGCCAGCGACGGCGCTGCCTGCAGCACGATGTCCATCGTCCGCCGCCAGGACAGCGACTGGCCGATCAGCGTCCGCTTCTTGTGCGCCGCCAGCTGCGCGCGCAGCGATCGGTTCTCCTGCACCAGCGAGCGCTTCTCCAGCGCCTTGCCGACCACGCGCAGGAGGTGCGCTCGCTTGAGCGGCTTGGTGACGAAGTCGTACGCCCCCTGCTTCATCGCCTCGACCGCGTTCTCGACCGTCCCGTACGCGGTCATCAGGATCGTCTCGGTCTCGGGCGAGACGCTGCGGCTCGCGCGCAGCAGATCGATCCCCGACATCCCCGGCATCATCAGGTCCGTCACCAGGACGGACACCGGCTCGCGCCGAATCAGCTCCAGCGCCTCGCCGCCCGAGCCGGCCGCCAGAACGCGCAGCGATTCGCGTTCGAGGATCTTTTGCAGCGAATCGACGATTCCGGGCTCGTCATCGACCACCAGCACGGTGGGCGAGCCGGTCGGCGCGGCCGCAACGTCAGCGGGCGGCAACGCTTCTTTGATGAGAGCCATCCGATCCCCCTTGCTCTACACGAGCCGCTTCAACCGCGGTGCCAACTCTCGCTGAACGCCGTAACTACCTGGGATCACGAGAACCCAGGATACGACAAGTTGTCCCGCCCCGCCACCTGGATGCCAATTTGACCCTTCGGACGACAATCGATCCTGAACTCTGCCAGTTTGGCAAGCAGCCTGTCGGGCTGCGCGTGTCAAAGAGTCGCCTATCCAGGGGTGGCGAGCGCCGCCGGAGGCAGGGGCAGCCAGACGCGGAACACCGTCCCCTCGCCCATCCGGCTCTCGGCGTGGATGCGGCCGCCGTGGCGCTCGACGATGCCGTGAACGATCGAGAGACCCAGGCCCGATCCCTCGCCCACGTCCTTGGTCGTGAAGAACGGATCGAAGATGCGCGGCAGGACGTCGGCGGGGATGCCGGGCCCGTCATCAGCGACGGTGATCTGCGCGTCGACGCCGTCGCGCTCGACGCTGATGCGGATGGTCCCGGCTTCGGCGCCGTCTTCTTTCCCTCGCGCGGCGCCGATCGCTTGGGCGGCGTTCGTCACCAGGTTCATCAGCACCTGGTCGATCTGTCCGGCGAAGCCGAAGACGCGCAGGCCGGGCTCGATCTGCTTCTCGACGCGGATGTTCTTCAGGTGATGGCGCAGCAGATCGACGGTGTCGTCGACGCTGCGGCCCAGGTTCAGCTCGCGCGGGATCGATTCGTCGCCGCGCGAATAGTTGTGCAGCGCCTGCACGATCGCCTTGCTGCGGGCGGCGCCGCGCTGGACCACGCGCAGCATCTCCTCGGCCTCGGCGATGGCGGCCCGGATCTCTTCCGGGCGCTGGGCGGCGGTGATGCGGCGGATGCAGCCCTCGAGCGGGCCCAGCGTGTTGATGACGGCGTTGACCGGGTTGTTGATCTCGTGGGCGATGCCGGCCACCAGGCGGCCCATCGAGGCCAGCTTCTCGGTGCGCACGAGATCGTCCTGCGCGCGGCGCAGCTTTTCCAGCGCGTCGTGCAGCTCGGCGTTGCGCTGTTCCAGCACCTCCGTGCGGCGGCGGACCTCGCGCTCGAGATCGATGTTCAGCGACTCGGTCGATCGCAGCTTGTCGCGCAGGGCGCGCCGCATCTCCTCGAAGGCGAAGGTCAGGCGGCCGATCTCGTCGGCCTCGCCCGACGGCGGCACCGGGCGCGCCAGCTCGCCGCGCGCCATCTCGTCGGCGCGTTCCTCGAGAGCGTGGATGGGCGTCACCAGATCGCGCACGATGAGGACGATGAGACCCAGCGCCAGCGCCAGCGCCAGCGCCGTCGAGCCGACCATCGTCGCCGGCCCGTGCTGCGGCGACAGCGAGAACAGCAGCACCAGCCCGGAGCTGAACAGCACCACGCCGCCGAAGAACAGCATCAGCTTGCGCCGCAGCCCCAGCTTCGACCGGACGTCCACCGCCGGCAGGCGATGGCGCGAGCCCAGCTGTCCCAGCAGCGGCCGCAGCACGTCGCGCAGGAGCAGCGTCTCGTACAGCCCCGACGCCAGCACCATGAGCGCGATCGCCCCGAGCAGGCGCGCCGCGATCGACGTGTTGAACCCGGTCAGGCGCCGCCCCACCGCCACCACCGCCAACGCGGCGAACGAGCAGGCCAGCGACTGGTACATCGCCATCCGGTACGGGATCGACTGCGCCGATCGAAACGCCGCCACCGCGCCCGGATCGTCACGGCTGGGCCCGCGCGAAGTGGGCCGCCGGATGGCCGATTCGAAGTACCGTTCGATCGGCACCGTTCGCCGCCCCAGCGACCGGAACCACATCAAGAGCGGCAGCAGAAGCGCCGGCAACGTCAGCGCCAGCATCGTGCCCGCCTGCACCGACGTCAGCTCCGTGAACACGGCGATCAGCGCCGCGCTGACTGCGTGCCCGAGGCCGAGCAGCGCCAGCGCCGTCAAGCACAACCGCCGCCGGTAGGAAGCAGCGAAGGCGCGCAGCGGGTCGAGGTTGGGCAGGATCGTCTGCCGCACCGGATCCAGCAGGCGCTCCCAGGTGATGCCGCGGATGGCCGCCCCGCCGGCGGCGTGCAGAAAGCCCACGCAGGCGACGCCCATCGCCGACGGCCAGGGCAGGAGATGGCGCGCCGCCAGCAGGCAGGCCACCGTGACCGCCACCGCCGTCCACAGCAGCCAGCGGATGACCGCCATCTCCAGCGGGGCGCGCGCCATCACCCGCTGGGCCGTCTCCTCGGCGGCGGCGGCGAGCGGCTGGCCGCGCCGCTTGGCCGCGCGCGCCGCCAGCACCGGACGCATGCGATCGATGGCGCGCACCCACGACAGCACCAGCAGCACCGCCGTCACGGCGCCCAGGCGCGCCGTCTCGCCGCTGGCGGCCAGCGACTGCCAGGCCAGCGCGACGATGGGCGCCACGACCAGCAGCGCCTCCAGCGACGTCAGGGCGACCTCGACGGCCACCACGGCGGCGGTCGCCAGCGCCACCGTGCGCAGCGCGCCCGCGCCGTCGCTCTCCATCGAGGTCGTGGACACGCCAGCAGTTTAGCAGCGTGTCCCGGTCTGACGGGTGTGCCACGGATGTGCGGCGGTCGCCCCCCAAAACCCGGCGCGGCGCGCGGCGATGTTCCAGGCTACACTTTCAGACGCATGAGCTGGGAAATGATCCGCAACCTGGTGCGGGACGAATGGCTGATCCTGTCGCTGCTCCTGCTGTGGTCGCTGGCCGGGCTGACGGTGATCTGCGAGCGTCTCTATGCGCTGTGGAACATCCTGCCCAAGTCGGAGGCGTTCAAGAACCGCGTCGTCGACGCGCTCGCCGCCGGTGACCTGGGCAAGGCGGCCGCGCTGTGCGAGATGTCATCGCTGCCGCTGGCCGAGGTGTTCGAGCGCGGCTTGCACGTCTATCAGAAGACGCCGCACAAGACGACCGAGGCCGTGACGTCGCAGCGGGCCGCGGCCGTGCTGTCGTTCAAGCGTTACCTGTGGGCGCTGGGCACGGTCGGATCGTCGGCGCCGTTCGTCGGTCTGTTCGGCACCGTCGTCGGCATCCTGAAGGCCTTCCAGTCGATGTCGGTCGCCGGCACGGGCGGGTTCAAGGTCGTCTCGCAAGGGATCGCGGCCGCGCTGGTGGCGACGGCGGCGGGCCTGCTGGTCGCGATCTACGCCGTCATCGCATACAACTATTTCGTGTCGCGCGTGAACACGCTGGCCATGCACTACAAGCTCTACAGCGAGGAGTTTCTGACGGCGCTCGGCGAGCTGGCGCGCACGCGCGCGAGCGTCCCTGCGGCGGCGCCAGCGTCGTCGACCGCCGTCACCCCGGCCATCGTGAACGAGCCGGCGACCGGCAAGGCTCCGTCATAGTCCCATGGCCATCAACATCCAGCTGGAAGACGCCACCAGCAGCGGCGAGGGCGACGTGGAGACCGGCGGAGAGAACGTCGTCGCGGAGATCAACATCACCCCGCTGACCGAAGTGTTCCTGGTCCTGCTGATCATCTTCATGGTGACGTCGACGGCGCTGGTCGAGTCCGAGGCGTCATCGCGCGCCGGCATGAAGGTGGTGCTGCCCAAGGCCAACACCGCCGGCCCGGTGTCGCAGCGGCGCAGCGATCCCGTCTTGACGGTGACCAAGAGCAACGAGGTCTATCTCGGCGCCAAGAAGATCGAGATCGCCAATCTGGAGACAGAGATCCACAAGGCGCTCACCGACGTCGGATCGGAGACGTTGCTCATCCGCGGCGACAAGAGCGTCCTGCTGGGCGCGGCGGTCGACATCATGTCGGTGGCGAAGAAGGCGGGCGCGAATCACATCGCGATCCTGACCGCTCCGGCCAAGTAGTCGGGCCAGCCTTCACGCAACGGACCCGGATCACCTGCGAGCGGGTCGGCCGGCTCGTGAGGCGGATCGCCACACGAGCGCACGCCAGTCTCGCAAGATCGCCCCACAGTGTACGGATTTGCCTCACGCGCTCTCGGATATAACCCCCTGGAACATCTGTGATTCGCCGATCGGCGGAGCCTTGCCGAACCGTGGCATGCCCAGTGCACTCGTCGCCCGCCCGCACTGGAGCTTCCGCTCCATTGACGTCAACCCCTATCCAGGAGTTCCCCATGACGCTCGTTCGTTGCATCTTCCTCGCGCTCGCCGTGATGCTCCCCGCCACCTGGACCGTTGCCAAGGCTGCTGACCCGGCGGCTGACTCCGCTGGCGGCGAGAAGAAGGAGAAGAAGGCCAAGAAGGGCAAGAAGGCCGAGGGCGGCGAGAAGAAGGAAGAGGAGAAGAAGTAGTTTTACCTGGCAGCCGCCAGCCCTCGGGCTGGTGATAGCCAGTTTAGACGCCCCGGCGCGCGCGAGCGTTCCGGGGCGTTTCATTTTGGGGCGTCCGGACCGGCGCGAGCCGCGATCTTGCAGCGCCCGGTATACTCCGTGGTCCGGTGACGATTCGAACCAAGATATGGCTCATCGCCGTCAGCGTGGCGACGACGGTGGGCGTGGCGTCGTGGGGGCGCCTGTACCTGACGCGGGCCCGGATCATCAAGGACGCCCAGACGTCGGCGGAGGAGCTGGCTCACGACATCGCCGAGGATCTGAAGAGCGTCGACGCCGACGCCGACGATCGCGATCTGGAGGAGAAGCTGTACGGCTACGTCAACCGGCACACGCGCATCGTGCGCCTGGAGCTGTCGGTTTATCGCGAGGCCGAGACGCCGTCGAGCCGCATCGTCGCCCCGCGCGGCGAGCGGCCGGAGATCACCCGCTTCGCGCCCGTGCGGCGGCAGCCGCTGGTGGTGACCAAGCAGGACGCCAGCAGCGCCGAGGAGACGCCCATCGAGCTGCCGGTCGACCTGAAAGGCCCGTGGCAGGCGACGCTGCTGATGAAGTGGACGCTGGGACCGGTCAAGGGCCTCTTGCAGACGGAGGAGCGCATCTCGCTGGTGTTCGCGGTCGGCCTGCTGATCGTGCTGACGCTGGTCTCGGGCCTCATCACGCACAGGGTGGTGGGCAAGCCGCTGGAGGTCCTGGCGCGCGCCATGCGCGACGTCGAGGCGGGCGATCTGTCGCGGCGCGTGCCGGTGGAGACCGTCGACGAGGTGGGCCGGCTGTCGCAGGGTTTCAACCGCATGCTGGAGCGGCTGTCGCAGGCCGACGCGCAGATCCGCGCGTTCAACCAGCGGCTGGCGGCGGAGATCGAGGCCGCCACGCGCGATCTGTCGGAAAAGAACGGCCAGCTGGAGCAGCTGAACCGGCTGCTGTTCGACATGCGGCGCGAGAACGCGTCGAAGGTTCGGCTGGCCACGCTGGGCCAGCTGGCGGCGCAGCTGGCGCACGAGATCGGCACGCCGCTGTCGTCGGTGTCGGGGCACGTGCAGCTGGCGCTGCTGCAGCGCGATCTGGATCCGGCGCTGCGCGATCGGCTGGAGGTGGTGGGGCGGGAGATCGAGCGCATCAGCCGCATCGTGCGCGACTATCTGGATTCGACGCGGCCGCTGGAACCTGACCGGCGCGCGACGGCGCTGCCCAAGCTGCTGGAGGAGGCTATCGACGTCACGCGCGGGATCGACCAGGCGCGCGCGCGCGTGCAGTGCCAGGTGGATCCGCAGGCCGCGTCGCTGGTCACCGACCCGGCGCTGTTGCGCCAGATCGTGATCAACCTGCTCTCGAACGCGCTGGACGCCGTCGACGAGAAGGGGCGGGTCACCGTCGCCGCCAAGGCGGCCGGCGACGACGTCCTCATCACCATCAGCGACACGGGGGTGGGCATCGCGCCGGACGATCTGCGGCGGATCTTCGAGCCGTTCTACACGACCAAGGGGCGCGGCAAGGGAACGGGCCTGGGCCTGGCGATCTGCCGGCAGCTGACGGCGGCGCTGGGCGGCAACATCTCCGTGCAGAGCAAGCCGGGCGTGGGGTCGACGTTCTTCGTGCGGCTTCCGAGAAAAGGCGCGCCGGCGCCGACCGGCGCCGAGCCGCCGTTGCGCCTGGCCGCGGGTGGAGGACGGGCGTGACGCGCGTGCTGGTGGCCGAGGACGATCGCGTGGCGCGCGATCTGCTGTGCGAGATCCTGCGCGGCGAAGGATTCACCGTCGACGCCGTCGACGACGGCGCCGGCGCGATCGAGCGGGCGGCGCCGGGACGGTACGACCTGGTGGTGTCGGACGTGCGCATGGAGCGATCGAGCGGCCTGGACGTGCTGAAGACGTTCACCGACAAGGCGCCCGGGACGCCCGTGATCCTGATAACCGCGTTCGGTGACGTCAGCGGCGCCATGGAGGCGATCCAGCGCGGCGCGTACGACTATGTGTCGAAGCCGTTCAACATCGAAGAGCTGAAGCTGACCGTGGCGCGCGCGCTGGAGCGGCGCCGCCTGATGGCGGAGCACAAGGCGGCGCCGGCCGACAGCAAGACGCAGATCGAGGACATCGTCGGCAAGAGCGGCAAGATGCTGGACGTCTACAAGCTGGTGGCGCGCGTGGCGCCGTCGACGGCCACGGTGCTGGTGAACGGCGAGTCGGGGACGGGCAAGGAGCTGGTGGCGCGGGCGATCCACACGCATTCGCCGCGCGCGCGGGCGGCGTTCGTGCCGGTGAACTGCACGGCGCTGACCGAATCGCTGCTGGAGTCGGAGCTGTTCGGCCATGCGCGCGGCGCCTTCACGGGCGCCATCGCCGCCAAGCGCGGCCTGTTCGAGATGGCGAGCGGAGGGACGCTGTTCCTGGACGAGATCGGCGACATGGGATCGAAGATGCAGGCCCAGCTGCTGCGCACGTTGCAGGACGGCGAGGTACGGCCGGTGGGCGGGGCCGAATCGATCCGCGTCGACGTGCGGCTGGTCTGCGCGACGAACAAGGATCTCGAGGCCGAGGTCAAGGCGGGCCACTTCCGCGAGGACCTGTATTTTCGGATCAACGTCGTCACCGTGACCTTGCCGCCGCTGCGAGAACGGCCCGAGGACATCCCGATCCTCGCCGCGCACTTCCTGGGCAAGGTGGCGCGCCGCGAGGGCCGCCCAGCGGCGATGCTGTCCGCCGAGGCGTTGAAGCTGCTGTCGAAGTACGACTGGCCCGGCAACGTCCGCGAGCTGCAAAACGCCGTCGAGCGCGCCGTAGCCGTCGCCAAGGGCGACATCATCCTGCCGTCCGATCTGCCCCCCGAGGTGGGCGGCGTGGACACGACCCCACGACCGTCGTCGTCGAACGGCGGCGGCATCATCGAGGACCGCCCCACGCTGGCCGAGCTGGAGCGGCGGTACATCGCCCTCCTGCTGGCCGAATGCGGCGGCAACAAGAAGAAGGCCGCCGAGCGTCTGGGGATCGACCGCCGCACCCTGTACCGCGCGCTCGAACGCTCGGGCGACGACACACCCACCAGCGCCGACGACGACGACGAGGACTGAGCGACGGCGCGACGGCGGCGCGTCGACCGCGGGCGCGGCGCCCAACAGCGGGCAGCGCCCCCGCCACGTCGTCCTTGACCTCCGGTCACGCGTTATCTAAGGTCTCCGTCGCTGCGGTCGTGGCGGAACTGGTAGACGCGCCAGATTCAGGTTCTGGTGGTGGCAACGCTGTGGGAGTTCGAGTCTCCCCGACCGCACATTAAACCCCCGGATTTATCCGGGGTTTTTCGTTTCCGGCTGTTCGCGCTGATCGGGGCCCGACCGTTTAGGACCTCGTTAGGACCTTTTCGGGTCCTAACCGGCAGCGACCTCGCGCAGCAACCGCTCGGCCTCCGACCAGACCCCCGCGTCGATGTAGCTCTCCTTCGTGACCTTCGACCCGAGCGCGTGTCCGCCCTTGGCTTGAACGAGCGCCAGGACGATACGCATCAGATCGTTCCCCATCCCCGTCCCGCGCAGACCGTGCGGCGTCACCCGCGGCACCCCGGCCGCCTTGCAGATGCGAATGCACTGCGCGTGCAGCCAGCCCTTCCGATCTGTTCGCACCTCAGCGCCACCCCGATTCTGCCCAAGCTCGGCTCGGATGAGCGGCTCGAACGGATCGCGTCGGGCGACATGACGCTCAAGCAATCTCGCGACATCGCCGCCAAACTTCACCGTTCGATCCGAATCTCGGGTCTTACCCCATTCGATGACGAGGCGTTCGCCCTTTTGTTCGACATCGCGTACCTGGCGGTTCATCACCTCCGAGCTCCGTAGATTGCCGTCGAGGCACATCATCGACGCAAGCGCCCCTTCGTCTCCCTTCTCCGCCAACTCCACCGCCGTCGCCCACCAGCGCATCCGCTCGTGGTCGCGCAGCTTCGGCTTGCCCCGCGAGCGTCGGACCTTTTTTCCGCGCGTCTGATCGAGGCGCAGCTCGTCGAACGCCTTCTTGTCGGCGTAGCCCTTCTCGGCAGCCCAGCGAATGAATGTCTTCGTCTCGCAGAGGGTGCCTCGTCGGGTCTCGCGCGAGAGCAGCGTGCCCGGTGGCCCCTGCCGCGACGGACGCTCGTCGAGTTGCCACTTGAGGTTCGCGGCCTGTGAAGACGTGATGCCACTCAGCGTTTGCTCCAGCACATCGGCGAAAAAACCGCGAAGGCGGCTCATCGTCGACTCGATCGATCTCGGCTGGTTTCCGGCCTCGATGGCGAGGAACGTCTCGTACTCGGTGAGCGCCTCGCGAACCGCCGGACCTGTTTGGCGTCTGATCGCTTCCCTGAAGGCTCGCTTCGCTCGTTTGGCCTGTTCTTCGGTGTCGTACTGATCGGCGTGATATCTGCGTTCGCCGTTGAGTAGGACGACGCGCAGTCTCCACTTCGGACCGTTCGGATACGGTCCGTCTATCCTTCTGATCTGGCGCATGGCGATTCCTTTCCGCCTAGCGCCATCCACAACCGCAGCTATTAAGGTGTCAGAGAAGGGTCCATCATCATGCGCGCCCGAGCCCTGAGCAAGCGTCTCGATTTGAGCCCTGAGGGCGCCGATCTGATCCAGCAGCAACTGGACGATTCGAGCATCGGGGCGGCCTCCGTAGGACACGACCCGAACAGCTCATCGCATCCCAGACCGCGCCGCAGGTGGGCAAAGCCGATCCGAATTAACCCGCTTGCCCTGTCGGGTTCTTGCGATACCGGACGCGTTTGCGATGACGCTCCTTGACGCGTTGATACGCGGCCTCGCCCGGTTCTTTTCCGTCCAGATTGAACTTGGCGACCTCGGATAGGGTGAACCCGCTCGTCCGCAAGATGATTTCCAGCCATCGCAGGAATGTGTTCTCGGGCTGACCGGGGGCTTTGGGTGGGTGGGCGAGCGGATACGAAGCACGACGCACGTCGATCAAGCTGCTGTGAAGTTGTTTAAGGTCGCCGTGGAGCGCTTTCGCGCTTGCGAGGGCCGGCTTCGGGGGCTGCAGCGCATAGGCCATCAATGCTCGCCGCCGGTCCGCAGCCGAATGGCGACGTGGAGGCGAGATTTTCCTCAGGTGACTTCGCAACCCGCCCTCGTACTTTCGAGCTGCGATCTCGAAATCGTTGACACCCTTCAGGGCCCTCTCAATG
>DATKEU010000196.1:0-18293 GCA_035544495.1 Polyangia bacterium | reverse complement strand
GATCGGCGTCGGACCCGGGGGGGATTGTCACCGGAGCGGAGACTCCCGTCTCCGTGACGGGAATCAATTGTTTCCACCGCTTGGCGCTGGCTGGGCCAGGAATGAAACTTGCTGAACCTTGGCCAAGGCCCATGGAGCAGCGTCAATGAGCACGAAGGTTGTCCTTCCGAGTTTCACGGTTTCCGGCCGGGGTCCGCACCCCGCGATCCGGGTGTTGTGGGCGTCGGGCGTGCTGCTGGTTATCGCGACGCTGGTCCTCGGCGGCGCGGTCTGGTACCGGCAGACGGCCGATGCGGCGATGACGGCGGCGGCCGCCAGGGCTGCCGCGACCGCAGTCGCGCAACAGCCCTCGGTGGTCGTCGCTCCGGCGGTTCGTCCTCCGGCGCTGGCCGCGGCTCCGCCCCCTGCGCCAACGGCCGAGGCGGCGCCTTCGCTTTCCGTCGCGCCGGCGCCGGTCGCGGAGGTGGCGCCGGCTCCGTCCCGTCATCGTCACCACCACCATCTGCGCGGCGTTCGATACTCCACGCGCGGCAAGGCCGTGGCGGTGCGCGGACCCGGCGAGACGAGAGCCTCCAGGAAGTCGTCGGCGCGAAACGACGACACCGTCGATCGCCTGCTCAAGCAGTTCAAGTAGGGCGAGCAAAGCGCCGATATCGGCTTCGCTGCCCCAGCGACCTTCATCCGCACCAACCGGCGGCGCGCGCGCCAAGCGTCTCCGTCGGAAAAACCCATGGAAATGCCCGCGCCTCGGTTTGAACGCGGCCACTTTTCATGTTACGTGATGGGACGCAAGATCGCCGCGGGACGCACTTTGCAGACCGCGCGTTGAAAGGGCACCCAATGGCCGAGCGTCGTGAGAATTCGGTTCTGTTTTCGCTGAAGGAGCTTCGGCGAATCGAGGACGACCGGGTCAAGAAAGAGCAGGAGGAGACCCGGGCCCGCGCCGAGGCCGAGCGCCTGGCCAAGGAGGCGGCGGTCCGCGCCGCGCGCGAAGAGGAAGAGCGTCGCAAGCGAGACGCGGAGGACCGCGTTCGCCGGACCGAGGAGGAGAAGGAGCAGAAGGTCCGCGACGAGCAGTTCCGCCTGCAGGAGTCCGAGCGGCGCGCGCGCGTCGAGGGCGAGCTGCGGCTGCAGGAAGAGCGGATGCGCCTGGAGGTGCAGGCGCGTTCGACCGGCAAGTCGCCGGTGAAGGCGATCGTGTTCGTGACCCTGGCGCTGGTGGCTCTCGTCGGCGCCCTTGGTTACAAGATGTACGCGAAGCACGAGGCCGAGCTGCAAGCGGCGCAGCTGCGCAACGAGGAGCTGGAGCGCCAGGGCAAGCTGGCTCAGGCCGACTACGAGCGCAAGATGGCCGCCATCCAGAAGGAGATGGAGCAGAAGCTTGCCGCCGCCAAGAGCGACGAGGAGCGCAACCGTATCCGCGCCGAGGCGTCGGCCCAGGTCGAGCGCGCCGCCGAAGCGGCCAAGCGCGCGCACCGCGGGGGCACGCGCGCCAGCGCCAGCGGCGATCGCCCGGAGACGCCGGCCGCGACGCCGATCCGCAAGCTCGGCAAGAAGGACGTCAGCGACAACCCGCTCGAAGGTCTGTGACGCCGGTCTTCGCGTCGGCCTCCGGAGGGTGATAGAACCGGGGCCATCGTGATCGGCGACGAGCTGTTCGAGGAACGCAAGGGACGCCTGCTGGCGCTGCTGAAACGACTGTCGTACGAGCAGCGCGAGGTGACACTGGCGTCGGGGTTGAAGAGCAACTTCTACATCGATTGCAAGCAGGCGGTGCTGACCGCGGAAGGACACTTCCTGGTCGGGGCGCTGTTTCAGCGCATCTTGAGCGAGCAGGAGCGCGAGGTCGAGGCGATCGGCGGCGTGACGATGGGCGCCGACCCGCTGGCTTCGGCGGTGTCGACGGTCAGCTTCATCGCCGGCCGCCCGCTGGCTGCCTTCTACGTCCGCAAGGAGCCCAAAGGCCACGGCACCGGTCAGTGGCTGGAGGGGACCAAGTCGTTGCGGCCCGGGATGCCGGTCGCGATCCTGGAGGACGTGGTGACGACCGGCGGCTCGGCGTTGAAGGCGATCGCCCGCGCGCGCGAGCACGGCCTGCGCGTGGCGGTGATCCTGGGAATCGTCGATCGCGAGGAGGGCGGCCGCGAGACGCTGGAGAAGGAGGCGCCCCTCATCACGTTGTTCCGGAAACGGGACTTCGTTTCATGAACAGGGCGGGGCGCCTGCGCCAGGTCGCCGCCGTAGCGGGCGCGGTGGCCGCGGTTGCGTCGTGCGCGGCTTCGAAGCCGAAGCTGGTCGATTTCTCCGACCGGCAGCGCACGTACCTGAGCAGCGACTACGCCGAGGTGTACCAGCGCTGGACCCGCTATGCGCGGGCGCTCATCGACGCCGACGTGGCGCTGGAGGCGTGGGTCACGTTCAAGAGCTGGGATTATCGCGAGGCTTACATCGAGCACTATGCGTCGATCTACAGCCTGTCGCCCACGGATCGGGCCACCTTGCGGCAGGCCCAGCAGGATAGCTTTCGCCAGTCGTACGAGTTCAACGTGACCGCGCAGAGCGCGAACTATCGCTGGAACGATCTGGAAAAGAAGAGCTCGGCCTGGCGGGTGACGCTGGTCGACGGGCTCGGCCACGAGCTGGCGCCGGAATTTGTACGCGTCCAGCGGCTGCCGGACGCGTACGAGACGGAGTTCTTCCCGGCCAAGACGCCTTTCACGAAGACGTACCAGATCCGCTTTCCGGCGTCGGGGGTCTCGGACGCCAGCGGCGTCAGCGGGCCGACGGACTTCGTGGGCGGCAAGAGCGGCAGCATCAACCTGCGCATCGCCAGCCCGATCGGCCGCCTCGATCTGCTCTGGCAGTCGGAGTAGCGGGACCTCCCGCTACCGCTTTTTCTTCGCCCCGCCTCCAGGCCGACCACCAGGAATCGGTTGCAGCTTGCGCGCGCTCGCGCCGCGATCGAGATCGTCGAACGACTCGACGGCGTCGTGATGATAAAGGTCGGCTTCGCGGGCGAAGAAGTCGCTCTCGATGGCGTTGAACGCCGACGTCGGCGTCAATCGGGGATGGCTCGCCTTCTTCAGCTTGGTCTTGGAGTCCGGGCCCTTGCCGGCCGGAGCAGCGGCCGTCGTCGGCGGAGGCGGTGGCGCTGGCGCTGGCGCTGCAGCCGCCGCGGCCTCGGCGCTCGGAGCTGCGGGCGCCATCGTTGCGGCGGTGGCGCCGTCCGTCACCGCCGGTGACTCCGGAGCTGCCGGCGGCGCGGCCTCCTGCGCCGGCACCGCCTTCGGCGGGAACGCGGCATCCAGCTTCATCTGGATCGTCGGTTCGGAGCCGATCGCCAGGGCAGCGAGCGGCGGCGGCGTTCGCCCGGTTCGGCGCGCGGTGGCTGCAGTCGCGACCGCCTCGGAGGAGCTCTTGCGCACGGTCAGCGGGATCGGCGGCGGCGTCGCCTGCGACGCGGGCGACGCGGGCGACGCGGGATCGACGGCGCCGAGCTCGCGTTGCCGGGAGCTCTTGCGCCGATCGCCACCGCTCGCGGCGCGTTTTTCATCGACGGTGGGCATCTGCGGCGGTGTCGGTCGCTCGGCGGCGACCAGGGGCCGGTGGGCTCCGCTGGGACGCTGGGCGGCGGCTGCGGCCGTGGGCGCGTGCGCGCCGCTCGGGCGGGTCGGGCGCGGCGTCATCTCCTGCACGCTGGGCATGGGGCCGCTGGTCCGCATCCACTGCTCCATGCGATCGGCGGCGGCCTGATCCTGAAGCAGAGACCCCGGCCGCAAGGCCACCGCGCCGGCATCGACCAGGCGCTTGATCACGCGCAGCGTATCGAAGATGCGAAACGGGCTCGCTTCGATCACCTCGGCCAGCGTGCGCTGGCCATCGAAGAGGCGCAGGACCGGCGTCGCCTCGGCGGGGACCCTCTTGGCTCCCGGCGCCGGACCGCCTTCGACCGGCATGTACGTCGTGCGGGGCGAGCCGAGATCGCGCGCGGCGTGGGCGAAATCGCGCATGAAACGCTCGCACTCCTCCAGCAGGTCGCCCGGGTGCCCGGCGAACTGCCGGTGGTGCGCCACGGGGCGCAGCTTCAGCGAGATGGCCGCCTCCTCCCAGAGCAAGAGCTGGTGCAGCGCCGGGAACCCCTGCAGCGGGCCGACCAGCGCCGAGACGACGGTGCCCTCCGAGAAGCGGACCTCGCCCTTCTTGTTGCCGCGGTTCAGCTGCAGGATGCCCGAGCGGCTGGTCGCCGACAGCGCGCGAATCATGTAGTAGAGGCCGTGGTACTCGGACAGGAGCGCCGACAGCTCGACCTCGCCGCCGTCCGCCTTAGCCGCCAGCGCGCTGCGCATGAGCAACATCAGCTTGCCGACGCTGATCACGTCGCGGACGAACAGCGGCGTACTGAGAAAATCGGAGGCGCCGGCGGCCATGGCGGCCGGGCGCATCGCCGCCGGCCCCAGCGTCACGACCGGCAGATCTCTCGTGCTCTCCTGACCACGCAGGCCGGTGATGAGGTCCAGCACCTGCCGGTCGGGCTGGTGCAGCGAGATGACCGCCAGCTGCGGCGTCGTCGTGCGGGCCAGCTCCGGCGCCAGCGTCGGATCGATCGTGCCGGCCACCGCGCATCCTTCACGTTCGAAGCCGTAGGTGAGCGCTTCCAGACCCTTGCGATCCGGATCGACCAGCAGCAAAAGCGAAAGTTGGTTCATTCTCCTGAAGCTCGACGAAGCCAAGAAACGTTAAGTATACGACCGATGCTCCGCCCCTTGACGCCACAAATGATCATCGCCCTTCGCAAGTCTCGTACATTGTGCGCGCCGGTCAAGAAAAGCCCCACCGCTTGTTCTGGTCCCGAACGGCGCGGGCTGCTAGCCTTCGCGCCGCTTCGCAGCTGAGCATCCGGCATGTCCCCGAGCTCGAACTCCCCCGAACACGATCGACCGCTCGCGCCTGGCCGTCCCCTGACGGCGGACGCCTTGCGGGCGTATTTCGCCGCCGCCGCCAAGCCACGCGCGCAGTTCCGCGTCGGCATCGAACAGGAGAAGATCGGCGTCCTCCCCGACGGAGGTGCCGTCCCCTACGACGGCGAGCGCAGCATCTCGGCCATTCTGCAGGCGCTGGTCGAGCGAGGGTTCAGCCCCCAGCGCGAGGACGGGCACATCATCGCGCTGGAACGGAACGGCGAGCGCATCACGATCGAGCCGGGAGGCCAGCTGGAGCTGTCGGGCGCGGCGTTGCCAAGCGCGCGCCAGTGCCGGGAGGCGCTGCTCGCCCACGTGCGCGAGGTGCAGGCGATCGCCACGCCGATGGGCATTCGCTTTCTCGGCGTGGGGGCGCGGCCCTTCGGATCGCTGGACGCCATCCCCTGGTTGCCCAAGCGCCGGTACGCCGTGATGCGCGCGTACCTGCCGTCGCGCGGGCGGCTGGCGCACGACATGATGAAGCGGACCGCCACCGTGCAGGCCAACTTCGACTTCGAAAGCGAGGGCGACGCCATCGACAAGATGCGCACCGCCTTCGGCGTCACGTCGATCGTCACCGCGATGTTCGCGGCGTCGCCCATCACCGATGGCCGTCCGAACGGACACAAGAGCTACCGCGCGGCGATCTGGCTCGAGACGGACGAGGATCGCTGCGGGATCCTCCCGTTCGCTTTCAAGCCGGATTTCTCGTTCGCCGACTACGTCGAGTGGGCCCTGGACGTGCCGATGTTCTTCGTGGTCCGCGCCGGTGTGTATCACCCGGCGGGCGGCCTGACGTTCCGGGCGTTCATGGCGAACGGATTCGGCGCCGAGCGCGCCACGCTGGCCGACTGGGAGGTGCACCTGTCGACGCTGTTTCCGGAGGTGCGCCTCAAGCGATACATCGAGCTGCGCGGCGCCGACGCCGGTCCGATCCCGGTTGCCTGCGCGCTGGGCGCGCTGTGGCGCGGCCTGCTGGAGGACGGCGAAGCGCGCCGCGCGGCCTGGTCGCTGGTCGCGGCGCACACGTTCGACGAGCGCCAGCGACTGCGCCGCGAGGTTCCGCGCGGCGGGCTGCAAGCGCGCCTCGGCGCGCGGCCGTTGGCGGCGCTGGCCGTCGAGCTTCTGGCGATCGCCCGCGCCGGCCTGGCGCGCCTGGATCCTGGCGATGCCCCGCTGCTGGATCCGCTGGAAACGTACGTGCGCGCTGGTCGCGTCCCCGCCGACGACCTGCTGGCGGATTTCGAGCAGGCGAACGGCGATGCGGCGTCTCTGATCAATCGCTGGGAGCTGCGGGTCTGATTTGTCGGGTCGCCCGCTCCCGGCAAGTTGTGGTATCACCACCTGGTCAAAGCAGTCGGTACCGTGGCCAAGTGGTAAGGCAAGGGTCTGCAAAACCCTCATTCCCCGGTTCAAATCCGGGCGGTACCTCTGGGGGCGCTCGCTTCGCTCGCTGCGCGGAAGGGGCCTGGTGGCCCCTCCCGCGGGCCCTCCCCGTTGCTCTCGCAAGGTGGGCCGGCGCGGCGGAGCTGCGCCTCCTGAACTGAAACGGGGGCGCCGCAACTGAAACGGCGGCGCATCGGCCGAGACGGCGGCGCTTCAACTGAAACGGCGGCGCGGTTCCGTCAGATTGTTTCGGTGGTGCCGGTATGTTCGGGGACGGGGGAGCTGGGGGCGCCGGTGCGGAGGTAGCGGGCGGCCATGTCGAACTCGAAGAAAGAGAACATCTTCGTGTCGATGACCTTTTTCCACAGCTGGTGGGCGTCGTCGCTGCGGCCGTCGGCCAGGCGGCGCATGGCCTCGTAGAAGAACGCCTCCGCCTGCTTGCCGACGGTGTTGGCGGCCGGACGCAGCTGTTCGTAGGAGATCTTGCCCAGGGCAAAGCGCGCCAGCTGGCGGTACCAGGCGGCGCCGCGGCGCGGGCGGATCTCGCCGTGGGCGCGATCCAGCGAGCGCAGGTATGCCTCGGCCTTGGCGTCGGCGACCTTGCTGGCGCGCCGGCTCAGATCCAGCACCCACAGCGAGGTGTAGACCTTCATGTACTCGGAGACGCTGCGGGCGGGGCGGGCCAGCGCGCGGTGATAGATGTTCAGCGCCGCCTCGGCCTCGCCGTTTTCGACCAGGAACGCGATCGTGTCGATGTACGTCTGCTCCCGATCGGGATCCTGCTCCAGGGCGTCGTCGAACTTGTGAACGCCGTCGGCGTGGCGCCCCAAGAGGTAGAGGAGGCGGCCGATCTCGACCGTGGCCTCGGCGGCGCCGGTGAAGTTGCGCCGCCGCTCGAGGGCGAAGACCAGCTGTTCCCAGCCGGTCAGCGAGGTGTGCCAGGCCTTGGCGGCGCTCTGGTGATCGCCAGCTTCGTCGTACGCGTCACCGAGCAGCCGCTGCAGCCGCGACACTCCCACCACCGCCGGCTCCTGATCGGACGAGCCGCGCAGGCTGTCGAACCCTTCGCGGAGGATCTGGGTGGCGCGCCGCGGGTCGCCCCGCTTGAGGGCCAGCTTGGCCTGCTCGATGATGAGGTTGGTGCCGGGCGGGCCCTCCTCGCGCGCGTGGGCGAACAGGGCGTCGGCCTTGTCGACCATGCCGGCGTTGACGTAGCTGCGGCCGAGCTCGAAGTCGATGTCGGCGTCGCTGAACCTGAACTCGGTGCCGGCGAAGCGCTGGCGGTCCTGCTGCGAGCGCTGGCGCAGCGCCTCGGCCTCGCCGGTGTCCAGCGCCTCGCGCTCGGGGTCCAGGCGCAGCTGCAGGCGCGCGAAGTACAGCTCCTGCAGCTCGACGGAGATCTTGGCCTGCTGGTCCCGCGTGGTGGGATCGCGCTCCAGCACGGCCCGCGCCTCCTCCAGCTGGCGGATGGCCAGAAACGGCGCCGCGAGCACGCGGGCGACGTGCGCCGACAGCACCAGCAGGTCCGGGTCGGCGGGGAACTGGCGCAGCCCGGCCTCCAGCACGCGGCTCGCCACGACGACATCGGGCGCCTCGGTCGCGGTGCCGCCCAGGATCTCGATGCGCGGCAGGAACCGCCGCCCGAGCTTGATGAAGTCGCCGCTGCCGGCGGTTTTCTTCGCCGCCGCCACCAACAGCTCCCGCAGCTCAGGATCGTCGCCCGGCTGCTGCGCCAGGGCTTCCGAGCGCTGGGCGGCGAGGTCGATGCGGCCGCAGCGCAGGTACAGCGTCACCACGCTGGCCAGCGCCCGCTGCATCTCCTCGCCATGAGCCATCAGCAGATCGCCGAGCGCCTTGCGCGCCGATTCACCTCCCAGCGGCCGCCGCAGCACCGACTGGAACTTCTTTTGCCGATCGATGTAGAGGTTGTCGAGAGGCGTGGCCAGCGCGGGCGAGGGCCAGTCGCCGAGCGCGCTCTCCAGCGTGTCGACGGCGCTGGTGGGACGGCGCCCGTTGGCGTTGTCGGGCGATGCGCTCGCCTCCTCGTTCCACTGGATCAGCTGATCCAGGCGATCGACCCACTCGCGGTTCGCGGGGTCCAGCGTGGCCAGCGTCCCCAGGGCCAGCGCCACCTGCGCGTCCGAGCCGCGCGGCGAGAACAGCGCCAGCACCAGCCGCGCCGCGCGCGCCAGGAGGTCGCGCTCGACCGCGGGGATGGCCTGACCCGCCGACCAGATCTCCGTCGGGTCGTAGAGGCCAAGCGCGTCGTGCAGGCAGTCGAAGACCCGATCGTAGACGTCGTCGCTCTCGGATTCGCGTACCTCCTCGCGTAGGCGATCGGCGTCGAGCGGGACCAGCGGATCGAGGAGGTAATGGACCAGCTTGCCCCGCAGCGCCGCCCGCTCGGGCGTGCCGACCCGCAGGGCCTGGAAGACGAAGCGCGCCTCGATGAAGTCGTCCTCGTAGGCGATCTTCGCGAAGCGGGAAGCGTCGTTCTGGGCTTGCAAGCCGGGACCCGGCGGCGCGGCGGGGCCGCTATGCGCGCAGGCCACCACGTTCGTGGCCAGGAGGATGAGCAGGAGGCGTGCACCGACGGTCCGCAATCGACGACGGAGCATACCCGAAATTTAAGATCCGGCCCTCGACGGTGGTACGTTTTTCGGATGACCAGCTGGCGGCGCGCGCGCGGACATCCGCCGGCCTTTCCGCCGGGCTTTCCGTCGGGCTTTCCTTTGATCTTGGGCCACCGCGGGTCGAGCGCGCGCTGTCCCGAGAACAGCGTGGCGGCTTTCCAGCGCGCCGTCGCCGACGGCGCCGACGGCGTCGAGCTGGACGTGCTTTGCTGCGCCACCGGCGAGGTGGTGGTGTTTCACGACGACGATCTCGTTCGCCTGGGCGGGCGGCCGGAGCGCATCGCCGACCTGCCGTATGCGAGCCTGCGCGACGTGGTGCTGACGTCGGGGGCGCGCATCCCGACGCTGGAGGAGGTCCTGGCGGCTTGTCCGGCGCCCCTGCTGGTCAACATCGAGCTCAAAGCTTCGGGTGTCACGGGCGGACGGCTCCCGGCGCTGGTCGACGGCGTGGCGGCGCTGGTGCAGCGGATGGACGCCGGCGCGCGGGTCCTGGTCTCGTCGTTCCACCCCCGGGCCGTTTTCCTGTGGCAGCGGCGGGCGCCCGCGATCCCGGCGGCGCTGCTCTTCGAACGCGAAGGTCCGATCTGGCTGCGGCGGCAGTGGGCCATTCCCTTGTTGCGCCCGCTCGGTGTTCACCCGGAGGCCGTGCTGTGCACGCCGGCGCGCGTGGCCGCCTGGCACCAGCGCGCCCACCTGGTGAATGTCTGGACCGTCGACGAGCCCGAGCGCCTGCGGGCCCTGGCGGCGATGGGGGTCGATGGCATCATCACCAACGACCCGAAAGCGGCCCGGACAGTTCTCGACGCCGCGGTTTCTGGCTAGGGAACTTCTTGACGGCGCTGGCCGGTATCACGATCATGAGGCCCGTGCTCGCAGCCCCGACGGTTCAAAAGCTCACCTGGGATCAGCAACCGGTGCGATGGAACCTTCAGGTGAGCGGCGCGGTCCAGGGTGTGGGGTTCAGCGCCTTCGTATACAGCTTGGCCACGCGGCTCGGCTTGCGTGGGTTCGTGGCCAGCCGGCCGGGAGCGCTGGCCATCGAGATAGAGGGCGCGCGATCCTTGCTGGGCGAGTTCCTCGAGGAGCTGTGGCTGGGCGCGCCCCGGCGGGCGCGCATCGAAAAGGTTGCGTGCCAGACCTGCTCGCCGACGGGCGCGGCCGATTTTCAGATCGTCACGCGAGACTAGGCCCCGCGGCAACGAGGTAGAGCCCGGCGTAGATCTTGTAATCGATCAGCAGCCCTTCGCGCTGCTTGCGCGCCAGGAACGACATCAGCTCGCCTCGGGCGACTTCGTGGACGACGATGCTCTCGGTGTGGTCGCCGCCGCCCGGGCCCACCTTCGTCAGATCACGCGCCTCGAAGAAGGTGATGCGCTCGGAGGAGAGGCCGACGGCGGTCGGTGATTCGGCGAGCGCGGCCAGCGTCGCGGCCTCGTAGCCGGTCTCCTCGACCAGCTCGCGGCGGGCGGCGTCGACCAGCGCCTCGCCGCGCAACGGGGCGGTGTCGCCCACCAGCCCGGCCGGCAGCTCGATCACGCGCTTGCTGACGGCGGGCCGGTGCTGCTCGACCAAAAGCAGGTGATCGGACGGCGTGAAGGCGACGATCACCACGACGCCGGTGCAGCCGAAGCGGTGGACGAACTCCCAGCCGCGGCGTTCGACCAGCCGCAAATATTGGCCCTCGCCCAGGGTGCGTTCGTCTTCGTCGTCGCCCTTCATCTTGTTGCCTCTTTTGCCCCTTTTGCCCTTTTAATAGCTGTCGAACGGGACGACGTCGATTGCGCTCTCCTTGATCTTCGCGCCCAGCAGGAGTGGCTTTATCACCGACGCGGTCGACACCATCGTGATGGCCAGGTTGCGCGCGCGAACATGCCGGGCCAGGGCGGCGTTGACCTGCCCGGGGCTCACGGCGCGCACGAGATCGGCGTAGCGGTCGACGAAGTCTCCGGGCAGGCCGACCACCTCGGCGTCGACGCGCGCGTCCAGGCGATGCTCGGGCACGTCCATCTCGGCGGCGTACGATCCGGCGACGAAGCGCTTGAAGAACTCGACGCGCTCGGCGCCGAGGCCTTTCTCCATCAACGTGACGTAAAGGCGCAGCACCAGCTTCAACGTGGGGACGGCCTTGTCGTTGCCGGTGAAGACCCACCCGGCGGCGGCGCTGGGCCCGCGCCGCCTGTCCAGTGTCAGATAGGCGCCGTAGGCGTAGCCCCGCTTGGTGCGGATCTCGTTCATCAGCGTGGTGGTCATGGCGTGGCCGCCGAAGGCTGCCAGGCCGATCGCCAGCGGAACGAAGTCGGGGTCGTGCGCGGGGGGCGCCGCGTGGCCGAACATCAGCTGCGTCTGTTGCCGATCGGGTTTGTCGACCAGCTGGATGCGCCAGCCCTGCGGCGCCAGCGCCGGCCGCAGCACGACGGGCGCGGGCGCGGGGCCCGGGCGCAGGCCGGCGAACGCCCGCGACAGCCGCGCTTCCAGATCCTCGCCGCGGACATCGCCCGAGGCGGCGAAGATCATGTTGGCGCCCACGAACAGGCGGTGAAAATGAGCGCTCAGCTCGGCGGCGCTGGCGGCCTGCAGTCCGGCTGGCGTTCCCTCCGGCGGATGCCCGTACGGGTGGTCGTTGTAAAGGTTGCGTGTGAAGAAGCGCGCGCACAGCGCGCGATCGTCGGTGCGCGCCTCGTCGATGCGCGCGCCGAGCTCGCGCCGCGTGCGGGCCAGCTCGGCCGGGGCGAAGGTCGGCCGGATGATGATGTCGGCCAGGATCGCCAGCAGCGGATCCAGGTTGCGCGACAGCACCTCGGCTTCGAAGCGAACGGCGTCGGCGCCGGTCGCCACCTCGACGGAGGCGCCCAGGTCGTCGATCGCCGCGTCCAGCTGCGCGCGGTCGCGGGCGCCGGCGCCCCGGCGGGCCAGCTCGGCGGCGAGGTCGGTCATCCCCTCGCGGTGGCGGGTGTCGCTGGACGACCCACCGCGCGCGGCCACCACCAGACGCACCAGCGGGACGCTGGCGTTGCTCTCGACGATGAGGCGCGAGCCCGCGGGGCCGCTGCCCCGCACGACCCCGGCCGCGGCCGTTTGCGCGGCGGTCGGCCGGGCTGTCATCGCCATCGCCATCGCGATCGCCGTCGTTGCCAGCACCCGATGGAACCAGATCCGCGCGCGGCCGACACTCATGACGCTCCCGGGCCGGCGCCCCGCGGGCGAGCGATGACGACCGAACGCGCGCCGCTCGCGAAGTAGGCAGCCGCCACGCGCTGCACGTCGGCGGCGGTGACGCGCGCGTATTCGCCGCCGCGCTGGAGCAGGCGCCGGAAGTCGCCGGCCGCGATCTCGAAGGTGCCCAGCATCTCGGCCCGCCCGTGGCTGGACGAAAGCTCGCGCCAGAACCCGGTCTCAAGGCGCGCCTGGGCCCGAGAAAGCTCCGCGTCCGGCACCGGCGCGCGCGCCAGGCGGCCGAGCTCGGCGACGATCAGCTCCTCGGCCTCCTCGGCGGCGTGCCCCTTGATCATCTGCACCCAGATCGAATAGAGGCCGGGATCCAGCGTCTGCTCGACCTGGCCCGCGGCCGACGAGGCGATCTCCTTGTCCACCACCAGGGCGCGATAGAGGCGCGACGACGGGCCTTCGAGCAGGATCTCGTTGATGACGTCGTAGGCGGCGCGATCGGCGTCGCCCAGCGAAGGGGCGGGCAGGGCCAGCACGAAGCGATCGCCCGGCACCGGCCGCGCGATCACCGCGCGCACCTCGGCGGCGGGCGCGCGTTCGGGCGTGGCGGTGTCGGCCGGCAGCTCCGCCGACGGCGCGATGGCCCCGTAGCGCGCTTCGATCAGGCGCAGCGTCTCGGGCGCGTCCAGCTTGCCCGCCGCGACGACGACGGCGTTGTTGGGCGCGTAGAAACGCCGGTAAAATGCGCCCGCGCTCTCGGGCGTGGCCGCCTTGATGTCCTTCATCCAGCCGATGACCGGCCAGCGATAGGGGTGGTGGCGGAAGGCCTGCTTGTGCGCGACCTCATCCAGCCAGCCGTCGACGCTGTCCTCGACAGAGGTCAGGCGCTCCTCGACGACGACGTCGCGCTCGGTGTCGACCTGCGCCTTGTGCAGGTCCAGGTTCACCATGCGGTCGGCTTCCAGCTCGATCGCCATCGGCAGACCTTCAGGGGGCAGGTCGTCGACGTAGGCGGTGAAGTCGTAATAGGTCATGGCGTTGGCGCTGCCGCCCGCCGATTCGATGCTCTCGTCGAAGGCGCCTTCCTTCTGATTCCTGGTCTGGGTGAACATCAGGTGCTCGAAGAGGTGGGCCAGTCCCGTCTGGCCGGCGGCTTCGTTCTCGTGGCGCGAGCCGACGCGGAACCAGGTCGTGTAGCTGACGCTGGTGGCGGACGGATCGGGCAGCAGGATCACCTGAAGGCCGTTGCCCAGGCGCCACTTCGTCGCGGTCAGCGAACCGAGCGTCGCCGTCGCCACGACCGCAGGCGAGGCTCCGGCCAGCGACGCCTGCGTGACGCGCGCGCCGCCCGCCGCCGACGGTCCACGCGCGCCCGACCCGCGCGGCGCCGCGCACGACAGGCCGACGAGGGAGAGCATGAGAGACTGGCACCGCATCGAATCGTCCTCTATCAAAACAGCGCTGTCACCGACAGTCCAAAGTCTTGCACGAAGCGGTGATAGGTCCCCTCGGCGGTGGGGCGCGCCAGGCCTTGGGCGCGCGCGACGCACCCGGCGTTGCCCAGATCGCCGGCCGGCGGCTGCCCGGGCGCGCTGCCCGCGCAGGCGGCCGCCGCCTGGGGATCGAAGCGCGACGGGCTGGCGTCGACGGCGCCCATGAACGTCACGCCGTAACCCGCGCCGAGCGCGAGGTGCGATCCCAGCTTGAACTCGGCCATCACCGACGGCTCGATCTTCAGGCCGTCGACGGCGGCGGGGCTGACGTCGGCCGCGTCGACGGCGCTGGTCTCGACGCGCAGGGCGGCGCCGACGTGCAGCCTCTCCCTCAACCAGTACGACAAGCGCAGGCGCGTGTCCCAGACGTCTTGAAACCCTTGGTGCAGCACGATGTGCTCGGGCAGCCCCGCCGCCCTCAACGTGGTGCCGGTCAGCCGGATGTCCATCGTCTGCATCGTGGAAAAGCGCATCCAGCGCACGATGCCAGTCAGCTCCAGGCCGCCGCGCAGGTGCCAGGTCACGCCGCCGATGAATGAATCGGGCAGCCGGTAGTTGATGTCGCCGAAGATACAGCCGCCGCTGGCGCTGGCGCTACCGCCCGCGGCGGCGACCGGGCGGCAGGTGACCGGCGCGCCGCCCGGCGCGGTGACGGTGGTGCGCCCGCCGGCGATCTCGACGCCGGCGATGTCGCCGCCGAAGGGGCGGCTGGAATAGGCGAGGCCGAACTCCAGGCTGCGCGTGCGGTAGTAGAGGCCGCCGCCCAGCGTGAGCGAGAACTACGAGTCGCCGATCCCCTGACCCGAGTCGACGTCATAGCGTGCGTCGCCGGCCGGGTTCTCGGCGCCGGCGGCGGCGCCCGGAATCGGCTCGGCGAAGAAGAGGCGTCCGGTCGAGAACAGGAAGCCCGGCGCAAAGCCCACGCGCAGCTCGCCGGCGAAGCGAATCGACAGCGCCGGAACCAGCGCCAGGTTGCGCAGGTCGGCGGCGATGCGGTGATAGCGCGTCGGCTCGTTGCCCGCCGGCGCCGTATCGAAGGTGACCTTCTCCGCGTAAGGTTCGTAGGTCGCAAAGGCCAGCGTGAACCGATCGCCGCCGAGATCGGTGCTGATGCCCGCGAAGCCGCCCGGGCCTGGCGGCCACCCGATCGGTTGAATGACGTCGTGGGCGTTGGCGCTGCCCGCCGCCGTGCCGCCCGGGGACGGCCGGCCGGTGGCCGGGTCGAAGGGCGCGCGGTCGACGCTGGTCCGCACCAAGCGCGCCGTCCCCGCGATCATCACGCGGCTGCCCCGCATCAGGCCCAGCGCCGCCGGATTCCAGTAGACCGCCGCCAGCGTGGGTGAGGTCGGTCCGCTGAACGTCAGCCCACCCACGTACGGATCATCGAATGGTGCCGCCAGCGCCTGCGCGGAGGGCGCCAGCGCCAGCCCGATCAGCAGCAGGCACGCACGCCGCGGCCGTTCGCTGCCGGTGCCGAAATGCATGAGGTGGCGCGACGTTATCCGAAGGGTACGGCAGCGGCAATGCCTTGACGGTGCGATCCGCGCGTGTCTAACATCCGTGCGCGCATGCGACCTGGCCGTGCTTATTTGCGATCAACCACAGCGGTGATCGCTTGCGCGGCGGCGCTCGCGGCGGCAGCGGGATGCAGCAAGCCGAGCGCCGAGAACATCCAGCTGTGGAAGACGACCGAGAAGGGGCCCGAGAAGCTGAAGGACGCGCTCGGCGATCGGTCGCTCGCGCCGCAGCTGCGGGCGGAGGCGCTGAACGCGCTGGTGGACATCGGGCGCGCGGAAGAGGCCGACACCATCCTGGCCCAGCTGCCGCCCGATGATCGCCTGGCCATCATCCAGGCCGCGATTCCGCTCGATGAGGCGGCGATGCACGATCCCAGCCCAGAGAAGGCGCTGGCTTTCCGGGACGCGCTGTTCTCGCTGCGCCAGTTCGCCGGCGCCCAGGAGAAAGAAAGCATCGACGGCGTTCTGCTGCCGGCGATCGAACGCGATCTCGTCAGCGGGCGGTTGCGCAACGGCCGGCATTCGATCGAGAAGATGCTGACCGCCATCGGGCCGGGGGGCGCGGCGATGCTGGCCACGGTGCTGGGTGAGCCGACGCCCGCGTACCCGACGGCCGCCGAGCTGCTGGGGCGGGTGGGCGACGATGCCGCGCGCGCGAAGGGCGCGGCGGCGCTGGTCGAGCGCGCGAAAAAAGAAAAGGTGATTCAGCCCGCGATGTGGCGAGCCATCGGCGCCGTGGGCGGCCCGGTGGCCATCAAGTTTCTCGAGGAGAAGAGCCAGGACGGAAACCGCGAGACCGCGGTCTCGGCGGTGCGGGCGATGCGCGAGCACCGAGATCCGTCGGTGCTGCCGCTGGCGTTGAAGGTGGCCGCCGATCCGCGCGCCGACCGTCTGGTTCGCGACGAGATGTTCGGCGTCGTCGAGAACATCGGCGGGCCGGAGGCGCAGAAGGGGATCCTGGCCATCATCGCCAGCGACAAGGAAGAGATCGTTCGCTATCGCGGTTTCGAGGTCCTGCTGGCGATCAGCAAGGCGGACGGCATCATCCCCGGTCTGGAGGCGTTTCCGGCGGGCGCCGCTTACAAACGAATCGACATCGACGATCTGCTGGTCAAGCTGATCGAGAAGCTGGGCGCCCCGGCGCGCCCGGCGCTGGTCAAGGCGCTGGGATCTCGATCGCCGCTGGCGCGCATGACCGCGGCGATGTCGCTGGAGCAGATCGGGCGCGCGGCCGACGCGCCGGCGCTGGAGGCGGTCGCCAAGGACGGGGCGACGCTGAAGGGATTTCCCCCCGGCGAGACCGTCGGCAAGGCCGCCGCGCGCGCTGCCGAGGCCGTCAAGAAAAAGGCCTGACCATGGCGCGCCCTGGAAAGACACGAAACCTGCGCCAGTTCCTGTGCGAGGACGTCCTTTGGAGCACGTTCCAGCGCATGGCGGAGGAGCAGGAGTCCGCGATCGACGATCTGGTCAATGACGCCCTCCTGGCCTACGCGCAGCTGGCCGGGTACCAGACTGGCGTCACCGAGGAGGACACCCCGCCGCCCACGCCGCAGTCGACGCGCCCGACCGCGACCGGCCGCCCGTCGGCGTCGATGAGCGCGACGTCGTCGCTCGGGGGACGCGGCATCCCGGCGCCGGGGCCGGGGTTGGGGGCCTCGGCCCTCCACGCGCCGTCGCCGCCGCCCCCGCCGCGCAGCGCCCTCAGCGAGGGGAGCTCCGGCGGCTCGACGGCGCCGCTGTACCTGGTCTTCGACAACCAGAAGTACCGCATCGACAAGGATCAGTTCATCATCGGGCGCGGGTCGAAGTCGTCCGATCTTCCGATCAAGGACGGCAACATCTCGCGCAAGCACGCGGCGGTGATCCGGCGGAACGGGACGTATTTCATCAAGGACCTGGGGTCGACGAACGGGATCGACTTCAAGGGGATGCGCATCGACAACAAACGGATCGACGAGGGGGATGTCTTCTACCTCTGCGATTACGAGCTCCGCTTCACGTACAAACGGTAAAAAACGGGTCGGCGTGGCGCGGGGCGAGGGCGTCCGGGACCAGCGTCCGGCCGGCGCGGGTGCGGGCGCGGCGTTGCAGGCGCGGGATCCGGTGGCGCGGTTGCCGGGGGCCGGTCCGAAGACGGTGGCGCGCCTGGCGGCGGCCGGGATCGTCACCGTCGGTGATCTGCTGGCGCTGGCGCCGCGCGGTTACGACGATCTGCGCGCGGCCACGCCGGTGGCGGCGCTGCCGCAGCTTTCACCGGGCCAGGTGGTGGTGGTGCGCGGCGTGGTGCGCCGGGTGCACGTCTTTCCGCGCCGGTTTCTCGACGTCACCGTCGACGACGGCGGCGCCACGCTGCGGGCGCGCTGGTTCCGCGCGCCCGGCGGGATGGCGCGCGCCTTTCCAAAAGGCGAGTCCGTGGCGCTGGCGGGAGCCTTGCGCTTCGGCGCGGATGGGCGACCGGAGCTCATCCATCCCTTGAACGTGACGGCGGCGCCGCCCGGGATCCGCGCGCGCTATCCGCTTATCGACGGCGTCGGTGGGCGGGTCCTGGAAAAGATGATCGCGGCGGCGCTGGCGGCAGGGGCGGACACGGCCGGCGCGGCCGACATCGACTACGTCGACGACATCGACGACGTTCTGCCCGCCGGGCTGCGCGCGCGTTGCGCGCTGCCGGGCCGCGGCCAGACCTGGCGGGCGTTGCACCTGCCCGACGCTGGCATCTCGGCGGAGGCGCTGGCGGCGCTGCGGGCGGGGAGGTCACCTGCGCACCGGCGGCTGGCGCTGGAGGAGCTGTTCATCTTGCAGGTCGGCTTTCGCGCGCGGCGGGCGAGCGCGGGCGCGCGGCCGGCGCGCCCCTGCAACGCCGTCGACGGCGCCGAGCTGCTGGCGGCGGCGCGCGCGCGGCTGCCGTTCGCGCTGACCGCCGGGCAGGCGAACGCGGTGACGGCCATCGCCGCCGACCTGGCGAGCCCGCGGCCGATGCAGCGGCTGCTGTGCGGCGACGTCGGGAGCGGCAAGACGGTGGTGGCGTTGCTCGCTGCGGTGGCGGTCGCGGCGGCGGGCGGACAGACGCTGCTGATGGCTCCGACCGAGGTGCTGGCGGAACAGCACCGGCGCACGCTGGCGGCGGTGGGCGGGCCCTTC
>DATKEU010000195.1:0-9932 GCA_035544495.1 Polyangia bacterium | reverse complement strand
CGACGACGTGGCTTACCTGGACGCCGTCATCGATGACGTCAGCGCTCACCATCGCGTCGATGCCAAGCGTGTCTTCGTCATGGGTCTGTCGAACGGCGGCTATATGTCGCACAGATACGCGTGCGATCGCGCCGCCCGCGTGGCCGCCATCGTCAGCCAGGCCGGGGCGATGTGGGCGGACACCAGCCGCTGCAAACCGAGCGAACCCGTCGCCGTCCTCCAAATCCACGGCACCGACGACCAGCTGGTGCCTTACGATGGGAAGAGCATCGGCGCCCCCGGCGAGAGCCACCTGCCATCGGCCCACCAGTCAGCCAGCACCTGGGCTGCCCTCGACCACTGCGACCCGATCCCGGATACGTCCGCGGCGCCGCGCGATCTCGTCGTGGGCCCTCTTCGAGACGACGTTCCCGATGCCGAGACGACGACGGAGCGCTGGACCGGCTGCCGCGGGGTCGAGCTGTGGACGATGCGCGGCGCGGGTCACGTCCCGTACCCCCGCCAGCCCATCTGGGCCCGCAGCATCGCCGACTGGCTCGCCGCCCATCCCAAGCCTTAAGAGGCGCCAGCACGTCCCTCTGCGGCACTATGGCAGCGACAAGGCGGTCGTGATGTTCGTTTGCGCGCCCCCCGCCATGTAGACCTTGTCGTCGATGCCCGCCTCTGCGTTTTCATTGCTCGGGTGCTTCATGGGCGCCAGCGCGGTCCACTGATCGGTGTCGGGGTTGTACGCCTCGACCTGGGGAAACGAGCCGCCACCGGGAGCGCCTTCGCCTCCAGAGACGATGAGGAGGCCTCTGATCGTCGCGCCGATGCAGCCGCTGCGCGCCGTGATGGCGTCCTTCTTTTGCGACCACTGGCGTGTCCGCGGATCGTACGCGTAGGTGCTGGTCAGCCAGCCGGCCGGCTCGGTGAAGCGCTCGGCGAACTTGCGGCCGGCGGTGATGTACAAGATGTCGTTGATGACCGCCGAGGCGGCGTGGGTTCGCCCGATGGGCAGCGGCGGCTGCGACGTGTCCCAGGTGTCGGTGGCGGGATCGTAGACGAAGACGTCGCCGCGCGGCGGATCGACGCCGGTGGCGGCGCCGCCCACCAGGTAAATCTTGTTGCCGATGACGCCGACCGAAGCCGCCTCGCGCTGGGCGGGGATCTGCGCGATGCGCGTCCACTTGCGGTCGGCCATCGGCGCAAATGGGTTGTAAACGAACGTGCCCAGCGAACCGCGCCCGCCCATCACGTACAGCTTGTCGCCCAGGCCGGCCACGTTGGCGTGATTGACCGACACGGGCATCTTCACGTGCGTCTCCCACGTGTTGGTCTTGGGGTCGTACGCTTCCACGTCCGTGCCCAGCGGATCCGCCCCGCCGACGACGAACAGCAAGCCGTTGACCAGCGCTCCGCATCCATTGCTGCGCGGACCGCCGGGCACCGGCGCCAGATCGGTCCAGGTTCCGCTGCCAGCCGGCGGCGAGACGGCCGCACCGGAATCAGACATCGCACCGCCGTCGCTGCCCCCGGCACCGCCGACGGTGCTGGATCCGCCGGTTCCGGTCGCTCCGCCCGTGCCCGCCGGCGATGGTTCTGATTGGTTCGCATCCTCGCCCGGCGTGCTCTGGCCGCCGCTGCCGCTGCCCGAATCGACACCGGCGGTGGAAGAGGAAGCACTGGAGCAGCCCGCAGCGGCCAGCGCCAGCGCCAGCGTCGTCGCCACGCTGGATCGGACACCGCGCCGGATGATCACCAGAATCATGAGCCCATTGCTGGCGAGCGCGGCGAGCGCCTTTAGGGCGAGGCCGGCAATGACATGAAGAACGGCCAGACGCCGGCCGCGTAATTGACGCCACCGTCGTTGGTATTCGTGTGACCACCACCGAGCGCACACCAGACGACGGGATAAGCCGCCGGGCAGTTGTACTTGATGCACTTGGGGTATTGCGGGCTGTATTGAGTGCCGGCGGCGACGCCGCCCGTGCAGCCGTTCCTCACCAGAAGCTCGTCGCGCGCGGCCGAGGAGCCGTGGCTGTCGAGGTGGGGTTCCAAGCCACCCGTCGTGATCGGATTCATGCCGTCGCCCGTGTTGGCAATCATGTACGCGGCGATGGGCCCGTTGCACGGCCAGCGGTGTTCGCGCTTGCCCCCGGCGTTGGCCATGAAGCCACGCAGCTGGTCGGCGTTCCCGCAGCCGTTCGTGTAGGCCTCCCAGGCTCCGCTGCTGGCGCCGATAATGAATTCCTTGTCGAGATCCACGCAGTAATGCGCTTCGACCCACGCAAGGATGGCGCGCACGTAGGGGATCTCGGGACTGTTCACGCAATAGGCCAGGTGCGTCGTGTCGCCCGAGCACGCCTGGCCGCCGTCGGCAAAGCAAATACCGTCGGGGCCGTTTCCGTTGTGGATGGCCAAATTGACGTGGATGCCGTTGTCACCCGGGACGTCGTAACCCCCGCCCCCGCTGCCGCAAGTGCCACCTCCCAACAGGAGTGGATAGGCAGTCATGTTGTTGTAGCCGGCGGGGGCCCTGAGCGTGAACGGACGCATGGTGAAGTCGACGGGCCCGCCAGCCGCCCTGGGCGCGAACTCCGGCGCGATGCAGTCGCGCGGGCAGTCGCCCATGGCGGCGCTGCAACCCATGCACTTCTGGATGGTCACCGTTCCACCTGCGACGGGAGCCATGCCGCAGCCCGCGCTCTTGCCGTGCCTGCGCATGCTCGTCGTCGTGCCCCCGTCCCCGGGCGACCCACCACCGGAACCACCCCCGTCCGTCCCGCCGTTGGTACCGCCGGACGACCCGCCGTCGATCGGAGTGGCGCCACCCGTGCCGGGGCTGCCACCGGTCGACTCACCGGAACCACCACCCATGCCGCCGCTTCCGCTCCCGCCGGTGGCGCTCGTCCCACCCGAGCCGGCGGTGACGTTTGGGGCGCCCTCGCCGCCGCTACAAGCAACGACGCCGACAGAAAAGGAAGCCACACCGATAAGGCCGATGAAGGTGCGAAGATCCATTCTCGATCCATATCAACCGTGGGCGCCTGTGGTCAACCGTGGGCGTGGACTTCCGTCGGTGAGGGGGCTGGACCCGAGACCCCGGGAGGGCCCGCCCAGGATGCCGCGCGGGTCCGCCGGATGTTGAAAAACCCCGTAAGATCGCGTTTTTCCGCGTCAACCGTCGATTCTGCCCCCATCGCGATGCGAGAGCAGGCAAACTCCGGCTTCATGAACCTCGCCAAGATCCTTGGTTCCCTGACTGTGGCGCTGTCCCTGGCCGCGGGCGGCTGCAGCAAAGACGATGCAAATGGAATGACCGGCGCCGGCGGCAGCGGCGGTTCCAACGGTTCGGGCGGCGGTGGGCAGGGTAGCGGGGGCAACGTGAACGGCGGAGCGACCGGCGGCTCTGGTTCGGGAGGCGCGACCGTCGACGTCGACGCCGGCGGCACCGCCGGTTCGGGAGGCGCGACCGTCGCCGACGGCGGCGGAGCGGACACCCCACCCAGCAACACAATGCCACACAAGCAATTTAGCTGCCCGGCCGGTCCGTTCCCGGCGCAGAAGGTGAATGGCATGATACCCGCGTGCGTGGGCTTCAAGTTCGAATACGGCTATCACGAAGGCCCCACCTGGATCGCCAGCCAGAACGCGTTCTTCTTCTCTGACTTCGTACACTCCAACCCGGGCGGGATGGCCGGCGGTGACATCATCAAGGTCCCGGCCAGCGGTGGCCCGTGCGAGATCTGGGCGCACGACGTGGGGACCAACGGCCTCGCGGTCGGCGCCACCGGCAACATCATCGCCGCCTGCCACAAGACCCGTTCGATCACCGAGTTCAACATCACGACCAAGGAAGCGCGTATCGTCGCTGACAATTGGATGGGCATGAAGTTCGATTCGCCCAACGACGTGGTCGTGCACAGCACCGGCAACATCTATTTCAGCAACCCACACTACGAACTGGGGGGCCGTCCACCCGGCGGTATCGGACCTGCTTTCCTGCGCATCGATCCCATGGGTATGGTCAGCCTCATCACGAAGAGCGGTGACGCGAATGGTATCGGCCTCTCTCCGGACGAGAAGCTGCTCTACACCGTCGGCGGCGGAACCTGGAACATCGACGCGAACGGCGTTCCCACGGGCAAGGCCGCGGGCGCCGCGCAGGGAATGGGCGATGGGTTCGCCATTGATTGCGCGGGCCGCATCACCGCCATGCAAACCAACTCGGCGTACGGCGGCGCGGACGGCAAGCTCATGCTCGTGGTCGGCGGCGGCGTGAACATCCTCCAGATGGAGGTGCCCGGCTTGCCGTAGGCGGCCCGCGCCGCGCGCGCCCGGACCACGCGCGCCCGCAGTCCTGACCCGCCCGCGCCTAGGGAACCGCGGCCAGCGGCACCAGCCGCTTGACGGCCTTGGCGTCGCCGCGGACGTCGCCGTCGAGAACCGTCACCGGAACGGGCGGCGTCAGCGCGAAGCCGTAGCCCTTGCTCCCGCTCTCGAGCGCTACTTGCTGGCCCTGGTACTCGAGGTGCCGCACGTAATCCTCGGGCACCAGGCCCTGGCGCACGTTCGCTCGGTGCTTGACGAGAAATCCCGCCAGGCGCAGGGCCAGCTGATTGTGCAGCCGGTGGCACCCGCTACTCTCGCCGCGCTTGACCGATCGGTACGCGGGCGTGCCGTGGGTGCGGATGCGCAGATCCTCCAGTTGCTGCTCGCCGCGCTCGTTCACACCCATGATCTGCTTGTGCACGATCGCCACCAGCCCGTACGCCGCGCGATAACCCGGGCCGATGATCTCGGTCTTCGGTTCCCAGGTATCGCCGCGCTTGATGAGGAGGTGGCGCGTGGGCAGTCCGGCGAACGGGTGCCAGGTCGGCGTGGCCAGCACCTGGGGCCAGACGGCGTCCCCGGTGATCGACTCCCTGTACTTCAGCGCCATGGTCCCGTCGGATTTCTGGATCGCCTTCCAGCCGCCGATGGTGGTCGGCCAGCGCATCAACGCGACCTCGTGATCGCCCACGCGCGCGTAGAGCGTCAGCGTCGGACGATCGGCGACCGGCGGTTTCCACTTCTTGCGCCCGTCCTTGTCGAGCTCCGGCTTCGCCAGGACCACCTCCCCGCGATCTATCTCGGCGCGCAGCTGCATCTGCGGGCCGTGGTAAGGCGGCAGCGGCGGCAGCCGGAGCGCGACGGCCACCGGCAGGGGAACGGGGCCCTTGGGCGCACGCGCTTTGCGTTTTGGTTTTTGCCCTCCGGACGCCGGCGCCGGCGGCAGCGCCAGCGCGCTGGCGACAACGGCGTCAGGCGACGTCCAGCCCAGCGCCTGGCTGGCGGCCTGGGTGGCCGCGCCGATCAGATCGGGCGCAGGGACGATCTTGACCGCCGCGACGGCGCCAGCGGCGGGCGTCGCGGGTGTCCCCTGCGCCGGTGCGGGAGGGGGCGGACTGGGCGGCGGCGCAGCGGCTGGTTGCATGGGCAGCGGGCGAAACTCCGCGCTGTCGAGGACCCGCCCCTGCACTTCACTCTGAACGCCGAGGGCCGAGCCGTCCTCTAACAGCCCGGTCGCATCGACCACCCGCTCGCGCAGCGCGCGCAGCAGCGCGCGGAAATCGTGCTCGCGGCTGTCGCCGAGAAGCGCGGTGCGCGTCTCGAGATCGATGCGCCCGTGGTCGGCGAGCATGTTCAGCCGCTGGTAGATCTGCAATCCGGCGACCGTCCGGCGATCCATTCGCCCGGGCTTGGCCTTGGCAGGCAGCAGATCCTCGCAGCGCAGGTGCGCCTGCATCGCGATCACGGCCCGCTGCTCGGCCGGGCTCAACGGTTTCCGCGGGGGCTTCTCGGTCGTCGCCGTCGGCCCATTCGCCGCCGCCGCCGGCGCGCCCGCCGTGGGCGGTTCAGGGCTCGAAGGCTTCGGCGCTTCGCCCGCCGCGCTCGCACCCGCCGGCGGCACGGGCGCGCCCGGCGCGAGCGGATTGGGGTTCGGCGTCTTTTCAGGCTCCTCCGGCACGATCACGCTCTTTGGCGGCATCTTCTCCAGCGCGTCGTCCTTCACGCGATCGTGGCAGACGTGGCGCTTGCGATCGGCCAGCCGCCGCCGCACGAGGTTGACGCTAGGGAACACGCCGAAGGCCTCGAAGGTGCGATCCTCGCGGGCGCGCGCATACGCCTTGTTCGGGCGGAACCGCCCGTTGGCGAGATCGATGAGATACGGCCGCAGCGGCTGCGGCTTCCCGGGCTCCTCGGAGAAAACGTACGGCAGCCAGTCGTCCGAGAGATCGACCACGGTCAGTCCGTCGCGGCGCGCGTCGTCGGCCGTCGTCTGGCCCACGACGCGCCCGCCGTCGACGATCGGAATCGCGGCGCTCGACGTCGCGGCCTGAGCCACCACGGCAGCCTTCGCCGCGGGCGTCGGCGGCGTGGCCCGCGTCGTCGCCGGCCCGCTGGCAGCCCCGATCGCGGCGAACACCAGAATCGTCGCACCGGCGCCAGGCGCGCGGCCGGTGCGTAAACCTCTCGTTGCCGGGCGCGGTAAGTCCATCTCCAGCACCAGGCGACAGCCTAGAATCTTGGGCTCCGCGATTCAAGACGTGCTTGGTCGTTGACGCGGCCGGCGATCGGCCTCGCCCCCGGCGTGCGGGCCGCTCTCACCTCAGTGCAGGCGCACGCCCTGGCGGCGCAGCTCGGCCTGCAGTCGGGCGATGTCGACGTCGCGAACGGCGACGCCGTCCTTGATCGAAACCGCGGCGGCGACGCCCGCGCCCTGCCCGGTCACCGCGCAGCACATCATGCTGCGCACGGAAGCGTGCGAGATCTCGTCGCCGGCGATGCAGCGCCCTGCAACCAGCAGATTCTCCACGCGGCGGGGGACCAGGGCGCGGTACGGGATCTCGAAATACCGCCCCGTCGTCGGCAGCACCAGGACGCCATAGCCGTCGATGAACTCGGGGAAGATGCCGATCGAATCGTCGAAGCGTGCCTGGTTGCGCACGTCGTGCTCGGTCAGGTTGTAGACGCCGTCGATCTTGCGCGTGTCGCGCACGCCCAGGGTCATGCCGAACGTGCGCAGCTTCGCCTTCTCGAACCCGGGCGCGAAGTGGTTCAGCGCGCGGATGGCTTGCAGCGCCTGCTGGCGCCCTTCGATCTCGGCGCGCGTCAGGTCCCAGACGTCGGTGCCGTCGAAGCCCGTCAGGTGGATCATGTTCAGGTACGTCGCCTCGCCGGAGTCGGTGATCGTGCTCCAGGTGCCGCCGATGGTCTTCATTCCCGGTGGGATGACGCCGGCGGCGCGGGCCTGGTTGAACGGCTTCTCGAGGTAGGGGCTGAAGAGCTCGTCCTCCTTGCCGCCTTTCTGAATGTCCCATTCCTTGCCCCAGTCCCGGTACGTCGTCGGGTTCTCCGCCACATAGTCGAGGAAGCGCCTCCGATCGACGCCGGTCACGGAGAACATCACGGTGACCGGCAGCATCCGCTCCCGGGCTGTCAGACGATACGGCGCGCCCGCGTAGTGAACGACGTCGGCGTCGCCGGAGGCGTCGATCACGCGTCGGGCGAGGATGGCGCCCGGCCCCGATTTGCTGTGCGTGACCACGCCCCGGATGTTGTCACCGTCCATCAATGCGTCGACCGCGACGGCGTGGAGCAGCGGGCGCACGCCCGATTCCGCCACCAGCTTGTCGGCGACGTACTTGAACATGTCGGCGTTGATCGCCTCGCTTTTCGATTGCGGCTCGGGGCTGGACGCGCCCTCCGCTTTCGCGCGTTGCTCGAACTCGACGCCGATCCCTTCGCAGTCGACGGTCTGCTCGCGCCGGTACCAGGCGATGCTCTCGACGCCGACGGCGGTGATGTTGCCGCCCAGACATCCGAAGCGTTCGACCAGCAGGACGCCGACTCCGGCGCGCGCCGCGGACAGCGCCGCCGCCAGACCGCCCGGACCGCTGCCGATCACCAGCACGTCAGCCTCGGCCAGCACCGGCACCTCGCGCGCGCTCTGTCGGATGGTCTTCGTGGGCGCTTGGTGGAGCAAACGCCGCGCCACGTGTAACCCGCGCGCTCCGCCGGCCGACCGCGCCCTTTCCTTCGAATTCCGGCGATCGCGACCGATTCCCGGAGAGCGCCGCCGCGTGCTCCTCAGTGCCCGCCGATGCGACATTCGGTAAACTGTTTCCCCGTGAGAGGCAAAGCATGAGCATCGACGCGCCGGCGACCCGCGCCCTCGGGCGCACCGCCGCGAAGGTCCTTCCCATCTCGCTGGGCGGAGAGGGGATCCTGCGCACCACCGGGCGCGCCCGCGATGCCGTGCCCGTCATCATCGAGGCCTTGCGCCTGGGCGTCCGCTACTGCGACACGGCGCCCGCGTACGCGCAGAGCCAGGACTATTACGGAGCGGCCTTTCGCGAAGCGGGCCCGCGCGCCCGAGCCGGCGTCTTCCTGGCGTCGAAGACACACGAGCGCACGCGCGACGACGCCCTTCGCCTGCTGGACAATTCCCTGCGCCGCCTGGGCACCACCTGGCTCGATCTGTGGCAGATGCACGACCTCCGCAGCCGCGCCGAGCTGGACGTCATCTTCGGCAAGAACGGGGCGATCGAGGCCGCGCTGGCCGCCAAGGCCGACGGACGCGTGCGCCACATCGGCTTGACCGGGCACCACGATCCGGGCGTTCTGCTGGAGGCGATGGCGCGGTTTCCTTTCGACAGCGTGCTCTGCGCCATCAACCCCGCGGACGGCCGGCGCAGTCCCTTCGTCTCCACGGTCGTCGCGGAGGCGCGGCGCCAGGGGATGGGCGTCGTTGGCATGAAGGCGCTCGCCGCCGGCCGCCTGCTGGACGTCGCGCAGCCCGAAGAACTGCTGCGTTACACCGCATCGATCGCCGACACCGTCATTGTCGGATGTTCGAGCGTCGCCGAGGTGAGGCGTAACCTGGCCGTCGCCACGGCGTTTACACCCATGGCGGATGACGAGAAGCGCGCCCTCGAGCGCCGCGTGGCGCCGAGAGCCCGCGCGTACGACTATTTCAAGGCGGGTTGAGCGCGTTTTCGCGTCAGCGGCGCGCCGGGAGCCAAAACCCCGCTTGAAAATCGCATTCCCTGCCAGGATGATGGGGCAATTCCAAGGGAGTGATGGATGAAGTCGAACAAGCTGCTTTTGATTCTCCTCCTGGTCGCCGTCGGGGCCTGTGGATCGGGGAGCGCGACGTCGCCACCAGGAACCAGCGGCACGGGCGGCAGCGTCGGCCAGCCCGGCTCGGGCGGCGGCAACGGTAGCGGCGGCGCGTCGGCGAGCGGCGGCGCTTCCGGCAGCGGCGGTGACATGACCGACGCCGGCGGCGGCAGCGGAGGCTCCGGCGATGCGGCCACCGGACCGTCCGACGGTGGCGCCGACAGCATCATCGTCATCGACGGCGGCGTGAACATGGTCCCCGCCGGGTACACGGGCACACCATTCACCCAGAACGTGATCCCGGGATTTCTCTACATCGCCAATTACGACAAGGGCGGGCCCGGCGTCGCCTTCTGTCACAACGGCGCGGGAAAGACGGCCGCCGCCTGCACGACGGGCATCAAGCTCACGGATTGGTGCTGCGGCAACAAGAAGGGCTGTGACGATCGAGACCAGTCGATGGGTGCCTGCCCCGTCTATCGCGCGGACGCCGACAACGCCGGCCTCAGCCACATGAACCTGGCTGAAGTCGACGCCTTCGCCACAGACGGTCCGACCTGGGTTCCGGGACCGAACGGCCCGACGCTGACGGGACCGATGGTGACCGTCGGAACGCCGGTCCCCCAGCACGCCGATATGACGACTGCGGAAGACACCTATCTCTCGTACACGGCTGGCGGCGAGTGGCTGAAGTACACAGTGCTGGTGCTGTCGCCCGGTACGTATTCGATCGGCGCGCTGATGGGCACACCGATGGGCGTCAAGGTCACCTTCGATTTCGGGGG
>DATKEU010000194.1:0-6219 GCA_035544495.1 Polyangia bacterium | reverse complement strand
GCCAGCGCCGCTCGCCGGGGAAAATCTCCCGCGGCCTTCACGACATTTCTCCTACCACGACGGGCGCGCGCGGCGGCGCGGTGATCCCTTTCCGCTCCGTCGACTCGATCGCGCCGCGCGCGGCGCGACCTCTTGACAGCGTGGTTCGCTTGGCTTAGCTGCAAGAAGGAAACGGCCATGCGTCTCGACGAACGCGATCTCTTCGCACCATCGAGCCAGCTCGGATCCATGAAGGCGGGGACGATCATCGCGCTCGCGGCGACGTCCGGCGCCCCGCGCGCGCCGGCGCGCCTCAGCCGGCCAAGACACTCTCGCCGCTGCCTCTCGCCTCGCTTAAAGGAACGTCATGTCGATCGCCAGCGCAAGCAAACCACCTTCCGGCGCCTCGCCGCCGCCGCCGCGCCGGGTTTATCCGTTCCGTTACGCGGCCGCCTACGACCTCGGGGAGGGAACGTATGACCTGCTGCTCGAGCCCGGTCCGGGCGTCTCGACCGCGATCGCGGTCCGACCGGCAGCCGATCGCGAGCACGTCGTCCAGGCCGTGGCCGCCGCCGCTCAGAACCTGTTCTCGATGCCCGCCAACGCCGTAGAGGCGGGCGGCACCATCACACTGGGCGAGACGAACTTCCTCATCGACCTCGAGAGCCCGGGGACGAAACGGTTTCTCATCGAGATCGTCCGGGCAGGGACCTACGTGCTGTTCGCCGAACACTTGCCAGAGCGATTCTGGCTGCGGCTGCTCGACGCGTCGGGGCTGGCCCTGTTGCCGCTGTGGGAACGGCGTTTCATGCGCACCGCAAAGCTGGAGGACGCGGACCCGTGACGCCCGCCCGTCCCGGCGTTTCGGTTTGTACAAGACCGACACGGCTTCGTCGATGGAGGCGAAAGCTCCTTGACAGGTCTCGGCCGATCGCTTAGCAGCAAAGGACGGGCATGCGCAGGCCGGCCGATCAACCAGTCCTCGATCGCCTGAGGAGGACGCGGGCAGCGGCGACGCTGTCGGCGCTGGTGCTGCTGGCCGTCATGGGCGCCCAGCTGCAGTCCGCCTGGCACGAGATGACCGTGCGCCACGTGATCTGCGCCGATCACGGCGAGATGACAGACGTTCCCGTCGGCCGCGCCGGCATCGAGGCGCGCGAAGAGGCGAACGCCCTCCCCTCGCCCAGCGGCAGCGCCGGCGCCCAGGACTCCTCCCCCGCCGACGATCACGAGCATTGCGCGCTGGCCCTGATCATTCGCGGCGGCACGGCGGCGCCGGCCCGCACCGCCATCGTGCGCGATCTCCCGCCGCCGACGGTGCCGGCGCCGCGTGCGCCGGTGTCGGTGATCCGGCCCGGACGAACCGTCGTTCTGGCGAGCGCGCCCAAGACCTCGCCACCCGCGATCTAGTCGCCCGCGCGTCGCACGGCTCCGGAGCGTTCACCGCTCGTCCGTGCGTCGTTCGAATGCGTGGCGCCGCTCCGTTGCGGCGCGCGCGACCGGACCCGACGTCAGCCTGATCCCGGGTCCGCCGCGCTGGTCACCCGCCAATCGCCAGCAGCGCAGAACGCGCTCGCTCCGATCGAACGGCGTCGTCGCCCGAAGGAGGTCGCTTGCGTCCCTTGCCGACAGGTTCTCATCGCGTTGGAAAATCCGCCGGAAAAATCCAGCCGCGCGCGCGAGCGGTCGTCGCGATCGCGGTGCTGGGCATCTGGCCGCGCGGGTCGTCCGCGCAGCCCGTCGTCGATATCCGACCACCCGCGGTCGTCGAGGAGCAGCGCCCCGCGTACCCGGCCGAGGCGCGCGCCGGCGCCGTTCGCGGCGACGTGGCGGTCACCGCGACCATCGACGCCGCGGGCGCGGTGACCGGCGTCGAGATCGCGCGCGGCCTGGCGCCGGCCCTGGATCGCGCCGCGCTGGAGGCGGCTAGCCGCTGGCGGTTCCGCCCGGCGACGCGCGACGGTGTCCCGATCCCCAGCCGCGTCCAGCTGCTGTTTCACTTCGAACCGCCGCCCGCGCCGCCGCCCGCGTCGATCGCCCCCGCGCAGCCGGCGGCGCCACCGGATGCGGCGACCCCAGCGACGGCAGCGACGGCGGAACCGCCCGGGACCGCCCCGCCCACGACGGCGCCCGCACTTGCTCCGCCGACCCCGCCGCCGCCTCCGCCGTCTCCGTCTTCGCCGCCTCCGCCGACTCCATCTCCGCCCGCGGCCATCGACGTCACCATCGTCGGGCGGCGCCCGGTTTCGAGCCGCGGCGCCTCCGACTTCCAGATTCGCGTCGGCGACCTGGCCCAGGTGCCGCGCGCCAACGCCTCCGAGCTCTTGAAGCTGGCGCCCGGGATCCTGCTCACCAACGAGGGCGGCGCGGGCCACGCCGAGCAGGTCTTCCTGCGCGGCTTCGACGCGCGCGAGGGGCAGGACATCGAGTTCTCCGTCGGCGGCGTCCCCATCAACGAGGCCGGCAACCTGCACGGCAACGGCTACGCCGACACGCACTTCATCATCCCGGAGCTGGTCGAGTCCCTGCGCGTGGTGGAAGGACCGTTCGATCCGCGGCAAGGAAACTTCGCCGTCGCGGGCAGCGCCGACTACGAGCTGGGCCTGGCCGAGCGGGGACTCTCGCTCCGCGCCACGCTGGGAAGCTTCGGGACCGAGCGCGTCCTCGGCCTCTGGGGCCCGCCCGGCGAGAGCAACCACACCTTCGGCGCGGCGGCGATCTCCCGCACGGACGGATTCGGGCAAAACCGCGACGCGCAGGACGCCTCGGCGATGGGCCAGTACGAGGGACGGCTGGGCGCCGCCGGAACGTACCGGCTGACAGCGCAGGCCTACGCCACGCACTTTCACTCGGCGGGCGTCATCCGCGAGGACGACTACCAGGCGGGTCGCATCGGTTTTTACGACAGCTCCGACCTCAGCAGCTTCGCGCGCCAGCGCATTCCCGAGGGAGGGGACGCCTCGCGCACCTCGATCGCCGCCGATCTCGAGACTCACGCGGGCGACACCACGTTCGCCCAGCAGGTGTTCGTCATCAAGCGCGACATGCGGTTGCTCGAGAACTTCACGGGCTTCCTTCTCGACGTGCAGCAGCCGCTGCAGAGCGTGCACGGACAGCGCGGCGACATGCTCGATCTCGAGGTGCACGAGACGACGATCGGCGCGCGCGGCTGGGCGCGGCTGGCCGGGTCGTGGTGGGGCCAGCGCCAGGAGCTCGAGCTCGGCTACTTCGCGCGCGGTGACGACGCGGCCGGGACGCAACAACGCCTCGAGGCCTCGACCGGCGCGCCCTACAAGACCGAGGCGAACCTCGATTCACAGATCGGCGACATCGGCCTTTACGCCGACGCCAGCCTGCGGCTCGGACGCTGGCTGGCCCTGCGCGGCGGCGGGCGCGCCGAGCTGCTGACGTACGTCGTGCACGACAGCTGCGCCGTCCACTCGATCGCCCACCCGCCGCCGTCCAACCTGCCGATCGACGAAAGCTGCCTGTCGCAACAGGACTTCGGACGGCCGCGCGAGCCCGACCAGGTCACGTCGACATCGGGCATCGCGCTCTTGCCGCGCGCCTCGCTGCTCGCGGGGCCGCTGCGCGGCCTCTCCCTCTCGCTCAGCTGGGGCAAGGGCGTGCGTTCCGTGGATCCGGATTACGTCATCGCCAACGTCGCGGCGGCCTTCGCCAGCATCACGGCGTACGAGGCCGGCGCCTCCTTCACGGGGCAGCTGCGCGGCCTCACCGTGATGGCGCGCTCCGTCGCCTTCCAGACGGTCATCGACAAAGATCTGATCTTCGACCAGACGGAGGGACGCAACGTCATCGGCGTGGGCACCACCCGCACGGGGTGGCTGGGCGCGCTGCGCGTGACCGGGCCGTTCTTCGACGAATCGGCGAACCTGACGCTGGTCCGCGCGAAGTACAACGACGACGGCACCGCGGTCGCGTACGTGCCGGGCGCGGTCCTGCGGTCGGACAGCGCGCTCTTTCACGATTCGCCGCGCCCGATCCTCGGGCGATACGCGCGCGGCTCACTCGGCATCGGCGTCACGTACGTCGGCCGCCGGCCGCTCCCCTACGGCCAGGTCAGCGGCGACATCTTCACCGTCGACGCCTCCGCCACCCTGTCCTGGGATCGCTACCAGGTGCGCCTGCTCTCGACGAACCTGTTCAACACGCAATACCGGCTCGGCGAGTACAACTACGCGTCGGACTTCCACAGCCAGCCACAACCCACGCTGGTCCCCGCTCGCACGTTCACCGCGGGTGCGCCGCGCGGTGTGTTCGTGACTCTGGGCGTGACCTTCGGAGGGACCTGATGCGCGCGCCGTTGGTGTGGTCGTTGCTCGGCGCCCTGGCGTGCGGCGCGTGCGTCGGACAGACCGGCGGCGACACCGTCGTCTTCGCGGTGGCCGCATCGGGACCAGCGGACGCCGTCGCCGGCCAGCCGCTGACGTTCTCGACCGGTGGGTTCAGTGTGTCGCTGGCGCGCGCCCAGCTGCACGTGGGCGCCGTCTACCTGGACCAGAGCGCGCCGGTCTCTGGCGGACAGGCGACGGGTTGCTACCTCACGGGCACCTACGTCGCGGAGGAGACCTCGGCTCTCGACGTCGACCTGCTGGATCCCGCCCCGCAGCGGTTCCCGACCGACGCGCGCGGCATCACCGATCCGGCGCCGCGCGTGGGCGAGCTGTGGCTGACGGGCGGTGACGTGAACGCGGCGTCGGATCCGACCGTGATCCTGTCGGTGGCCGGATCAGCGACACAGGGAGCGGTGACACTGGCCTTCACCGGCACGGTGACGATCGGCGCCAACCGGCAGCCGGCGACCACCAGCGCCGCCGGGGGTAGCCCGATCTGCAAGCAGCGCATCGTCACGCCGATCCCGGCGGCGCCGGCGCTGCGCGCGAGCGGCGGCTTGCTGGTGCGCATCGATCCGCGCCGCTACTTCGAGGCGGTCGATTTCACCCAGCTGCCCACCGACCCGGCGAACGGCGCGCGCGTCTTTCCCGACGGCCCGGGCGTGGTCGCCGCGCAGAACTTCTACAGCAACCTGCGTTCGATCGCTCCCTACACGTTCACCTGGAGCGACGCGCTCTGAAACCCAAGACGAAGACAAGGAGTGAGTGACATGCGCATCCCTAAGACGGTTCTCCCCACTGTGCTGGTCGGGGCGACATTGACCTCCCTGCTCGCGTCATGCTCTAGCAGCTCGAGCGCGGGCCCCGTGACATGCGCCAGCAGCGCCATGTGCGGCGGGACCTCGTCCAGCTCGACGTCGGCGACGATGCCGGCCGCCACGCCGGCGACGCTGGCGGCGTTCACGCCGCCCGCCGACCCGGGGCCCGGCGGCGTCCTCTTCGCGGCGTCGGGTGAGGTGCTGGCGCTGACCGGCTATTCCTTCCCGCCCGCCAGCGCCGACGCTCCGGCGTTCGTCGACGGCTGGGACGTTCATTTCACCCGCCTGCTGGTGACGCTGGACAACATCACGCTCTCCCAGGGCCCGAACGCGCGGCCCGGCGACCAGTCGTGCACCGAGCCCACGGTCGCCAGGGTGACCGGGCCCTGGGCCGTCGACCTCTCGCACGCGGATCCGATGAACCTTCCCGGCAAAGGTGGCCCCGGCGAGCAGGCCGTGCCCATCGCGGCGCTGGCGACGCAGAACTTTCCCGCCGGCAACACGGCGGCGTTCGACACCAGCGGCACGACGCCCTACGCGTTCGGCTTCGACACCGTCCCGGCGACGGCGAGCGCGATGAACGTCAACATCGACGGCGCGGGCCTCGCCGATTATCAGACGATGATCGACGACGGCTGCACGGTGCTGTACGCCGGCACGGCGACGTTCAAGGGCACGACCTGCACCTGCCCGACGGCTGCCGATCCGAACAACGCGTGCGACGCCGCCACGTACGCCGGCTGGCCCGCGATGGGCCAGGGGGTGCCGTTCCACCTCTGCTTCAAGGCGCCGACGACGTACGTGAACTGCCAGAACCCCGACAACGATCCGGCCAAACCCCTCGCCGGCGAGGAGCACGAGCGCGGCATCTTCTTCAAGAAAGGCGAGTCGGTGATCGCGCAGGTGACCATCCACACCGATCACCCCTTCTGGGACAGCGTCCTCCACGATTCGCCGGCCCACTTCGACCAGTACGCGGCATTGGTGGCGGGCCTGGGCCAAAACGCTGTCTTCCCGACGGCGACCGAGGCCGCGACGGTCAACCAGGACTTCACGGCTTACAAGGA
>DATKEU010000193.1:0-16622 GCA_035544495.1 Polyangia bacterium | reverse complement strand
TCCCCCACGGATTGAAGTTCGGGACCCTGGGAGGGTCCCGCGCCCCCCGCGACGGGCTCGGGCCGGCGGAGCCGTCCCTCCCCCACGGATTGAAGTTCGGGACCCTGGGAGGGTCCCGCGCCCCCCGCGACGGGCTCGGGCCGGCGGAGCCGTCCCTCCCCCACGCGATCATTACCGCTGCTCAGTTCGGGGTTGAACTGCCCGCGCAGGACGCCGCCCTCGGCCTCCACGCGCGGCAGCGCCGCCTCGATGTCGGCGGCTGGCAGATCCAGGCGCGCCGCGAGCAGCGTCGCCGTCGTGGGGCCGACCAGGGCCAGGTGCGCGCGCACCACCTCGGTCAGCGCGCCGTCGCGATCGTTCCAGCTGGGGACGCGCCGGGCCGGTGGTTCGGCGACGTCGGGCGAAACCTCGCGCCCGGGCCAGACCGCGGTGGCCAGCGTCCGGCGCTCGGCGGCGATCCACAGCGCGTGCTCCTGACCCACCAGGCGCGCCGCGCGCCGCGCATTCACGAGCTCGGCGAAGAAGCCGTCCCAGCCGCGCGCCAGCGCCAGCGGCTCCGGCAGGCCGCCCAGGTCCAGGAGCAGGTCGTGCAGCTCGTCGGCGCCGCGCACGTCGGGCTGCGCCTCTGCCACCACGTCGGCGATGCGCCCGGGGTCGAGGCCTCCGATGCGATCGGCGACGTCGGCCGGCAGCCCGCGCCGCACCGCCACCGCGCGCGTGCGCCGCTCCTCCAGCGGCGCGTCGTCCAGGTACGCGTACGGGTTGGCGTTCAGGATCTCGTGCGCGAACACCGACGGCTCGACGACGTCGCGGGCCACGGTCTCGATGCGCCCGGCCCACAGATCGACCAGCATCGCCCGCAGGCCGGCGGCGTCCATCGCCTCGGTCAGGCAGTCGCGCACGGTCTCGGCTACCAGCGGGTGATCCGGCACTTCGATGGGGCCGCCGCCGTGGTTGTCCTGGCAGGCGAGCTGGCCGGGGAACACCGCCGCCATCAGGTCCTGCGCCCGCATGCGCTGGATCTGCGGGGCCACGCGCCGCCCGCCCTGGTGGCGCAGCAGGGCCAGCGACCGCATGGCGTTCCAGCGCCAGCGCGTCTCGAACATCGGCGCCTGCAGGGCCGCCTGGGTCAGAAGGTCGTCGACGTCGTCGGGGCGGACCATCTGGAACACGGTCTCCAGCGGGAAGCTGTGCTGCCCGCCCAGCGACAGCACGATGCCGTCGTCGGTGGCGGCCGCCTGCAGCTCGAAGTCGAAGCTGCGGCAGAACCGCTTGCGCAGGGCCATGCCCCAGGCGCGGTTGATGCGCCCGCCGAAGGGCGCGTGAATCACCAGCTGCATGCCGCCGCCCTCGTCGAAGAAGCGCTCGGCCAGGATCCGCCGCTGCGTCGGCACGCCGCCCAGCGCGGCCGCGCCCGCCCGCAGGTAGTCGCGCATCAGATCGGCGCCGCGCCGATCCAGCGCGCAGCCGGCCATCAACGCGCCCAGCGCCGCCGCCCGCGCCCCCGCCGCGTCGGCGGCGTCGGCCGGCGCGCTGGCGATGGCCTCCTCGCGCAGCGCCGCCACCTCGGCTGACAGCTCGCGCGTGCGGGCCGGTCCCTCGCCCAGCCAGAAGGGCAGGGTGGGCGGCGCGCCGGCCGCGTCCTCGACGCGCACGCGCCCCGTCTCCACGCGCCGCACGCGCCAGGACGTGTTGCCGAGCAGGATCACGTCGCCGGCCATGGTCTCGACCGCGAAGTCCTCGTCCAGCGATCCGATCAGCGTGCCTTCGGGCTCCAGCAGGACGTCGTAGTTGGCGTTGTCCGGGATGGCGCCGCCGGAGGTCAGCGCCGCCAGCCGCGCCCCGCGCCGCCCGCGCAGCCGTCGCGCCACTGCGTCCCGGTGCACCATCGCGCCGGCCCGCGCGCGGCTGGTCGCGATTCCCTCCGACAGCATGTCGACGATCTGATCGAACCTCTCGCGCGGGAGGTTCGCGTACGGCGCGGCGCGCCGGCAGAGGGCGAAGAGCGCGTCCTCGTCCCAGTCCTCGCACGAGCAGGCGGCGACGATCTGCTGCGCCAGTATGTCGAGGGGCGCGTCGCGCAGGGCGATGGCGTCGATCTGCGCCCGGCGCGCCGCCCGCACCAGCGCCGCGCATTCCACCAGCTGGTCGCGCGTGAGGGGAAACAGCCGGCCCTTCGGTGTCGCCTGCAGCGCGTGCCCCGAGCGCCCGATGCGCTGCAGGCCGGTGGCGATCGACCGCGGCGAGCCCACCAGCACCGCCAGGTCGACGGCGCCCACATCGATCCCCAGCTCCAGCGAGGCGGTCGCCACCACCAACTTCAGCTCGCCGTCCTTGAGGCGCCGCTCGGCCTTGTGCCGGCGCTCGCGCGAGAGGCTGCCGTGGTGGGCGGCGACGACGTCCTGGCCCAGGCGCTCGCCCAGGTGGTGGGCCACGCGCTCGACCAGCCGCCGCGTGTTCACGAAGACGATCGTCGAGCGGTGGGCGCGCGCCAGCTCGGCCAGGCGGTCGTAGATCTCGCCCCACTGCTCGTTGGTGCACACGGCCCCGAGCTCGTCCTCCAGCACCTCGATCCCGAGGTCCAGGTCGCGCCGCTGGCCGACGTCGACCACCGCCGGCGCCGGCCGCCCGGCCCCGCACAGCAGCTGCCCCGCCACGGCGAGCGGGTTCACGGTCGCCGACAGGCCGATGCGCTGCAGCCGCCCGCCGCCCGCCGCCACCAGCGACTCCAGGCGCTCGAGAGACAGCGCCAGGTGGGCGCCGCGCTTGTCGGCGGCGACGGCGTGGATCTCGTCGACGATCACCGTGCGCACGTCGCGCAGCGCTTTCCGCCCGGAGTCCGACGTCAGCAGGATGTACAGCGACTCCGGCGTCGTGACCAGCACGTGCGGCGGGTGGCGGGTCGCCTCGCGCCGCTCGCGGGCCGTGGTGTCGCCCGTTCGCACCGCCGTCCGGATGGGCGGCGCCGGGTAGCCGAGCTCGACCGCCAGCTGGCGCAGCTCGCCCAGCGGCTCTTCCAGGTTGCGCCTGATATCGTTCGACAGCGCCTTCAGCGGCGACACGTACAGGATGGCCGTCTGGTCGTCCAGAACGCCGCCCCGTTCGATCGATTGCCGGATCAGACTGTCGAGACAAGCGAGAAAAGCCGCCAGCGTCTTGCCCGACCCCGTCGGCGCCGTCACCAGCACGTCGCCCCCGGCCACGATCAGGGGCCACGCCTGCGCCTGCGCCGGCGTGGGCGCGGCGAACCGCTGTTCGAGCCACGTCGCCACCACCGGATGAAACATCCGTTCAGTATACCCAGATCGATCCCATCGACCAGCGTCTCCGTTGCCGTTCAGGAGGCGCGGCTCTGCCGCGCCGGCTCGCCTTGCGAGAGCAATGGGGAGGGCCGGTGGGAGGGGCCAGCAGGCCCCTTCCACCAAGCGAGCGGAGCGAGCGCCTTGCTTGACGGGCGGGGGCATGTGCTTAGTTTCAGAACCCGTGAGGCCGTGAGACAACGCCTCGCAATCTTTCGAAGAAAAACCGCAAGCAGGAAACGCGAAGGGAAAACCCAAAATGGGCAAGATCATCGGAATCGATCTCGGCACCACGAACTCGGTCGTCGCCATCATGGAGGGCAAGGACCCCAAGGTCATCCCCAACGAGGAAGGCGGCCGGCTGACACCGTCGGTGGTGGCCTGGGACGACAAGGGTGAGGTGCTGGTCGGGCAGATCGCCCGCCGGCAGGCCATCACCAACCCGGAGAACACGGTCTACTCGATCAAGCGCTTCATGGGCCGCCGCTTCGACGAGGTCGGCGACGAGATGAAACGCATCCCCTACAAGGTCACGCGCGGGAGCAACGGGGAGGCCGTGGTCGAGATCCGCGGCAAGAAGAATTCGCCCCCGGAGATCTCGGCGAAGATCCTGGGCAAGCTGAAGAGGGCGGCCGAGGATTACCTGGGCGAGAAGGTCACCGAGGCGGTCATCACCGTTCCCGCGTACTTCAACGATGCCCAGCGCCAGGCGACCAAGGACGCCGGCCGGATCGCCGGCCTGGACGTCAAGCGCATCGTCAACGAGCCGACCGCGGCGGCGCTGGCGTACGGCCTGGACAAGGGCAAGGACCACCTGATCGCCGTCTACGACTTCGGCGGCGGCACTTTCGACATCTCGATCCTCGAGGTGGGCGAGAAGGTCGTCGAGGTCGTGTCGACCAACGGCGACACGCACCTCGGCGGTGACGACATCGACCTGCAGGTCATGGACTGGCTGATCGCCGAGTTCAAGAAGGACCAGGGGATCGATGTCTCGAAGGACAAGATGGTCATCCAGCGCCTGCGCGAGGCCGCTGAGAAAGCGAAGATCGAGCTGTCGTCCGTCAGCGAGACGGAGATCAACCTGCCGTTTCTCACCGCCGACGCCAGCGGGCCGAAGCACATGCAGATCAAGCTGTCGCGCGCGAAGCTGGAGCAGTTGATGGGCGATCTCGTCAACCGCACCGTCGAGCCGTGCAAGAAGGCGCTGTCCGACGCCAACAAGAAGGCGTCCGAGATCGCCGAGGTGGTGCTGGTGGGCGGGTCGACGCGCATCCCGATGGTGCAGAAGCTGGTCAAGGAGTTCTTCGGGCGCGAGCCGCACAAGGGCGTCAACCCCGACGAGGTGGTGGCGCTGGGCGCGGCGGTGCAGGCGGGCGTGCTGTCGGGCGACGTCAAGGACATGTTGCTCCTGGACGTCACGCCGCTGTCGCTGGGGATCGAGACGTTGGGCGGGGTGATGACCACGCTGATCCCGCGCAACACCACCATCCCGACCAAGAAGTCGGAGGTGTTCTCGACCGCGGCCGACAACCAGAGCTCCGTCGAGGTGAAGGTGTTTCAGGGCGAGCGCCCGATGGCGGCGGACAACCGGTTGCTGGGCAAGTTCGGCCTGGACGGCTTGCCGCCGGCCCCGCGCGGCCTGCCGCAGATCGAGGTCACCTTCGACATCGACGCCAATGGCATCGTCAACGTGTCCGCCAAGGACAAGGCGACCAGCAAGCAGCAGCACATCACCATCACGGCGTCGTCCGGGATCTCCGAGGCCGACATCCAGCGCATGGTGAAGGACGCCCAGGAGCACGAGTCGGAGGACAAGAAGCGGCGCGAGGCGATCGAGTCGCGCAATCAGCTGGAGGCGCTGAGCTTCACCGTGCAGAAGCACCTGGACGAGAACCGCGACAAGATCCCCGACACCGACAAGGCGGAGCTGGAGGAGGCGTTGAAGGAGGCGAAGTCGACGCTGGAGGCGAACCGCGACCCGAAGGAGGCCGACGTCCTCAAGGCGGCCTTCGAGAAGCTGCAGAAGGCGTCGCACAAGATGGCGGAGGTCCTGTACCGAGCGGCGTCGGGCGCGGCGGGCGGCGGGGACGGCGGGACGGGCGAGGCGCCGCCCTCCGGTGGCGGCGGCAAGGACGACGTCATCGACGCCGAATACACGGACGCGCCGAAGAACACGTAACGCGTGCGCTCGCTGGCGCGGGAGGGGCCTCTAGGCTAGCCCCTCCCGCGGCCTTTTGTCACCCTCCAGACACCCTGCAGGTGGACGGCGATCAATCGTGTCGCCGCGGGGAGATCGGTTAGCATCGCTCGGGCGGGGGTTTTGTGGACCATCGGTCGATAGACCGCGCCCATCTTGTGATCGCTGTCCTCGTCGCCGCCGTCGGTGCGCCACCCGCCGCGATCGCGCAGGTGCTCCGCCCGGCAGAACCGGTCGACGGCCGCGTGCCGTTGCTGTTCTCTGCGCGCCGGCTGACCGGAAAGACACTGCGGCTCTTTCGTTCGTCGCCGGAGTTCGAAGCGACCGGCCTGGCGCCGTTGCTCGTCCGCTATCACCGCGCGCCCACGCAGGCGGAGCGCGCGACGTACGCCCGGTTCGGTTTCACCGAAGGACGCGCGCTCGCCTCGGGGGCCGTGCAGGTGAAGGCCAGCGAGGCGGCGTTCCGCGCGATGAGCGATGACGGGGTGCTGGCGTACACCAGCGTCGACTTGCCGCCGCCCATCGTCCTTCACCCGATGGACCTGGCGCGGAAGGAGATCGGCGTCTTCGCCGGGGCGCCGACGTTCCTGGCCCAGAACGGCGCGCCGCTGACGGGAAAGGGCGTCGTGGTCGGCGATCTCGACACCGAGGTCGACGTGTTTCATCCGGCGCTGTTTCGGACGCTGGGCCCGGTGGCCTGGGTGGACGTCGACGGCGACGGCGAGCTGACCCCCGGCGTCGACGGCGTCGACCTCGACGGAAACGGGGTCATCGATCCGGCCGAGGTCGTTCATCTGCTGAACGGGACAGCCACCAGCCTCTTTGCCGGCTTGAACGCCACCGGTCGCGTCACCGCCATCGACGGCACCGGCAACCCGGGCTTCGATCCGGGCTGGGATTACGTCTATCTCGACACCAACGGCGACGGCCGGCGCAACGTCGGCGGCGACTTTGCGGGGGCCGCGACGGCGCCGGCCATGAGTGAGCCGATCTTCGTCGCTGACGACGTCAACCGTGATGGCAAGTTGACCGTGCCCGAACGCCTGATCCGCCTCGGCGACTCGAAGGTCCGCGCCGTGCGCAGCGGCGATTCCGTCTTCACGCGCGGAGACAATCTGTCCGCGTACGTTCCCGTGGCCGGGGGAGCCGACCCCTCGCACGCCACCGCCATGGACGGCGCCATCGTCGGTGGCCAGCCCGGATCCAGCCGTTTCCTGGGCGTCGCGCCCGACGCCGAGCTGGTGGTCGCGGCTTCGCAAGACAGGACGTCAGAAACCGCCGCCGTCCAGTGGCTCGCCGATCAGGGCGCCCACATCATCCTCACCGAGATCGGCAACTTCGGCATCGATCCATCCGACGGATCGACAGAGCTCGAGATGCTCATGGACACCCTGGCGGCTCAGGGCATCGTGTTCATCAGCCCGGCGGGTAACCTCGGGCACTCGAACAAGCACGCGCTGGCGACGATCCCACCGGCGGGCGCGCCGGCGCCGTACCAGAACGAGATCGTCTTCGCTCCCGTCAGCACCGAGGTGTTCTTCTCCGTCACCTGGCGCGAAGGAGCGATAAAGGTAGGCGGACGGTTGGAGTGGCCGGACGGCGACGCCATCGATCTCGGCGTCGACAACGAAAATGGCCTCACGACCCGCCAGCGTCAGTTCGTCGTCGCCCACGGCGTCACGCTGAAGGGCGCCGGATACCTGACGGTTGCTTTGCTCGCCCCCGCGACGGCGCCGTTCCCGGCAGTCGGCATGACGCTGTCGCTACAAACGACGTCCGATGCGCCGGCCACCGCGTCGCTGTTCATGATCGACGAAGCCGGCGGGTGGAACGCCGGCGCCCTCTTCCGCAAGGCCGACGAACCCGGGTCTATCTGCTCGCCGGCCCTGGCGTCGAAGACCGTCGCGGTCAGCGCGTATGCGCTGCACGTCGGCCCCGAGTGGTCCGCCTTTCCGGAATCCGCGGGCCAGCTGCGGCAGTTTTCCGGTATCGGTCCCGATCTGTGGGGCGATCCCGCGGTCGACATCGCAGCGCCGGACAATCCGGTCGCTGCCGCGGCCGACGTCTACGACAATGGAGAAACCAGCGGGAAGACCGTGGCGTGGATGGAATCCGGCGGCACGTCGGGTGCCGGTTCCATCACGGCGGGGCTGGCCGCGCTGCTGAAACAAGCGAACCCGACTCTGAGCGGCGATGCCCTGCGCGCCCGCCTGCTCGATGCTGCGCGCACGGACGCCCAGGTCCAGCTGGGCACGCCGGCAGAGTGGGGCGCGGGCAAGCTGGGTCTGGGGATCGCCGCTGCCGCCGGCGCGCCGCCGAAGGTGACCATCGAGGCGCCGGCGCAGGCGGTGCCCGGCCAGATGATCAAGCTGACCGCGGTGGTCACCGACGACGGCGATCCCAGCAAGCTCACGTCGCGCTGGGACTTCGGCTACGACGGCACCTGGGACGCCGGCGGCGCCGGCCTCTTCGTTGAAACGACGATGCCCGCCGACGCCGTGGCATTCGACGTGAAAGTTGAGGTTACGGACGCCGACGGCTGGACGGCCGCCGCCGTGGCGCGGATCGAGGTGGGCGCGCCGCCCGCTGGCGGCTGCGGATGCCAGGTGCCGCCGGGAGAGCTGATCGGTAGCGGAATGTTGCTGGCGCTTGTCCCGCTGGCGGCGGCGCGCCGCCGGCGATCGGCGCGCGCGAGATGACGGGCCAGCGATCGGCGGTTGATCAGCGGTCGGTGAGGTTTGCGGGCGAGGGACGGCGGGTTACCCCTGAAATCTCGCTGGCGGGCGGGGCGGGCCCTTGCGGCCGGGTCGGTGCAAGGCCCACCCTTGCCACCGGCAATCGAGGAGAGAACGTCGTCGTGGTGTCAACTGAAACGAGCGAGGGCGAGCACTGCAGCCCGGCGCTGCTGGCCGTCGCCATCACGTTCACCGTGCTGCTGGCGGGTGGTGTCCTGGCGCTGACGGTGCTGACGAAAGGCGAGCTGTATCCGACGCCGTACCAATCGGCGGCGGCGGCGCGGCTCTATTTCGCGAAGCACGCAATGGCGGTGCGCGTGGTCGCCTTTCTACAATTTGGCGCTGCCATCCCCCTGGGGATCTTCGCCGCCGCCGCGGTCAGCCGCGTGCGGTTTTTCGGCGTCACCGTGGCGGGGCCGGAGATCGCTCTTTTCGGCGGCATCGCGGCCGCGATCATGGCGGCGTTGTCGGCGCTGCTCAAATGGGCGATCACGTTGCCGGAGATCGCCGCTTTGCCGTCGGCGCACGCGCTGCATGTGCTGGCCTTCGCGCTCGGCGGGCCGGGCCACATTGTCCCGCTCGGGCTGCTGGTGGCGGGACTTTCGCTGTCGGCGGGACTGTCGGGGCTGCTGCCGCGCTGGCTGATGTGGTTCGGTCTGGTCATCGCCGCGCTGGCCGAACTTTCGTCTCTCTGTTTACTGATCCCGGCGGCGGCGTACTTCATGGCGGCGGCGCGCGTGCTCGGGTTCGTCTGGTTGATCGCGACGGGGGCTCGCCTGCCGAGGGCGGGGGTGGTGCCGACGCGCGGAACGTCGAGGCCCGTGGCGACCGAGCTACGCGCGGCGACGCAGAGCTGAGCGAGTAGCCCGGCCGGGCAGCGATCCGGAGGCGCAACCCGCTCATTTTGCGTCGGTGGGTCGTCCCACCTTCGGCATGTTGCCGCGGGCGCTGGATCTGGAGGTGGACGGCGGGCCGCCGCCCGATCAGGTGGTGCAGTGGTGCTGGCGTTCCTCGTCAAGGCGCAGGCGTTCTTCGGGCGGCCCCTCATCATCTACACGGGAGGCCTTCCAGCGCGAGCTGGGCCTGGAGCCGGACGGTGTCGTGGGGCAGGCGACCTGGAACGCGACATTCGAACCGACTTGAGCTCCCGCGACAACGCGCCCGAGCACGACGAGCATCGACGGTCGCTGCTCAAGCTCTCCAGCGCGCCGGGCGCTCGACTGACGGAGCGCGCGGCGCGCACGAACGCCGGAAGAACGCCGAAATGTTTCGCGCCGCCGCCGGTCACCAGCGCGCGAGTGTCGTCGTACGAATTGTGACGGCTCACCGTCGGCCGCACGCTGGGCTCGCTTCCTCCGCCGCCCGCGGTCGAGCGCTCGGGCCGTTGATCTGTTAGGTTTCCCGCCCATGCGGCCGGTGCTGATCAACGTACCCTCGAAGTTCCTGCTGGTGGCGGCGCTGGTGCTGGCGGTGGCGACGTTCGTCCGCGACCTGGTCCGGCGGCGGCGCGATCCCAAGCTGCCGCGCAGCTCGACCCCGTTCTACATGCTGGTCGGGGCCGAGCTCTTGATCGGTCTCAAAGGCGGCTCGTGGGTACCGTGGGCCGCCGATTTCGCCCGCCCGTGGACGCCCGTTCCCATCTACTCGTACGGCGTGATGCTGGGGACGTCGCTGATCGTCGGCTGGTTCCTGGCCATGCGCTTCGCCAAGGAGGACGGTATCCGGCAAGAGGACGCGGCGGCGATCTACATGTGGACGGCGGTCTGGTCGATCATCGGCGCGCGGCTCTTGTACGTCGTCACCAACCTGGGCGACTTTCGAAACTTCTTCGAGATCTTCATGGTCAACCGGGGCGGCCTGGTGGCCTATGGTGGAATGATCGGCGGCTTCTTCGCCAGCTGGTACGGCTGCTGGAAGCGCAAGATTCCGCTCCTCAAGTGGGCGGACGTGGCGGCGCCGCAGGTGGTGCTCGGCACCGCCATCACGCGCGTCGGCTGCCTGCTGTTCGGCTGTGATTTCGGCGCGCGCAGCGATCTGCCCTGGGCCATCCGGTTTCCGAAGGACAGCCCGGCCTGGAGCCACCACGTCCACGACTTCGGTCTGTCGCGCGACGCGCTCTGGTCGATGCCGGTGCACCCGACCCAGATCTACGAATCGCTGGTGGGCGTGTTGCTGTTCGGATTGCTGCTGGTGCTGCGGAAATACCGGAGGTTCTCCGGCCAGGTGTTTCTCGGCTGGGTGCTGGGCTACGGCATCATGCGGCCGCTGATCGAGATCGTCCGCGACGACGACCAGCGCGGCAACGTGGGGCCGCTGTCGACGTCGCAGTTCATCGGGATCGTGTCAGTGGGACTGGGCCTGCTGCTGCTCGCCTATCTGGTGCGTCGCTACCGCCGCGATCCGGAGTCGCTGCGCCTCTGGCAGCAGCCGGCGCTGGCCGGGGGCGCCGGGGAGGCGGACGCGGTGACCGCCGGTCCAGCACGCGCCCGGGCAGGGGGCAAGCGCCGCAAGCGCCGGTAGGGACGTCTCCTTTTTGATGGTATAAGGCAGGCCGTCACGGACAAGGAGATGCGACGATGAGCCTCAAGCGCAGCCACACGAGTGGCAAAAGCTCCTTCGGCGGAGGGGTTGGCGACGGAGGCGCCAAGGTCGACCGGCAGGAGCTGTTCGACGAGCTCAAGCGGCTGGCGGGCACGAACGACGGCTTCACGCCGGTGGACGTCGCCCTGGCCATCGGGGCGGGCGAGCCGGCGGTCTCCAAGGCGCTGCTCGGGCTGGCGGCGGAGGGCTACCTGGACAAGGTCGAGGTCGGCCGCTATCGCGCCACACCGATGGCGGACATGACGCAGGCCGAGTTCTTGAAGGCCTTCGCCCGCGCGTCCAAGGTCGATTCCACCCGCCAGCGCGACCTGTCCGAGATCGCGCGCCTGAAACAGAACAACGATACGATGCGCCAGCGCCTGCTCGCTGCCATCGCGGAGCGCGATCACTACCTGGGCGTGCTCCGGACCCACGGGATCGATCCCGGGACTCCACCCTCGCCGCCGGCCGCGTCGCCCGCGCTCGAGGGTGGCGGCGGCGCGCCGCCAGCCGGCGAGTCGGCTCCAGGCCCGAGCGGCCTGGCGGTGCCATCGCCCCCGTCCGAATCGGCGCCGTCGGGCCCGGGCGACACCGGCTCGCACGGCTGATTCAGTGTTCGAAGCCCGATGCGCGTCACGCTGATCCGTCACGGCGAAGCGGAGGCGCAAGCCTGGCGCGACGAGGATCGCGCCCTCACCAAGCGCGGCCGCGCCGACGCCCGCCGCGTGGGACGGGCCCTGGGACGGCACGGGGCGCGCTTCGGCCTCATCGTCAGCAGCCCCCTGGTTCGCGCCGTGCAGACGGCCGAGATCGTCGCCGCCGCCACCGGCTACCGCCGGGCGATCCTGGCGACGCGCCTCTTGATCCCCGACGCCGAGCCGACCGGCGTGCGCGAGCTCCTGGCCCAGCAAACCGGCGTCAGATCCGTGGCGCTGGTGGCGCACGAGCCGATCCTCTCCGCTGCTTGCGCCGCGCTGCTGGGTTTTGCCAGCGTTCCGGCGTTGAAGAAGGCCGAGGCGATCCGCATCCGCCTGCCCGACGACATCACCCAGCCGGGCCAGTTCCGGTGGCGAATCGATCCCGTGTCGGGCAAACGGCTCCGGCGCTGACATCTCCGCTGGTCTTACAGTTCGTGCCTGGCCGTTCTTGGCCGGGGCGCTGTTCCATGACAAGCGCGTTTGGCGTTAAAATCGGATGATGGCAGAGGAGGGCGACGTCCCGCGGCAGCACATCACGCGTACGCAACCCGCCGTACCGCCCGACCGCGCGCCCGACGGCGACAAGCGCAACCGCGCTTATCTGATCGTGCTGGCCGGAGTCAGCGCGGGCGAGATGTTCCAGGTCAAGGGAGAGAAGACCACCATCGGGCGCGGGCCGAAGGTGAACCTGCGCCTCAACGACGAGGGCGTCTCACGCGAGCACTGTCAGATCACGTTCGAGGGGACGCAGGTGACGCTGCAGGATCTGGGCTCGACCAACGGCACCTTCTGCAACGGCGTGCGCGTCGATCGGCGCGAGCTGTCCGACGGGGACAAGATCATGGTCGGCTCGACGACGATCCTGCGCTTCACCTATCACGATCACCTGGACGAGGTCTTCCAGCGCCAGATGTACGAGTCGGCGCTGCGCGACGGCCTGACGAAGGTCTTCAACCGCAAGTACTTCACCGACTGTCTGGACAAGGAGTTCGCCTACGCCACCCGGCACAACACGCCCCTGGCGCTGATCTTCGTCGACATCGATCACTTCCGAAAAATCAACGAGACCTTCGGCCACGCGGGCGGAGACTTCGTGCTCTCGGAGCTGTCGGTGATGCTGGCGATGCTGGTGCGGACGGAGGACATCCTGGCGCGCTTCGGCGGCGAGGAGTTCACCGTGCTCTGCCGCGGCACCGATCTGCCGGGCGCGCTGGTGGTGGCGGAACGCCTGCGCACGACGATTCAGGAGCGGACCTTCACCTTCAACGGCCGCAACATTCCGGTCACGATCAGCGCCGGCGTGTCGGCCATCCCCGACCCCGCCATCCGCGACGACGCCGCGTTCCTGGCCGCCGCCGACAAGGCGATGTACGAGGCGAAACGCGCCGGGCGCAACCGCGTCTCCGTGCGCCGCGACGAGAACACGCCCGGCCCGGTCGCGAAGTAGCGAGGACGGTCCTCGCCGCAATTGACATCCGCCGCGCGCGCCGCCCTGAACGTCTTGCCGCCGTCGCGCGAAGGCGTGCCGCGCGCTCGGGTGATCTTTGACGGCCGCCCGACCGCGCTCGACGTCGACGCCGAGACCATCGCCGCCCACCTGCTGTCGAATCACGTGACCAGCGCGATGCCACGCTTTTCGCCGCACTGGCTGTCGGTGACCCCGCCGCGGTGAGCGCGCACGCGGGGACGCCCGCGTTACGCTGTGAGCCCCTCCAGAGGCGCGTCGCCGCCCATGCCGAAGGTCGTGGTGGCGCTGCCGCCGAACTTGAGCATGGCCAGGAACAACTTCGCGAGCGGCGTCGGATCCGGGTACGCGAGGTGGCGTCCGGTCACGACCTGGCCGCCGGCGCGGCCGGCCAGCACCACCGGCATGTTGTTGTTGGTGTGCCAGCCTTCCGCCATCTCGCTGCCGTAATAGATCAGAGAGTTGTCCAGCAGCGTCCCGTTGCCCTCCGGCGAGGACTTCAGCTGATCCAGCAGATAGGCCAGCAGGCTGGCGAAGAACGAGATGATCTTCGGTTCGATGAAGGCGTCGGGGCCGTACTTACCGTTGTGGGTGATCTGATGGTGGAACACCATCCCGCCCCCGAGCTCCGGGAAGTAACGGTCGTCGAATCCGTTGCTCAAGGCGAAGCTGGCGTAGCGGGTCAGATCGCACTTGAACGCGGTGGCGATCAACCGCAGGAAGATCTTGGCCCGCGTGCCGGCGATGGCGGAGCCGATGCCTCTGAATCCGTCGGTATAGGTCGTCGGATCGCCCATGATCGGATCGGGCTGCCCGCAGCCCGACCCCACGGTGGCGGGCGCGGCCGCCAGGATCCGTTCGACCTCGGTGATGCTGGTGAGGTGCTCGTCGAGGCGCGCCTTGTCCGTCGAACCCACGCGCCGGGTGAGCGCGCCGATGTCTTCCATCACGTGATCGAGGACGCTCTTCTTGCGGGCCATTGCCGCCATCGCCTCGGGCGACGCCTTGGCCGGGGTGGCGGTGCCGGTGCCGGCCGGGATCGCCGAGACCAGCGTCATGAAGAACATCCGTGGATCGCGCTCCGCCGGCGCGAACACACCGCGGTCCGTCCAGGAGATGTTGTTCATGTGGGCGGTCGTCGCGCCCTCGGTCAGGTTCCCCTCTTGCTCGTTGTGGGCGACCAGCGCGCGGAACTTGGTGGCGGCGCCAAACTCCTTCGCCAGCACCTGCTCGAACGAAGGGCCGCCCGCTCCGGTCGCGACGCTGGGAACCGCGGTCGCAAAGTCGGGGACGCCGTTGGCGTGGCCGCCCCCCGGCCCCTTGAGCCACGCGGTTTGCTGCAGGCCAGAGATGACGTTGAAGTCGTTCTGGAAAGCCGCCAGCGACGACAAGCCAGGCGTGATCGCGTAGCCCTTGCCCTGCGTGGTCGGGACCCACTGCGACGAGATGACGCCGTGCGGAAAGTGGAACGCCATCACACGCACGGGCGGCGCCATGGGTACCGCCCCTTCCGCCACGCCCAGCCAGCGGCCGCGGCCGTCCATCATGGCGTCCAGCACCGGCAAGCCAATCGCGATCCCGGCGCCGCGCAACATCTTTCGCCTGGACAGAGTGAATGGCTTCATGGCGCGTCTCCCTTGTTGCGATAGCGGAATCCGGCGCTTTCCACCAGCGCAGAAAGTCCCTTCGGAAAGTCCCAGCTCGAGCTCGCGAACGATTGCTCGAGCTCGGCGATTCCCGGCATGTCGTCCGCCCCCTCGACCCGCGCGTAGACGTATCGGAACAGCTGTCGGGCGAAACAGGTCTTGAAGTCCGGAGAGCCCGCGACCTTCTGCGCGAGCTCGATGGGTCCGTTGAACTCCGGCGGCGTCATTCCCACGACGCGACCCTGTACCGACACCGGCTGGCCGTTGGCGTCCTTCGTGCGCACCGCGCCGATCTCGTCGAAACCGCTGAGCCCGATCCCGATCGGATCCATCAGGTTGTGGCAACCGGCGCAGGTAGAGTCGGTCGCGTGCCGCAGGATCGTCTGCTGCTCTGTCTCATTGGCAACGGGTGGCGGGATGTTCGCGTTCACCCCGGGCGGTGGCGGCGGAATGTCCTGACACAGCAGCTGCTCGCGAACCATCTGTCCCCGGCGGGTGATCGAGATCTTGATGCCGTGCGAGCCAGCCGCCAGGTTCGTTCCCTGCGTCAGCAACCCCACGCGGGCCGACCCGGCGGGAAAGTCCACGCGCTGCCAAGTCTGCCCCTGAGCAGGCGGCGGCAGACCGTAGACCTTGGCGAGGTTGGCGTTGACGAACGTGTACTTCGCGGTCAGCAGATCCAGAACGGTTCCCCCCGAGCCCCAGAAGACATCGTCCACGAAGCGCGACGTCTCTTCGACCATGTCCGCGGCCAGGGCGGCGTCGCCGTGCGGAATGCGATCGCCGTCCGCCGTCGGCCCCGAGATCAACGTCAGCGGCAGCCACTGGCCGTAGAACCGCTTCACGCCGACATGCACGCGCTGATCAGACAGCATCTGCTGGACGATCGTGGTCACACCGGCCGGGCTCGACAGCGTGCCGCTCTGGGCCTGGTCCAGCAGCGCGTCGTCGGGAGTCGTGCCCAGCAGAAGGTACGAGAGTCGGGTCGCCATCTCGAACCCATCGAGCCCGACGACGCCGGCGCGTCCATTGTCCGCCACGCCCAGCTCGACGCGGAAGAGGAAGTAGGGCGACTGCAGCATGGCCTCGAGCACGGTGCGCGGGCCCAAAAATGGATCGGCGGCGTCCGGCATCAGACTGCTGGCCAGCTTCACCAGCGAATCGGTCTCGGCGTCGGTCACCGGACGCCGGTACAGCCGGCGCCCGACGTGCTGGATGAACGCGCGAAGGCAGGTCGCGCCGGCCGCCGGATCGCACGAGAGAATCAGCGCGCGCCGCGCGGGCGCGGCGAAGGTGTCCGTCGCGATGCCCTCGGCCGCGGCCGAGTAGCGATCGCCGTGCATGGGCGAGATGTGCAGCAGGCTGACGTTGTTGTCGAAGCCGTGCTCGGTGGGATCCGGGGGAAAAGCGTACTTGGTGGCCGCGTCGGGTGGCTCACCGAAGACGTCCGTGACGGTCTGGGAGTACTCGGCGTTCGTCAGCCGAGACAGCCCCGACGCGACCGGATCGATGAAGGACGTCCCGGTCGGGACGGGCGGCGGCCCACCTCCGCCTGACGGACCGCCCCCGCCGGATGGGCCAGACTTGGATCCTCCGCTGGAGGTTCCGATGTCGCCGCTGCATCCCAGCTGGGCGCCGACGCCGAGGGCGAAAAACAACACCGCAAACGATCGGCCAATCATCTGGAACCTCACCATCTTGGCTCCCTTCGACACAGGCGCGAACCGATGGCGCTGAACCCTCCGTGCGTAGCCGCCTCAATCCCTCGACAGCCGCTCCCGGGACGCTTCGCCATCTTCCGTTCGCTCTGGGCTCCAGTCAAGACCGATGGCACATCGCGTGGCTCTCCGTAAGCGGTGTGCGTGACCCTTCGACGAGGGCTCCGGGTACTTAACCCGTCGGTGCGCCCGACGGCGCCGCCATCATCGGCTGGGGCTCCGTCGCCGGCTTCAAGCGCAGGGCCAGCAGGGCCGCGGCGATCATCCCCGCCGATCCCAGG
>DATKEU010000192.1:0-6141 GCA_035544495.1 Polyangia bacterium | reverse complement strand
CGAACGCGGGCGCGCGGCCTGCATCGAGGCGGCGGCGGCGGCGCGCGCGCTGGGAGATGGCGTGCTGACGGCGCGGGCGGCCCTGACCCTGGGCGCCGAGCTGATGCTGGCCCAGACCGACACGCAGCTGGTGTCGCTGTTGAAGGAGGCGCTGGACGCGCTGCCGCCCGGGCCGGGCGGCCTGCGGGCGCAGTGCCTGGCCCGGCTGGCGGCGGCGCTGCAGCCGGCCTATCGACCGAGCGAGCCGATGGAGATGGCCCGCCAGGCGGTGGCCATGGCGCGCGCCGTGGGCGGCGGCGACGACGTCCTGCGCGCGGTGCTGTCGCACGCGGGCTCGGCGCTGGCCGACTTCGCCGAGCCCGCCGAGCGCGCGGCGTTGAGCGAGGAGCTGGCCCGCCTGTCGACGGCCGCCGGCGATCGCGTGCAGGCGCTTCGCGGACAGGCGCGCCTGGCGTTCGATTATGTCGAGATGGGCGCGCTGGACCGCGCGGCCCGCGCCGTCGACGCGTACGAACGGCTGGCGAACGACCTGCGCCAGCCGCGCCACCTGTGGCCCGAGCGCCTGATGCGCGCGATGCTGGCTCTCGGCGCCGGGCGCTTCGACGAGGCCGCCCGCTTGCGCGACGAGGCGCTGGCGCGCGCCGGCGGCTCGCCCGACGTGGTCGCGATGTTCACCTTCGCGTCCCACAGCTGGGGGCGGGCGCTGGTGACCGAAACGCCCGACGACATGATGCGCGCCGAGGACGACCTCATCCGCACCGAGCGGGAGAGCGCGGCCCAGTTCGGGCGCGAAGAGTTCGGACACAACCCGGCGGACGTCTGGTCGCTGATGCGGACGGCGTTGCACGCGCGCGCCGGCGATCGGGAGGCCGCCCGCCGGAGCCTGGCGGCGGTGCCCCCGGACAGTCACTTCCTGGTCAACGACCCTCCCGCCACCATATGCCTCGCCGAGACGGTGCTCTTGCTGGACGACAAGGAGCTCGGGGCGGTGCTCTTCGATCGCCTGCGCCCGCTGTCCGGCCGCATCGGGACGCTGGGGCGCACCGGCATGGTGTGCATCGGGGCCGTTGACGGCGCGCTGGCTCTTTATGCGCATGTTCTTGGTCGAGGCGCCGAGGCAGACTCGTACTTCGACAGAGCGCTCGTCCTGGAGCAGAAGGCCGGACTGTCGGCGACGTTGCTGCACACGCGGCGCTGGCGCGAGCGCCTGCGGAGCCAGACCGCGACCGCGGTCGCGCCGGCCAGCGCTCCGCCGGCGACGGCGCCGGGTCGCGAGCCGGTCTTCTCGCTGGCGCGGGAAGGCGAGTACTGGACGGTCAGCGCCGGCGAGGGGCTGTGTCGCCTCAAGAGCACGCGCGGCTTCGAGATGCTGGCAGAGCTGGTCAGCAACCCCGGCCGCGAATTCCACGTGCTGGCCCTGATGGGCACGGGCGGCGGCGGCGGGGGTGGCGACGACGGCGCGCCCGACGGAGGCGACGCGGGCGAGGTGCTGGATCGCGAGGCCGTCGACGAGTACCGCGCGCGCCTGGCGGAGCTGAACGAGGAGATCGCCGAGGCCGAGGCCTGGTCGGACAGCGGGCGCCTCGGCCGCGCGCGCGACGAGCGCGAGGCGCTGGCGCGCGAGCTGGCCCGCGGCGTTGGCCTGGGCGGGCGCGCGCGACGCGCCGGCGCCGCCGCCGAGCGGGCGCGCACCAACGTCCAGCGCCGCATCAAGGGCGCGATTCGCAAGATCGGCGAATCGCTGCCGGCGCTGGGCGCCTACCTCGAGCGCGCGGTGCGCACCGGCACCTTCTGCAGCTACGACCCCCTGCCCTGAGGGAGGGTTCGGTCGCGGGAACGATGTTCCTTGTCGAGTCACGCCCGACGATCGGAACCAGCGAGGCCCGACATGAGCTCCGTCAGAGTCGCTTCCTCTTCTCTCGGCCGAATCAGCAGCAGCTATCTCGTCTGGGCGGCCCTGCCCGACGTCATCGCCGGGCGGCTGCGGACGGCGGCCTCCGTGCTGGAGATCGGGTGCGGACAGGGCCTCGGCTGTCTGGCGATGGCGGCGGCGTTCCCGGACCTTGCCATCATCGGACACGACCCCGACGCCGCCGCGGTCGAGCGGGCGCGCGCGCTGGCCCGATCGGCGGGCCTGGACGAGCGCGTGCGCTTCGCGGTCAGCGATTCGCTGCGCCTGGAGCGGTCGTCGATCGACGTGGTCGTCGTCTCGGGCGGGCGCGCGAAGCAGGACGCGCTGCCGCTGCTGAACGCCGTCCGCAATGCCCTGACGCCCGACGGTGCCTGCCTGCTGGTCGAGCCCGCGCCCGCTCGCGCTCTGCGCGGCGCCACCGCCCGTCGCGACACCGACGCCGCCCTGCGCGCCGCCGCTCAGCGGGTCGGTTTTTCGCGCCTGCGCCGCCTGCACAGCACCGACCGCAGCGTGCTGATCTTCGAGCTGCAGCGGTGACACTGCCGGATCGTCCGCGTCGCTGACGTCGGATCGCCGGAATCCGACGGTGGCCCCCTGTTCGCGTACCATGGGTTACGCTGATGTCCGCACTCTTGCTGAGCGCGTCCTTCCTGTCGGCGGCGCTGCTGTTTTGCCTGGAGCCGATGGTGGGCAAGATGGTGCTGCCGCTGCTGGGCGGCACGCCCGCGGTCTGGAACACCTGCCTGGTTTTCTTCCAGACGGCCTTGCTGGCCGGGTATGCCTACGCGCACGGGACGCTGTCGTGGCTGGGCGTCAGCCGGCAGGCCCGGCTGCATTCGGCGCTGATCGTGCTGGCGTTCTTCAGCTTGCCGGTGCTGGTCACGCCGCTCGATGTCGTTCGCTGGCCAGCCGATGCCAGCCTCGGTCCGCGTCTGTTCCTGCTGTTGTCCGTCCGCGTGGGCGTGCCCTTCGTTCTGCTGGCCGCCACCGCGCCTCTGCTGCAGCGCTGGCTTTCGCTCACCAGCAGCCGGCGGGCGCACGACCCGTATTTTCTGTATGCGACCAGTAACGCCGGCAGCTTGCTGGCGTTGCTCGCGTACCCGCTGATCATCGAACCGTGGCTGGGCGGCAGTGCGCAGCGGCAGGCCTGGCGCTGGGGATACGCCGTCTTCGCGGCGATGATCAGCGTGGCGGCGATTCTGGCGGCGCGGATCGCGCCCGGTCTCGCTTCGCCCGCCGTGCCCGTGGCGCCGCCCCTTCCCGGGCGACTGCTGCGCCGGTGGATCATCCTGGCCGCCGCGCCCTCCGCGCTTCTGATCGGCGTCACCACGTATCTCAGCACGGAGGTCGCCAGCGTTCCCCTTTTGTGGGTGGTGCCGCTGGCGGTCTATCTGGTGACGTTCATGCTCGCCTTCGCCGGACGCCGGCGGCTGTCCACGCGTCTGGCGTCGCGGTTCTTGCCGGTGCCGCTGATCTGCGCATTCATCGTGGCGGCGGCGGAGGCGACCGTTCCCATCTGGCTGGCCCTGGTCCTGAACCTGGTCACGCTCTTTCTGGCGGGCATGGTTTGCCACGGATCGCTCGCCGACGAACGACCTGCCCCGGCTCATTTGACCGGCTTTTATCTGGCCGTCGCCGCGGGGGGCGCGCTGGGCGGCGCGCTGGCGACCTTTGTTCCGCCCGTGGTTTTCACCAGCGTGCTCGAGTACCCGCTGGAGCTGCTGCTGATCGCGTTGTTACGACCAGCGACGGTCGGGCAACCCGACGGGGGACGACTGCAAGCCGGAGATCTCCGCTGGGCCATGTTCATTGGCGCCCTCAGCCTGCTGATGGCGCTGGTGCTGCGCGCGCTGGCGGTGCTTCCGGGCCCGATCACCATCGGCTTGCAGCTGGGCGTGCCGATCGTGGTGCACTACCGGTTTCTCCATAGCCCCGTGCGGTTCGCCCTGGGTCTGGCGCTGCTGCTGGTCGTCGCGCGGGTCTCGCTGCTGTCGCCTTTTCCCCGGATCATCCACAGCGAGCGAACGTTCTTCGGGCTGCTGCGGGTGATCGACACGCCCGACGGACGGTATCGCCGCCTCATGCACGGGACGACGGTGCACGGCGGCCAGGCAACCGCCGCGGCGGAGCGCAACCAGCCCAGCACTTACTACGCGCGCCGCGGCCCGCTGGGACAGATCTTCGAGCGTGTCTTTGACGCCGCCGGCGCCGGCGCCGAGCTGCGATCGGTGGCAGTGGTGGGTCTGGGCGCAGGGGAGGTGGCCGCTTACGCGAAGCCCGGACAGGCGTGGACGTTCTACGAGATTGATCCCGCCGTCGTGCGCATCGCCGGCGATCGGCGCTACTTCACTTACCTGGCCGACGCTTTTCCCGACAACCGGGGCCTGCGCGTCGAGCTGGGCGACGCCCGCCTTCGCCTGCAGGACGCGCGCGACGGCGGCTTTGATCTGCTGATCCTGGACGCCTTCAGCTCGGACGCCATTCCCACTCATCTGCTGGTCCGCGAAGCCGTCGCCCTGTACGTGCGGAAGCTGACCCCCGACGGCGTCCTCGCCGTCCACATCTCGAACCGCTACCTGCGCCTCGAACCCGTGATCGCCGCCCTCGCCCGCGATGCCGGCCTGATGACCGCCTGCCAGTTCGACGGCAAGGAGGAGAGCCAGGGCGACCGCCCCAGCAAGTCCGCCTCCCACTGGTGCGCCCTGTCCCGCGATCCCGGCCGCCTCGGCCCTCTCCTCGCCACCCGCGCCTGGCACCCCGCCGCCCCCAGCGCCGGCCCTCGCCCTCGCCCTTCTCCGACCGACGACCGCTCCAGCATCTTCCAGATGTTCTAGGTGGAAGCGTTGATGTGTCCGAAGGGATCGACGACGAGACGCGGATCGGGGTGCTCGGCGACCCCCCGGAAGCATGGGAATAGTTCTCGGGCGACCCGTTCTCTTCCCGCCAATGAGATCAACCGTGGAATGCGTAAAAAGTGCGGACGACAATGTCGTCAATGTCGTCGCCAAGAGTGTCCGCGGCAGAGGACCATCCGTCCGCCGGTGGCGCGACCGAGTCGTGGGTCTTCCTGTTCTATTCGTCTGCTGCACATTGAGCTCGGGCGTCTTTGGCAAGGGCAGACACGATGCCGAGTACACAGTGGCATTTGCCAGTTTTGGCCCATTGAATACCGACATCTTCATCGCCGATCAGAACGGTGACAATCCAAAGCCGTTGCTGGCGCATCCTGGGCTTGACTACAACGCCTCGTTCTCTCGCGATGGCAAGTGGATTGTCTTCACGTCAGAGCGAGATGGGTCGGCAGATATCTATCGCGTCCACCCCGACGGTTCAGGGCTGAAGAGACTGGTAAGGGATGCGGCGTTTGACGATCAGGCCGCGCTTTCACCCGACGGCACCTCCTTGGCCTTCGTATCTGACCGCAGTGGGCAGGCTGATATCTGGATCCTGGAGCTGGCGACAAATAGACTGCGCAATATCACCAATAATCTTGCCGGCGATTTTCGCCCGTCGTGGTCTCCCGACGGAAAGTGGATCGCCTTCTCTTCCGACAGAGACTCCAAAAAGCCAAAGTTGACCTTTTCGACTCTTCACTCGACGGAGATCTATTTGATCCACCCGGATGGCTCGGGTTTGCGGCGCTTGACAGAGGCCAGCAAGTTTGCGGGCAGTCCGACCTGGTCGCCCGATGGCAAACGACTGATACTTTATCAAGCCGAGATAGAGGACGTCCTGAAGATCGGCGCCCCTCGGAGATTGCGGGGCACGACTCAGATTGCCACCATCGAGCTCGCGACCAGCGAGCTTCGGGTTCTGACTTCGGGCCCCGGCGAGAAGTGGTCTCCGCGCTGGTTGGCTGAAGACCGCATGGCCTACGTGAGCGGTGGGCCTGACGGTCGGATTGAATTTACAGACGGACACAACGGCTCGGCCGGAGCGCTCGGAGAATTCAAAAGCCCGAGCTGGTCGGCCGATGGTCGCCGGATGGTCTTTCATCGCGACGTGGATCACGACTGGCCACCGCACCAAACATGGCACAGCGGCGACCCTCAGTTCGGCCTGGTGCGAACGGGCGTTTTTCCATCCTACTCAGCGGCGGGAGATCGCCTGCTTTCCAACGACCGGACGGCAGCAGCTCTCCATAACACTGTTCTGATCATGAAGGCGGACGGCTCGCAGCGCTCGCAGTTGTTCGCCGACGCCGAGAAGAGCGCGCTTGGTCCGGTGTG
>DATKEU010000191.1:0-3993 GCA_035544495.1 Polyangia bacterium | reverse complement strand
TGGTGCTGGCGGCCAGCGCGGCCGAGCGGCGCGCCGCCGACGGGCGCGTGGCGCTGGCGGTGGCCCGCCACGCGGCGGCGCGGCGGCTGTTGCCGGCCGCGCGCGTCCCGGCGCTGGACGAGACGACGCTGCGGCTGGGCGCGGCGGTGCACAACCTCTTGCTCTTGAACCACCCCGCGATCGAGGGACGCGGCGCGGAAGGGCGGCAGACGCGCGTGGCCGCCATCGCGTGCGAGCTGGCCTCGGTGGGGGCGCCGCCGAGCGCTGAAGAGACCGTGGCCCGTCATTCGCTGCTGGCGCGCCTGCCGGAGATCGCCCGGTCGGATCGGGTCGTGCATTTCTGGCTGGGGCGGCGATCGTTCGTGGGGCGGCGGCCGCCGCGGCGGGTGACGGCGCTGCCGAGCCTGCGCAAGGTGCGCATCGACACCGTCCGGCGCGGCTGGCTGCGCGAGATCGGGATGCCGATCGCTGCGCGTCCGGCGTTCCTGGCCCTGTGCGCGGCCAGCCCGCTCGGCGAGACCGAGGATCTGTTCCGGCTGGATCCGCCGCTGGCCTGGAGCCGGATCCTGCCGGTGCTGCGCTTTCCGGCGCTGGGGCGGCAGGTCGCGGGGCGCGTCGTCGAGGCGGGTGTGCTGCGGGCGGGCGACGTGCTGGCGGACGCGCTGTTTCGCTTCGTGTCGGGGCACGACCCGCCCGGCGGGGCGGCGCCGAACAGCGCGGCCATCGCGTTCGCCATCCGGTTCCTCGCCCACGCACTGTGGCTGGATCTGTTGTTCGGATCCGAGGGCGCGGCGACGGAGGCGGGCGCGGCGGGCGCGGTCGCCGCGGCGGGCGAGGGCGGCGCCACGGCCGGCCTGGATCTGGCGGTGGTGCTGGTGGCGGCGCAGCGGATCTCGTCGGCGCTGGTGTGGCCGCCCGACGTCGCGGCGGGCAGCGACCTGGGCCGGCGCTTCATCGACCGCATGGCGGGGATGGCCAGCCTCGTGCGGGCGCGCCGCTCGCCGCGTTTCGACACCGCGGTGGCCATCGCCGGGCTGGCGGCGCAGTCGTTGCGCTGACGCACGCTCTGCCGTGACCGTCGGTCAATACACCGACAAACCCCCTCCCCGGGTTCCCGTTCAGATCGTTATATAGTGGACAACCATGTCCGTCAGCGAGACCGCGCCAGGAGGCGGCCAGCCCGCGCTGGATACGGAGGCGCTGCGCCTCGGGCACCGCCTGCGCGAGGTGGGGCGCGAGCTGGACCAGCGATATCTGGACAAATCCGAGCTGGTGCGCCTGCTGCTGGTCACGTTGGTGGCGGGCGAGCACATGCTGCTGGTGGGGCCGCCGGGCACGGCCAAGTCGGCGCTGGTGCGGCACCTGGCGCGCCTGATCGACGCCCGGTACTTCGAATACCTGCTGACGCGGTTCTCCGAGCCGAACGAAATCTTCGGCCCCGTCGACATCAAGGCCTTCCGCGAGGGGACGTACGTGCGCCGCGTGGAGGCGATGCTGCCGGAGGCGGACATCGTCTTTCTGGACGAGATCTTCAAGTCGAACTCGGCGATCTTGAACGCGCTGCTGTCCATCTTGAACGAGCGGCGGTTCTTCACCGGCAGTGTCAGCCTGAAAGTGCCGTTGTGTTCATTGTTCGGCGCCACCAACGAAGTGCCCAACGACGACGCGCTGGGCGCGGTGTTCGATCGCTTTCTGGTGCGCGCGCTGTCGGACAATCTCGACAGCTTTCACTTTCACGGGTTGATCGATCGGGGCGTCCGCGGCGAGATCGCCGAGATGACCGGCGCCGACGAGACGAGAAAGCCGATCGTCGCGCTGACGGACATTCGAAAACTGCAGGCGCGGCTGGGGCAGTTCCTGCAGTTTCCCGAAGAGTGGATGGCCCGCTATAAAGGCTTCATCTTCCAGATCCGGTCGGAGGGCGTGACAGTCAGCGATCGGCGCGTGGTCAAGCTGCTGAAGCTGTTCGCCGCCAGCGCGATCCTCGACGGGCGGGCCACGGTCAACGACGGCGACTTCTTCGTCCTGCGGCACCTCTGGAACAGCGTCGACCAGGCGCCAATCCTGGCCGACATCGTGGGGCCGGTGCTGGACAAGCACCACCGCGAGCACCCGGAGGAGCGGCGCAGCGGCGCGACGGCGGCGGATCTGGACGGCATCCTGCGCGAGCTGGGCGTGATTCGCGGGCTTTTGGTGGGCGGCGAGCCACTGTCGGACGTCCAGCTGTTCTCGCAGCTGCGCAATTTGCAGGAGATCCGGTCGGCGCTGCAGGCGCTGGGCACCGACACGGCGAAACAGATGGCGACGGAGGTCGACAAGCTCTTGGAAGGCGTCTTCGAATCGAGCCAGTGGACCGGGTGAAGCGGGGCGGGGCGCCGGCGGCGAGAGAGCCGGGACCGCCGCCGCGACCGCCGCGCCAGCGACGGGCGTTCTCGACCATCGGCGGCCCGGTGGAGATCGGGGGCGCGGCGGTCGAGGCGCGGCTGCTCGGGAAGCTGTTCGCGGTGGATCCGGGGCTGGCGCGCGCGCTGACCCACGGCTTTCACAGCTATGCCGGGCGCATGCACCCGTCGATCGCGCGCGGGGCGATCCAGGCTTTCAGCGCGGCGGGGGAGCTGGTGCTGGATCCGTTCTGCGGCAGCGGCACCGTGCTGGTCGAGGCGATGGGCCTCGGGCGGCGGGCGGTGGGCATCGACGCCAGCCCGCTGGGGGTGGCGATCGCGCGCGTCCGAACGACGACGCTGGGCGCGGCGGGACGCGAGCGGCTGGAGGAGGAGGCGGCGCGCATCGCCGAGGCGTCGGGGGACAAGGCGCGCAAGCGCGTGCGGCCCGAGATCCCGACGTGGTCGAGCAGCGAGCTCGGGCGATTTCACCCGCACGTGCTGCTGGAGCTGCTGGGGCTGCGGGCGCTGGTGATGGAGACGCCGGAGGACGACGACATCGGGCGCGCGCTGCGGATGGTGTTTTCGTCGATCCTGGTGAAGTTCATGAAGGCGGGGCCCGAGGCGCCCCGCGACGGGGAGACGAAGCGGATCGCGCGCGGCGTGCCGTCGCGTCTTTTCGCCGATCGCGCGTCCGAGCTGGCGGCGGGCCTGGCGGCGCTGGAGCGGCGGATGCCGGCCGGCACGCCGTCGGCGGAGGCGCGCTTGGGCGACGCGCGCGAGCTGCGCGGCGTCGGCGACGCGGCGGTGCGGCTGGTGGTGTCGTCGCCGCCCTACGCCGGAACGTACGACTACGCCGCCCAGCACGACGTGCGCTTCACCTGGCTGGATCTGCCGCGCAAGGGGTTTCGCCAGCGCCAGCTGGGCGCGCGCGCGACGCGGCTGGGCGCGGAGCCGGAGGCGTGGCGCGCGGGCCAGCGGCGGTGGATCGGGGAAGTGGCGCGCGTGCTGGCGCCGGGTGGGCACGCGCTGTTGGTGGTGGGCGACGGCGTGGTCGGCGACGAGCCCGAAGACGCGCCCGACGCGGTGGCCAGCGCCGCCGCGCCGATGGGGCTGGAGCCGCTGGCGCGCGCGTCGCAGGTCCGCCCGGTGATCGACAACCGGTTGCAGGCGCTCTTCGCCGGGCGGCCGCGGCGCGAGCATCTGTTGTTGTTGCGAAAGAGAGAGTCGAAGAGCTGACAGTGGCTGGCGGGCCGGCGGTCGTTGGCCGCCTGGACGCTCGCCACTTTGAAGTGCTTTCTGTGGTGCTCCGCGACGGTGGCGGAACGTGCCACCGAAACTGGGCATCGCGCGCAAGCTGAGCGCGCGAGGTCACCCGGTGCAGGTGCTCGGCGATCCGACCCTCGAGGCCGAGGCGCGTGCCGACGGTTTGCGCCTTCAGCCCCTGGTTGACGGCGCCGCACCGGATGGTCGGCTAGGACGGCTGCGCGACAGGATCCCCGACGGAATAGCGCCACGCGCCTGGCGGCGGCGCTGCGCGCGGGGGGATGCGTCGACGCCGTGGCGGAGCCTGGAAGAACTGGCATCGGGCGGGGTGGGTGGGGCGCCGGCG
>DATKEU010000190.1:0-11324 GCA_035544495.1 Polyangia bacterium | reverse complement strand
AGCCGCACCGGGAGCGGGCGGACGGCGCCGAGGGGCAGCACCTCGTGCGTCTCCAGCACGCGCAGCAGCTTGGCCTGCACCAGCGTGTCCAGCTCGCCGACCTCGTCGAGGAACAGCACGCCGCCGCTGGCCGCCTGGATGTAACCGGGCGCGTCCGCGTGCGCCCCCGAGTACGCGCCCCGGCGCGCGCCGAACAGCAGGCGCTCGGCGAGGCCCGGCGCGATGGTGGCGCCGTTCACGCCGATGAACGGTCCGTCCCGGCAGGGGCCCGCGGCGTGGAACGCGCGCGCCGCCAGCTCCTTGCCGGCGCCGCTCTCGCCGGTGATGAGGATGCCGTCGCCGCTGTCCGCTGCCCGCGCGACGTCCGCCAGGGCGCGCTGAAGCGCGGGCCCCGCCACGATGGTTCCGTCGTCGAGGCTGGCGCGTCCATGAGCGGCGTCCTCGAAGGGTGTGACGTCGGCGCAGGGCACGAACAGCGAATCGGCCATTCGCAGGACGCGGCTGACGTCACCGTCCAGCTCGCCCTCGATTCGTCGCCCGTCCGCGAACGTGCCGTTGCGGCTGCCGAGGTCGCGCACCCGCCAGCGCCCGTCGACGAACCGGATCTGCGCGTGCACGCGCGACAGCCGTTCGTCGGGGATGTCGCCACGGCCGATCGTCAGGCTGGCCCCGGCGAGAACGGGAAAGCACCGCAAGACGGGCCCGTCGGCGGAGGACACGAGCACCAGCCCCGGCCGGCGCGCCAGCGCGTGGCGCGCCAGCGCGAACGTTGTCTCTATCGTGTCGGTTGGAGTCGGCCGTTCCACGTTGTTCGGGCCACGCTGGGTGGCGCGGAACCCCCATCCGGATGAACGCGGACTCGCCGAAAAACTTCCGCGCGGGCGCGCGATGGACGGACGGGGGTTTAATCGACCCGCGTCGCCGGCGCGACCAGGCCGATCAGGCGATCGCCTTCGCTGGGCGGGCTGGCGCGGCCGGCGGCCGCTTCGTGCCAGCGCCGATCGAGCAAGTGCGACGGGTTGACGTTGCCCAGCGCGCCCAGCATCGTCTGCCGCAGCGTCGGGTGCTTGGCTTCCAGCTCGGCCAGCAAGCCTTTCATCTGCTTTCGCTGCGCCTCCGACTGCGAGCCGCACAGATTACAAGGCAAGATCGGAAACCGGCGCTCGGCGGCGAAGGCGGCGAGCTGGCTCTCGGCGCAGTAGATGAGCGGGCGAATGACGATGTGCCGGCCGTCGTCGCTGCGCAGGCGCGCGGGCATCGACGCCAGCTTGCCGCCGAAGAAAAGATTCAACAGCAGCGTCTCCAGCGCGTCGTCGCGGTGGTGCCCGAGCGCGATCTTGTTGCAGCCAAGCTCGCTGGCGGCGCGGTACAGGATGCCGCGGCGCAACCGCGAACAGAGCGAACAGTACGTCTTGCCTTCGGGGACCTTGTCGGTGACGATCGAGTAAGTGTCTTCATGTAGGACGTGGTGGGGAACCTGTTCTTGCTCCAGCCAGCGCAGCAAAGGCGATCCGTCGTAACCGGGGTGGCCCTGATCCAGGTGCACCGCGAGCAGTTCGAAGCGAACCGGCGCGCGTTGCTGCAGCGCGCGCAGCAGGACCATCAACCCATAGCTATCCTTGCCTCCAGACATCGCCACGAGGATCCGATCACCGTCTTCGATCAGATGATGCTCTCCCACCGCGCGACCGACGTCTCGTAGCAGAATGCGTTCACGTTCCATGGAAGCCCAGCATGCTAGCCCCAACCGGCGGCCGGGACCACCGGGACCACGTCCGTCTCGGCCTCGGCGGGGCGGCTCGTTCCGCTGGGCCGGCGCCGCGCTGGGTTCGGCAGCGGGGCACTTCTTGTTCCTGCTGGTCCTGGTGGCGCAGCGGCCGTCGAGCGCGAGCGGCGGCCCCGACGGCATATTCCTGTCGCCACCCGTCGAGCTGGCCGCGGAGCCGGTCCTGATCGACGTCGCGATCGCGCCGCCCGAGAGCGCGGATCTGATTCCCGCGCCGCCCATCTCGGAACCGCCGCCGCGTCTTGGGGACGCGCGCCCGGGCGATCGCGACCACGACGTGCGCCAGACGGTCGCGCCGCGCGGGGTGGAAGAGCTCCCGCGCGCGGCGGCGGCCGATCGCGGCCTGGCGGGAGGTCATCAACCCGCGCCCGCTTACCGCCGCGATCAATCGTCGCTGTCGGCAAGGCTCACCGACGGCGCGGACACGTTTCAGCCGGCGCGCGAGAGATCATCGGCGCGCGCGTCGTCGCCCCAGGCGGTCCGGCGCGAGCCGACCACCGGTCTCGGCGACGCCGCCCGCACGCGCACGCCCGCGCGCCTTCCCGCCGCCGACGCGTACGCGTCGCCCGAGCCAATCACCGACGGCGCGCGCGCCGCGGGCAGCGACAGCGCGCGCGCCGGCGTGGCGGCGCCGCCGGAGGTGCCGCTGGTCGCCGAGACGCCGGCGGCCGAGCGTGGACAGGGCCCGCTGGACGCCGAGCGGGGCGCGCGCAGCTTCGACAACGACATCCGCGGCCCCGTCACCGACGATCACGGGTCGCGCCTGGCCTCGGCGGAGCGCCAGCCGGGCATCACCGATTTTTCTCACCCTGCGTCGCTGGCGACCGCCGACGCGCCGACGGGCCAGGGACCGGGCGTCGCGCCCGGTGCGGTGGCGCGCCCCAGCGACGGCGCCGCGCCAACCCTCAGGGGCGCACCGGACCCGCAGCTACCGGGTTCCGAGGTCAGCGAGCGAACCCAGGATCGACGGTACGATCGCTATATTCAGGAGATCGCCTGGCGCGTGAACCGCCAGCGCATCTTCCCGAAATCGCTGGCCCTCCGCCTGGAGCAGGGGGAGACGATCGTCTACTTCGTGCTGCGCGCCGACGGCAAGCTCAGCGGCGGCGTGCGTGTGGTGAAGTCGTCCGGCTTCGACGAGTTCGACAGTGAGGCGGCCCGCGCCGTCTTGCGCGCGGCACCATTCCCGCCCATGCCCGATGCGGCGAACGCTCGTCCCCTTCCGGTGTCGTTCCGGGTGTCCTTCGAAAACCCACTGGTGCGGTGACATGTCGGGCCAGAGTTTCGGCTCGCCCGACATGAAGCGTGCCGTAGAATAAGTGCAAGGCGCGAACGCCGCGCCTTAGGTTCAGTTCAGGTCTGAGGAGCGACCTTGGCCAGCACCAATCCTCAACTCCCGAACAAGCGCCGACCGCCGAGGCGGATCGGCTTCTGGATCTTTGTCGCGGCGTTGGTGCACGCCGAGCTGGTCCTGATCGTCGGCCTCTGTGTTTATGCCCTGGCCCCGCGCGACGCCGATCTGCAAAAGCAGCTGGCCGAGCGCGGCGAGGGGCCGGCCATCGACATCGGCATGGTCGACGACGAGGCGGCCCGCCAGATCATCGCCGATCTCGAACGCCAGGAAGAGCAGCGCAAGGCCGAGGAGGTGAAGAAAGAGATCGAGTCGGTGAAGGCCCCGGGCCAGGTGGTCGACATCCCGATCCCGCGCCGCGAGCAGCGCCCCGACGAGGCGCGCTTCGCCTCCGAACACGACAGCACGGTGGCGAAAGAGACGAAGAAGTACGGCAAATTCGACGAGAAGTCACAGCAGGGCGACGCCACCGGCGCGCCGCGGCCGCGCGCGCCCCAGGCCGCGTCCGAACCAAGGACCGACGGGCGGCTGGCCATGCGCGAACCGACGCTGGGGCGGGCGCTGCGCGGGCCCGGCTCGAACGGGCCCGAGGTGAAACCGCAGCTGTCCGGCAGCCGCTACGGAGCCGCGCCCGATCCGGGGGCGCCCGCCACCGAGGGCAACCTGCCGCAGCTGGGCGGCGAGGCGCCCCCGCGCCGGCCGTCGGGAGGCGGCCCGTCGTCGTCGGGGACGACGCCGTCGCTGATGCCGACGGAGGAGCAGCTGGCGCGCGCCATCGGTGGCGGCACGCAGGACGCGCTCAAGGACATCGACGAGGGAGACGAGACGGCGCTCAACTCGAAGAAGTGGCGTTTTGCTTCGTTCTTCAACCGCGTGAAAAAGCAGGTCGCCGAGCACTGGCACCCGGAGGAGGTTTACCGGCGCCGCGATCCCACCGGCGCCGTCTACGGCCACCAGAATCGCTATACGCTGGTGCGGGTGCAGATCCGCCCCGACGGCACGCTGGCCAACGTCTCGCTGGAACAGCCGAGCGGCCTCGAGTTCCTTGATGACGAGGCGATCGAGGCGTTCCGTCAGGCGCAGCCGTTCCCGAACCCGCCGCGGCAGCTGATCGAACGGTCGGGGCTGATCAATTTCGGTCTGGGTTTCCTGCTGGATCTGAACGGCACCACGAGGATGCGCTGGTTTCGCTACAACGATTGAGCGAGCGCGGAGGGGCGTCCGGCCCCTGGCTTGACCCGACCCGATCGGATGGCCACCTTGCAATTAGGGATCATTGAAGGTGCATCATGCGTCGATGGGTTGGAATTGGGGTGGGGATCTGGATGGGGCTGGGCCTGATCGTCGCGCCGACAGCCGGCGGGCAGGAACGCGAACCGCAGAACGCGCCTCCGGCGGATCGCGATCGGGCGGCCAGCCCGGGAGGTGATCGCGATTCGCCGCGGGAGCCGGCGTCGCTGCGCGAGACCGGGCGAGTCGGCTCGACGAGCGTCAATACGCAGGGCTTTCCCATCGACGACGGTCGTGTCGTCACGCCGGACCCAGCGGAGATGGCGGTCACGCCGATGCCGATGGGTGACGATGACGCCGACGTGGGCGGCGGCGCGGCTGCCTCGACGGGACACATCGCTCCGGCCGTGCTGGAGCCCGAGATCGACGCGCGCATGACGGGCGCGCTCGTCTGCCGGCTGGAGATCGCGCGCCGCAAGCGCATCACCACCGACCAGGTTCGCGCCGAGACGCTGGAGCTGCGCTGGGTGATCCTGCCGTCGGGCCGGGTCGGCGGCCAGCAAGTGGTGGCGACGAGTCCCGTCGATCCCGACGTCATGAGCTGCGTGAAGCGGCGCATGGCCAGCTGGACGTTCACCGCGCCGACGGGCGGCGCGGTGTCGCTCTCCCGCAACCTTTCGTTCAAGTAAGCGGCGCCGCGCGCGTCCGGTCGTCAGCGCAGCGGGACCGGGTTTCGCACCCAGTCGAGGATCTGCCGCGCCGTCACCAGGCGCACGTCGGGTTTGCCGAGGGCGTAAGCGACGAACGCGGCCATCGCCGCGCGGCGCTCGGGGGCCGTGGCCTTCGGGGGCGCGTCGTACTTGCTGCTGTAATAGTCGGGGTGCGCGCCGATGACGAACGGCGCGCGGTTTCCTTGCAGGCGCAGGTCGAGCGTGTGCTTCAGCGTGGCCACGAAGTCGTCGGCGTTCGTCGCGCAGCTGACCCACAGGTTGTAGTCGAAACCGGTCACGCGCCCGGCGGCGGGATCGGTGCAGGCGCTGCCGGCGCGCGCGCGGAGCTCCTCCGGCATGATGAACGGCGTGACCGGCAGCTCCCACAGGCCGGCATGCGGCGTGATCGGACGGTCGACGATCCCCGGGCTGCCGCTGTCCAGCGTGTAGGGCCAGGGGAAATTCGTTCCGTCGCCCTCCCAGCCGTTCTCGATGCTGGTGTCGTACCAGAAGCCGTTGGCGGCAACGGCAGACAGCACGGCGTCGTTCCATTCGAGATAGGGCGTGCGGAAGCCGTGGATCTGATCCGGCGGGATGCCGACGCCGTTCTGCGGCTTGGGATCGAAGTTCACCTCGTCGGCGTTAAATGGTTTGGTCAGCCAGTCGAGGCAGGTGGTGATCTCGCTGTTCCACTGATCGACGGTGAACATCATCCCGTGCGGATGGTTGTGCGTGTGGTTGTTCATCTCGTTGCCGGCCGCCCAGCCGTCGTGCCAGGCGCGCTTGACGAAGGTCGGGCTCTCCGACTCCCAGATGCCGACGTAGATCGAGCTGCCGAACAGCGACACGCGCACCGGCGTGCCGTCGTACGTCGCCGCCTGCCCGCTGCCGGCCGGGTTGGCGAGGCCGCTGATGAGATCGGTCGCGGCCCAGCGCACGCCGCCGTCGACGATGGCGCCCATGCCGGTGCTCCCTTCGATCCCGGAGTAGGCGAGATCGTCGAAGGTCAGGGCGACGAGCTGAGGAACGCGATCCGGCGACAGGCCGCCCGGCGGTCTTGACGACATCGGAACGTTGTCGTGCCCCGTCCACGGGCCGAGGCCGCCGGGTGGGGTCGGCATCTCGATGCCAGCGCCGCCGCTGCCAATCATGTTCGGCGGACCGCTGCCGCCACTGGCACTCGCGCCCCCGCCGCCTGACCCGGGACCAGCGGTCATGCCCGCGGTGCATCCAGCGGCCAGGCACCCGGCGAGAAGAACCCACTTCGCCATCGCTTAGCGAGCGAGTTTACCGCAAAGTGCTCTGTCGTCTCTCGACGCTATTGGCAGGTGCAGAACAGCTGGCGATCGCCGAGGACGTTGTTCAGGCGTCCGACCGACGGCCAGAACTTGTGCGTGCGGAGCGACGGCAGCGGATAGGCGGCGCGCTCGCGCGGGTAGGGGGCCTTCCATTCGGCGGCCAGCAGCGCCGCGGCGGTGTGCGGCGCGTTCTTGAGCAGGTTGTTGTCGCGCGGCGCGGCGCCGTCCTCGATCTCCTTGATCTCGGCGCGGATGCTGATCATCGCCTGACAGAACCGGTCTAGCTCGGCCTTCGATTCGCTCTCCGTCGGCTCGATCATCAGCGTGCCCGGAATCGGGAACGACATGGTCGGCGCGTGGAAGCCATAGTCCATCAGGCGCTTGGCGATGTCCTCCACCTCGATGCCGGCCGACTTCTTGAACTGGCGCATGTCCAGGATGCACTCGTGAGCGACGCGCCCGCTCTTGCCGCGGTAGAAGACGGGGAACGACGACTCCAACCGGCGTGCGACGTAGTTGGCGTTCAGGATGGCGATCTTCGTCGCCTCGGTCAGCCCGGCGGCGCCCATCATGCGTGCGTAGGCCCACGAGATGAGCAGGATGCTGGCGCTGCCCCACGGCGCCGCCGAGATGGGGCCGATCCCCTGCGCGCCGCCCGTCGCCACCAGCGGGTGCGTCGGCAGGAAGGGCGCCAGGTGCTTGGCCGCCGCGATGGGGCCCATGCCGGGGCCGCCGCCGCCGTGCGGAATGCAGAATGTCTTGTGCAGGTTCAGGTGGCAGACGTCGGCGCCGATGTCTGCCGGCCGGCACAGGCCGACCTGGGCGTTCATGTTGGCGCCATCCATGTACACCTGGCCGCCGTGCTCGTGCACGATCGCGCACAGCTTCTGGATCTCCTCCTCGAACACGCCGTGCGTGGACGGGTACGTCACCATCAGCGCCGCCAGCCGGTCGCGGTGTTCGCGCGCCTTGGCTTCGAGATCGCGGGTGTCGACGTTGCCGTGATCGTCGGTGGCGACCACGACGACCTTGTACCCGGCCATGGCCGCCGACGCCGGGTTGGTGCCATGGGCGGACTGCGGGATCAGGCAGACGTCGCGGTGTCCCTCGCCGCGGCTTGCGTGGTACTTGCGAATCACCAGCAGGCCCGCGTACTCGCCCTGCGACCCGGCGTTCGGCTGCAGCGAGACGCCCGGAAATCCCGTCACCTCCGCCAGCATCGCCTCCAGCTGCTGGAACACGACCTGATAGCCGGCCGCCTGCGCCGCCGGCGCGAACGGGTGCAGGCGGTTCCACTCCGGCCGCGTGAGAGGCAGCATCTCGGCGGTGGCGTTCAGCTTCATCGTGCACGACCCGAGCGGGATCATCGAGTGCGTCAGCGACAGGTCCCGCGCCTCCAGGCCGCGCATGTAGCGCAGCATCTCGGTCTCCGAGTGGTGCGTGTTGAACACCGGGTGGGCGAGGTACCCGCTCGTTCGGCCCAGCGCGCGCGGCCACGCCCCCGGCGTTTCCAGCTCGCGCGCCAGCTCCTCGACGGAGAATCCGACGTCGCGCTTGCCGGCGAAGGCGGCCCAGAGGTCGCGCACGTCGTCGGGCCCGGTGGTCTCGTCCAGCGAGATGCCGAGCGCCCGATCGCCGAGGCGCCGGAGGTTCATGCGATGCGCCTCGGCGCCGGCGTGCCAGGCGGTGATCTCGGCCGGCGTCCCCTCGACGCGCAGGGTGTCGAAGAACTGCTTGTGCTTGACCGTCACGCCCAGGCGCGCAAGCCCGCGCGCCAGGATCGCCGCCAGCGCCGCCACACGCTCGGCGATGGCGCGCAGGCCGTGCGGCCCGTGATAGACGGCGTACATGCTGGCCACCACCGCCAGCAGCACCTGCGCCGTGCAGATGTTGCTGGTCGCCTTCTCGCGCCGGATGTGCTGCTCGCGCGTCTGCAGGGCCATGCGCAGCGCGGGCGCGCCGTGCGCGTCCTGCGAGACGCCGATGATCCGCCCCGGCATCTTGCGCACCCACTCGGCCTTGGTCGCGAAGAACGCGGCGTGCGGGCCGCCGTAACCGAGCGGCACGCCGAAGCGCTGCGCGCTGCCCACCGCCACGTCGGCGCCCAGCTCGCCGGGCGGCGCCAGCACGGTCAGCGCCAGCAGGTCGGCGGCCATCGCCACCAGCGCGCCGGCGGCGTGCGCGCGCTGGCAGACCGCGCGCAGGTCGACGACCGCGCCGTCGCTGGCGGGATACTGCAGCAGCACGCCGAACGGGCGCGGGCCGTCGGGCGCCTCGAAGTCGAACCCGGCGATGTCCGCCACCACCACCGGGATCCCCAGCGGCTCGGCGCGCGTGCGCACCACCGCGATCGTCTGCGGGTGGCAGTCGCTGGAGATCAGGAAGACGCGCCCGGGCTCGTCGGCGCTGGGGGCCACCGCGTGGATCATGTGCATCGCCTCGGCGGCCGCCGTCGCCTCGTCCAGCAGCGACGCGTTCGCCATCGGCAGCGCCGTCAGGTCGGCGATCATGGTCTGGAAGTTCAGCAGCGCCTCCAGGCGCCCCTGCGAGATCTCCGCCTGATACGGCGTGTACTGCGTGTACCAGCCCGGGTTCTCGACGATGTTGCGCAGGATGACGGGCGGCGTTACGCAGTCCGAATAGCCGAGCCCGATGAACGACCGGGCCACCTGGTTCCGCGCCCCCAGGCGCGCCGCCTCCTGCAGAAGGTCGAACTCGCTCTCGGCGGGCGGCAGATCCAGCGGGCGCCGGGCGCGGATCGACGCTGGCACGGTCTCCGCCACCAGCGCGTCCAGGGATTCCAGCCCCAGGGCGCGCAGCATCTCGGCGGTCTCGGCGGCGTCGGGTCCGATGTGGCGGCTGGCGAAGCGATCCGGATGGCGAAGATCGACCGGCATGAAGCGCGCTATTCCCCCTGCTCCTTCAAGAAGGCCTGATAAGCGTCGGCATCCATCAACCCGTCCAGCTCCGCGGCGTTGCTGACGGCGATCTGGATCATCCACCCCTCGTCGTAGGGATCCTCGTTGACGTACTCGGGCGAATCACCGAGCGGCGAGTTCACCTTGACGACCTTGCCCGACAGCGGCGCAAAGAGATCCGAAACGGCCTTCACCGATTCGACCGAGCCGAAGATCTCCGTCTGCTTGACCGCCTCGCCCTCCTTGGGCAGCTCGATCTGCGTGACGTCGCCCAGCTGCTCGACGGCGAAGCGGGTGATGCCGATGGTGGCCACCTTGCCGCCTGCGCCGTCCTCGATGCGCGCCCACTCGTGGTCCTTGGTGTACAGCAGATCGTCCGGATAAAGCGTGCTCATGATTTTCCTCGGTTGACCGGTGCTCGTTTGTAGAAGGGCCCCTTGACGACGTCGGCCTCCACCATCTTGCCGCGACAATCGACGACCAGCATCGCGCCCGGCTCGGCCAGCGCCGGCGGCACATAGCCGAGCCCGATGTTCTTTCCCACCGTCGGCCCCGGGCCGCCCGACGTCACCTCGCCGATCGGCTGCGGCGCCTCGGCGACGCTGAAGATCCCGTAGCCGTGGCGGGCCACGCCGCGCCCGCGCATGACGAACCCGGCCAGCTTGCGCGTGACGCCGGCCTGCCGCTGCGCCAGCAGCGCCTCGCGCCCGATGAACGACGGGCCGTCCAGCTTCACCGCCCAGGCGAGCCCCGCCTCGAGCGGCGTCGTCGCGTCGGTCAGATCGTTGCCGTACAGCGACAGGCGCCCTTCCAGGCGCAGGGTATCGCGCGCGCCCAGGCCCACCGGCTTGCCGCCCACGGCGGCCGCCGCCTCCAGCAAGCGCTCCCACAGGCGCGTCAGGTCGCCCGCCGCGCAGAACAGCTCGAAGCCGTCCTCCGCCGTGTACCCGGTGCGGGCGATCGATACGCGTACGCCCGCCACGTCGGCGGCGGGGAGAAAGTCGAACGACCGCATGCCGGCGAGGGGCGCCGCGGTCAGCGTCTGCAGCGCCTCCTCGGCGCGCGGGCCCTGAAAGGCCAGCAACCCGGTTTCGTCGGAGGCGTCGGCGATGTCGCACCAGCTGCCGACGTTCTCGCGGAACCAGCGCACGTCCTTGGCGATGTTGGCGGCGTTGACGACGATCAGGAGATGCTCCGCCGCCAGCCGGTAGACGATCAGATCGTCGACGATGCCGCCCGAGGGCCAGCAGGCCATGGTGTAAAGCGCCCGCCCGGGCGGAAGCTTGCCGACGTCGCCCGTGACCAGGCGCTGCACGGCCTCGGCGGCGCGCGGTCCCTTGAAGTGCACCTCGCCCATGTGGCTGACGTCGAACAGGCCGACCGCGCCGCGCGTGGCGCGATGCTCGTCGATGATCCCGGTCGGGTAATTGACCGGCATCCACCAGCCGCCGAAGTCGATCATGCGGGCGCCCAGGCGCTGGTGCGCCTCCGCCAGCGGCGTGCGTCTGGACGGCGTCTGGGGCGAAGAGGGGGAAGCCGGCCCTGCGGCCGTCTCTGTCTCCCCGATCTCGGTCGTCATCGCGCCGTCATCCTGCGAGAAACGTCCACCAAATTCAAGGCGGGGGCGGCCGGCGCGGCGCCGCGCCAGTGCGTCGCGGGCGCGCGCGCGCGCCGCTCACGGCGGGCCGTACAGGACGGCCTCGTAAACCCGTTTGAAACCGACCTTCGCCGAGCGAAAGGCCAGGCGAACGCTCTCGGCGTCGTCGGCTTCGAACTCGCAGAACCCGCGCGTTCGATCCGCCGCCAGGTAGGTGCGCAGCCGGCGCACGCCGTGCGTCTCCAAGCACGGTTGCAGGGCCGCGCTGTCGCGGTTCAGCTGGTCGTCCGTCAGCGGCGGGTCGAAACGATACTCGGCGATCAGGTACGGCATGGCGGCCTCCGGTTTGTCGTCGGTTCACCCTTCTTGTACGTCATTCGATCAATGGGAGGTGCTGCTGCGGGCGCGCGGAGGCTGAGACGCTGGCGCCCGTG
>DATKEU010000189.1:0-14932 GCA_035544495.1 Polyangia bacterium | reverse complement strand
ACACGACCAGGATTGCCTCCTGCGCGGCGCCCACGAAGAACAGCACGTTCTCGCCGATGCCCGCGCCCGAGTCGATGAAGACGACGTCGAACATGTCCTCGAGCGGATCCAGCGCGGCGACGAACTGCATCTTCTGCTGGTCCGTGAGGTGGGTCAGCGACTGGATGCCCGACCCGGCCGGCAGCAGGCTCACGCCGTACGGCCCCTTCACCAGCACCTCCTCGATGGTGCGCTGGTTCTCCAGCAGATCGCCCAGGTGATAGCGAGGCTTGAGCCCGAAGATGATCTCGATGTTGGCCAGGCCCAGATCGGCGTCGATGACCAGCACGCGCTTGCCCGCCTTGGCGGCCAGCACGGCCAGGTTCGCGCACACGTTGGTCTTGCCCACGCCCCCCTTGCCGCTGGTCAGCGCGAAGACCTTCAGCGGCGATCGCCCCATGCGGCCCTGGGCCGCCAGCTGCCGAAGGCTATCTGCCTGATCCACGGTCGGTGCTCCTTGTCGTCATCGTCGTCGTCGTCTTGGTCTTCAAGATCGGTTGCCTTTCAGTCGCCGAGAACGCGCGCCACCAGGTCGGCGGTCTCCGCGGGGTGAATGTCCTCCGGGACGCGCTGGCCGTCGGCGATGCACGACACCGGGCGCGGCAGCGCGCGCACCGCCGAGAAGATGCCGCCGGGGCCGTCGGCCTCGTCCAGCTTCGAGAAGATGATCCGCTCGGGCGCCGAGGCGCGATAGCGGCGAACGGCGGCGCCCAGCTCGCGCCCGCCCGTCGACGCCGCCAGCACCAGGTGCAGCTGGATGTTGGGCACCGTGCGCAGCAGCGCCGTCTGCGCAGCGATCGATTCGTTGTCAGAGCGCCCGGCCGTGTCGATCAGGATCAGATCGGCGTCCTTGCTGCGCGCGACGGCGTCAGCCAGAGCGGCCTGATCGCGGGCGATGTGAGTCGGCAGTCCCATGATTTTCCCGTACCGCGCCAGCTGGTCGCTGGCGCCGACCCGGTATGTATCGACGGTAATCAGCGCACACTTGAACCTGGTCTCCAGGACGGCGCGGGCGGCGATCTTGGCGATCGCCGTGGTCTTCCCGACGCCGGTGGGACCGATGAGGCCGATGGTGCGACGCCCCTCCGCCAGCCAGGGCGCGGGCGCGGTCGCCAGGCGCTTGCGCAGGTCGGCGCGCACCTCCGCCGCGATCTGCCCACCGCGCGGCCCGGCGCCCATGCGGCGGGCGTCGTCGATCAGGTCGCGCGCCAGGGCTTCCTCGAACCCGCGCTGGCAAAGGTGGCGATAGAACCGCAGCGCCTCGCCGCTGAAGGGCGGCGCCTCGACGCCCTCGGCGCCATCGGCGCCGGGCTCGTCGCTGCCGACGCGCCGGCGCAGCTCGTCGACCACCCGCCGCAGGGCCGTGACCTCCTCTTGCAAGTCGCCGGTGGCGCGCCCGGTGGCGGGCGAGCTCGCGGGGGCGGCGCCGCTGGCCGCCTTCTGCGCGCGCTCGAAGGCGGCGCTGCGGGTGGCGGCGGGCGGCTCCGGCATGGCGCTGGCCGCCGTCACCTCGACCTGCGGCTTGCCGAAAAGCCCGCCGGCGATCTCGCGCGTCTGCAGGATGACCGCGTCCCGGCCGAAGGCAGCCTTGACGGCGTTCAGCGCTGACAGCGCGTCCGGGGCTCGAAATGTCCTCACTGTCGCGTTCCCGTTCATGTCTTCCTCTTCCTCAATTTTTCCGGCTCTCGGTCAAATCACGCGGCTCGACCGATCGCGCTTCCGGCCACGATGTCGATGGTCGCCACCGGCTCGACGGAGGTGCCGGGGACCAGCTCGCGCGCGGTCACCACCGACAGGTCGGGGACGAAGCGCGACGCGAAATCGAACAGCGGGCGCCGCAGATCGGGCGGCGCGATGATCACCGTCGGCTGGCCGTCGGCGGCGAAGCGCGCGGCGCGCGTCTCCAGCGCCGCGACCAGCTTGCGGGCGGTGTCGATGTCCGGCGCCAGCGTCGCCTCGCCGTCGCTCTGTCCGAGGGTGCGGCGCAGGGCCTCCTCGGTGGTCCGGTCCAGCGTCACGGCGCGCACCGTGCCGCCGGCGTCGGCGACCTTGGCGGTGATCTGGCGGAACAGCCGCCGGCGCACCTGCTCGACCAGGAACGACGTGTCCTTGCTGCGCGGGGCCGCGTCTGCGACTCCCTCCAGGATCGAGCGCAGGTCGCGCACCGACAGCCCCTCGCGCAGGACGCCGCGCACGACGCGCACGAACTCGCCCAGGCTGACGGTGCCGGGGATGACGTCCTCGACCAGCTTCGGCGCTTCCTTGCCCACGCCGGCGATCAGCTCCTGCACCTCCTGGCGGCCCACCAGCTCGTGAATGTTGCGGCGGATCAGCTCCGACAGGTGCGTGGTCATCACCGACGCCGGATCGACGACCGTCATGCCCGCGCCCTCGGCGCGCGCGCGATCCGCCGGTATGATCCACAGCGCAGCCAGGCCGAAGGCCGGCTCCTTGCCCGAGATGCCCTGCAGGTTCGGAACGTTGGGCACGCCGCCCGACGGATCCAGCACCATCACCCGATCGCCGTGGGCGATCCCCTTGCCGACGTCGACGCCGCGCATGCGGACGCGGTACTCGTTCGGGTCCAGGCGCAGGTTGTCGCGCAGGTGCACGGGCGGCAGGACGACGCCCAGGTCGGTGGCGATCTGGCGGCGCAGGTTGGTCACGCGCCCGGGCAGCTCGCCGCCCTTGTCGAGATCGATGAAGCGCAAGAGCCCGTGTCCCACCTCCAGCTCGATGGCGTCGACGGTCAGCAGATCCTGCATGCGCTCGGGCGCCGGCGCCTTGGCCGACTCGGCGGCCGCCTCGGCGGCCTTCTTGGCCGCCACCGACGGGCGGCTGCGCAGGCGCGCGAGCGCGAACGCCGCGATGGAGAAGACGGCGAAGGGAATCGTCGGCATGCCGGGGATGATGGCCAGCACGCCCAGCACCGTCGACGCGTAGGACAGCGTCTTCGGGTGGCCGAACACCTGGCCGCCCATCTCCAGGCCCAGGTACTGGCCGGAGCCGGCGCGCGTGACCACGATGCCGGCCGCGGTGCTGACCAGCAGGGCCGGCATCTGCGAGACCAGGCCGTCGCCGATGGTGAGGATGGTGAACGACTCGACCGCCGTCGCCAGCGACATGTGATCGCGGATGAGGCCGGCCAGCAGGCCGCCGACGATGTTGATCACCGTGATGACCAGGCCGGCCACAGCGTCGCCGCGCACGAACTTGCTGGCGCCGTCCATGGCGCCGAAAAATTCGATCTCGCGCTCCAGCGACTGGCGCCGCGTCCGCGCCGTGCGCTCGTCGATGAGGCCGGCGGCGAGATCGGCGTCGATCGACATCTGCTTGCCCGGCAACGCGTCCAGGGTGAAGCGGGCCGCCACCTCGGCGATGCGGTTCGAGCCGCGGGTGATGACGGTGAAGTTCACCGCCAGCAGGATGAGGAAGATGACCGCGCCGACGATGACGCTGCCGCCGATGGCGAAGCGGCCGAAGGTCTCGATGACGTCGCCGGCGGCGGCCGCGCCCTCGCCGCCCTTGAGCAGGATGAGGCGCGTGGTGGCCACGTTCAGCCCCAGGCGAAACAGCGTGGTGATGAGCAGCAACGACGGGAAGACGGAGAAGTCGAGCGGCTTCTCCAGCGACAGCGCCACGAGGAGGATCAGCACCGACACGCCGATGTTCAGCGCCAGCAGGATGTCCAGCGCGAACGCCGGCAGCGGCAGGATGAGGATGGCCAGGACGCCGAGGACGGCGACGGCCAGCAGGCCCTGCCCGGTGTTCTTCTCCGGCCCCGCCATCGTCAGCGCGCCCCCGCGGCGGCGGCCGAGCGCCGCGTGATGCGATAGACGTAGGCCAGGACGGCGGCCACCGCCTTGTAGGTGTCAGCCGGAACGGAGCGCCCGACCTTGACGCGCTTGTAGAGCAGCCGGGCGAGCGGGATGTTCTCGACGATGGGGATGCCGTTTTCGCGCGCCAGCTCGCGCATCATCTCGGCGATCTCGCCCTTGCCCTTGGCGGTCACGCGCGGGGCCTTGTCCTCGCCGGCGCGGTAGCGGATCGCGATGGCGATGTGCGTGGGGTTGACGACCAGCGCGTCGGCGCGCGGCACCTCGGCGCGCGCGATGTTGCGGATCATGTCGCGCAGTTTCTTGCGGCGGCGCGCCTTCGTGCCCACATCGCCCTCGTCTTCCTTGGCGTCGCGGCGGGCTTCCTGCTTGGTCATCTTCATCGCCTTGGTGAACCGCCAGCGCGTCAGTGCAATGTCCACGCCGGCCCAGATCGCCATCACTGTCAGAACCTTGACCGCGCCGGCCGCCAGCGGGCTCAGCAAGTGACGAAACTGGGCGTCGGAGCGCGCGTACAGCAGCGTGGGCAGCGTCATGAACTCGTCACGCAGGCACGACCAGACCGCCCAGCCCACCGTCACCATCTTGACCAGCGAGAGGCCCAGATCCGCCCACAGCTCGCGGCTGAAGAGGCGGCCGAGCTTGCCGCTGCCCATCGAGAAGACGCGGCCGATGTCGGGCATCACGCGATCCAGCCAGAGGCGCCCCTTCGTCTGCACCAGGTAGGCGGCGGCGCCGGCGGCCGCGGCGGCGGCGCAAGCCGACAGCGCCAGGCTGAGCGGGCGCCGCAGGTACGGCATCAGCTGGCTGATCGACGGCGTGGGTGACGACAGCCCCTCGGCGGCGGCGGCGACCAGGCGGATCAGCGAATCGCGCAGCGGCGCGCCCACGGTCATGAGGGCGACGGTGCCGGCGGCGAAGCCGGCCACGGCGTTGATCTCGCGCCCGAGGGGAATCTGGCCCTTGCCGAGGGCCTCGTTCATTCGTTTCTGGGACGGGGCTTCTGTTTTGTCTTCCTGCGCGTCGTCCGCGGCCACCTAGACACCTCCGGTGAAGGCGGCGGCGGCGGTGCGCGCGGCCAGCTGCGCGATGTGCGGCGCCATCATGTACAGGGCGCCGCCGCCGGTCAGGATGGTGACGGAGAAACCGATGCTGTTGATGCTGAGCTGCGGGACCGTGCGGCTGATGACGCCGAGGGAGACGTGCCCGAACACGACGGCGACCAGCACCGGGTACGCCATGCGCACGGCGAGGGCGACGGCGCCGATGGCGTGCGTGACGACGGCGGCGCAGAGCGGGGTCAGCGCGAAGGGCGTCCCGGGTGGTATGGTGATCAGCGAGCGGCAGAGCCAGGCGATCGCCTCGCGGTGCACGCCGGCGGCGACCATGGCGGCGAGCGCGAACAGGCTCATCAGCTCGGCGATGGCGGTGGAGTTGGCGCCGTTGATGGGATCGATCACCGAGCCGTACGACAGCCCCATAGCGACGGAGATGACCTGGCCGCCCGCCTCGGCGGCGTCGATGGCGAAGCGCGCGCACAGGCCGGCGACCAGGCCCAGCAGGGTCTCGACGGCGGCAGCGCCCAGCAGCGCGGAGAGGCCGGCCCCGCCGGTCGGCGAGAAGGCGGGGAAGCCGGCGCCGGCGAAGGCGGCGAAGGAGATGGGCACGGCCACGCCGATGCGCAGGCGGCGCGGAAGCGCGCGCATGCCGAAGAGCGGCGCCATGGAGCACATCGCGGAGCAACGGAAGAGGACCAGCACGAACCCGAACAGCGTCGGCGTCAGGATTGCGGCGTCGGAGGACACGCGCGGGATGAATGCGAGGAGCAGGCCAATGGGTGGTTGGAATTGGACGTGGCGGCGCGCAAGGCCCCGGACCCTCACCCGCGGCCTACGGCCGGCGGCCTCTCCCGCAAGCGGGCGAGGCGGGAGCGGAGTGCAACAAGAGGCGCGCGAGCGTGTTCTTAGCCTCGCCCGCTGCGGGAGCGGAATGCAATCAGGAGGCGTACGAGCGTGATCTAGCCTCTCCCGCTTGCGGGAGAGGCCGCCGGCCGATAGGCCGCGGGTGAGGGCCGGCGTCGCCGTTACCGTTCAGGAGGCGCGGCACTGCCGCGCCGGCTCACCTTGCGAGAAGCGCTGGGGGGGCCCGCGGGGGGTCGAAGACCCTCCCGCGCAACGCGCGTCAGCGACCGGCCATTTTTTCAAGTGATGCTTGAAGATAGTGACTGTACCGCTCGAGAATCCACGAGCCCAACCCCCACACGCCCGCCAGCGCCGCGCAGATGCGCGGCAAGAAGCCGACCGCCGGATCGTTGATCTGCGTCGCCGACTGCAGGATGCCCACCACCAGCCCGACCAGCAACAACCCGCCCACGAACGGGCCGGCGGTCGAGGCCAGCAGCAACAGCCCCTCGTGCATCATCGATTCGGGCAGCGGGTTCATCAGAAGCTCTTCACCAGCGACGAGACCACCAGGTGCCATCCGCCCGCCAGCAGGAAGATCCCGATCTTCAGCGGCAGCGAGATCATCTGCGGCGGCACCATCATCATGCCCAGCGACATCAGCACGGACGCGATCAGGACGTCCACCAGCAGCATGGGGATGAACAGGTAAAGGCCCATGCGAAACGCCGTGCCCAGCTCGCTGACCATGAAGGCCGGGATCACCACCGTCATGGGCAGCGCCTCGCCACGGTTCGGGCGCGGCGCGCCCGACACCTCGAAGAACAGGCGCAGGTCATCCTCGTGCGTCTGCTTCAGCATCCAGTCGCGCAGCGGCCCCTCCCCGCGCGCCAGCGCCTCCGACGCCGGGATCTTGTCGTCCAGGTACGGGCCGAGAGCGTCCTTGTGCACGCGCGCCACCGTCGGCGCCATGATGAACATGGTCAGGAACAGCGACAGGCCCGCCAGGATCTGATTGGGCGGCAGCGACGGCGTCCCCAGCGCCTGGCGCAGGAACGACAGCACGATCATGATGCGCGTGAACGACGTCAGCGACATCACCAGGGCCGACGCGAACGACAGCGCGGTGACCAGCAGGAAGATCTTCACGGCCGAAGATCCCCCGCCCGCCAGCGCCATCTCGGCGCTTCCCCGCGCGGCGTGCAGCAAGGCGTCGGCGCCGCTGGCTGTCGCCGGGGGACTCACGGCACGCGACCCGCCATGCCCAGCGACAGCTTGTGGCGCAGCTCCTGGTCTTCCAGGCTGTCTTCCAGCAGCTCTTCGAAGTTGTGGAACTCGGACGACTCGTTGGCTGGATGGGCGCGCCGGAACAACCGGGCCAGAAGGCCGCCCTGCACCGGGGCCAGCGGCTCGTCGACGTCGGCGTCGGGGATCTCGCCGGCCATCGCCGCCGGCGACGCCGGCTCGGGCGCATCGGGCTCGTCACCGGACGCGGCGCCAGCGGCCACGGCAACGACCGCCTGCGCCGGAGCGACGGAAGCGGCGGCCTCGGGACGCGCTTGCAGCACGGTGATGCCGGCCTCGCTGGTGCCGAGGATCATCGTCTCGTTGCCGATGCGGGCGACCACGATCGAACGCTTGGGGCCCAGGCTCGCGGTCTCGACGATCTTCACCAGGCGCGGCACGGCCACGCGGCGGCGGTTGAAGACGTACGCGGCGCCGGCCAGCAGCGCCAGCAGCGCGCCCGCCAGATAGATGCCGATGCCGGCACCACCGTGCGGGACGACCTCCGCCATCACCGGCGTCGCCGGCGCGACGACGGGCGCGGGCGCGGGAATCACGGGCGTGGGCTTCTCGACGGCTGGCCTGTCGGCGACCGGCAGGGCGACCAGTATCGGAGGCGCGACCGGTGCGGCGGCCGCCGCCGTGACGTTAGTCAGGGTCGGCTTCTGCGCCCGCGCCTGCGGCGCCTGCGCCGGCGCGACCTCTTCACGTGCCGGCTCGTCCAGACCCAGCACCGCGTGAAGCTCGCGCGCTTCCTGCGCGCTGTCCGCTCTGCGCGCCGTCGGGGGCGTTTCCTTCCGCGCCTCGGCGCGTTCTTTCATCACAGGCGCGCTGGCCACCTCTGTCGCCGCCGCGCGCGCCTTCGGACGCGCCGCCCGCGCGCTCGCCCGCGCGCCGTCCAGCGCTCCTTCGCAGCCGATGACAGCGCGCAGGCCGCCCGCCGCTTTCACGAACTCCACCGGCCCCTGGCAGGCGCCGCCGCCCGCATCGGCGTTGGGCACCACCAGCTCGACCTCGCGCCGATGGCGGTGGGCCTGGATGCGATCGGCCCCCTCGCCCCAGGCGCGGTTGTCGGCGCGGACGCGTGTGTCGCCGACGAAGAGAAAGATCCGCCCGTCGGAGACCCGCGCGCTGGCGGCCTCGGGATCGACCATCGCCTCGGCGGCGATGTCGACGACCAGGTGCCCGCCCTCGCGCGACGCCGTGACCTCCGAGATGGTGATGGGACCGGCCGACGCCCACCAGGCGAAGGGCAGCAACGACAACGACAGTGACAGTGTGGCGATCATGTGTCTTCCCTTTCTCCGTCAGCGCAGCCGCGCGATGCGCTCCGACGGGCTGACGATGTCGGTGATGCGAACCCCGAACTTGTCGTTGACCACCACCGCCTCGCCGCGCGCGACCAGGCGATCGTTGACCAGGATGTCCAGCGGCTCGCCGGCGATCTTGTCCAGCTCGATGACCGACCCCGGCCCCAGCGCCAGGAGATCGTGGATGGAGACGCGGGCGCGGCCGAGCTCGACGGAGACATCCAGCGGAACGTCGAGCAGCAGCTCGAGTCGTCGGCTGGGGTCGGCGGCGGGGGCGTTTGGCTCGTTCGGTTCCATCGTGCGTTCTCCTTGCTGAATCCCAGTGACCTACGGCTGGCGGGCCGTCTTGCCGGCGCTGGCGCCGGCGCCCGGACGTTGCTCGGGCGGCGCCGCCGAGCGCAGCCCGCCCTCCAGAACCACGGCCAGGCTGCCGCTGACGACGCGCGGGGTGCCGGCCATCTTCTTGCGACCCTGCACATAGATGGGCAGCGGCGACGATTCGCTGGCGTCCAGCACCAGCAGGTCGCCCACCTGCAGCTCCAGCAGGCGCGAGAAGTTGATGCGCGTGCGGCCCATCTCGACGCGCACCTGAACTCGCACCCCCTCCATCTCCTTGGCCAGCGCGGCGGCGAAGCGCACGTCGACGCTGCTGCCCGCGCGCGGCGGCGAGGTCAGCGACTTCTTCACCGGCTCGACGGTGGCGTAAGGGATGGCGATCTGCAGGCGGCCGGTGGCGGCGCCGCTGATCTCGTACGAGCACAGAATGGCCAGATCCGTCGGTGCGGCGACCATCGCCATGCGCGGATCGGACTCGAAGCGGATCACCTCCGGGTGAAACGGCAGCACCTCCGCCCAGGAGATGGCCATCGCCTCGCAGAAGATCCCCAGGAGGTTGCGCAGCACGCGCCGCTCGACGTTGGTCAGGTCGGCGCGCATCTCGGTCTGGCCCGCCTCGGGGCGCGCCTTGCGATCGCCCAGCGCCCCGGCCAGCAGCGACCGGCACAGCCCGGATTCCAGCATCAACACCGCCAGCCCGTGCCCCGGCCCCAGCGACGCGATCCAGACCGTGTTCCCGGCGTTGAACAGCGCCGCGACGTCGGAGAACTTCATCAGCGTCGACGCGTTGGGCGCCGCCCGCAGATCGAGGCGCGTGCGCCCGCCCAGGTTGCTGCCGAACACCGACGCGATGCGATCGTTGATCGAATCCAGCGTCGGCATCTGACCGCGGATGATGCGGTCCTGGCTGGTCAGATCGTAGGGGATCACGGGGACGTCCGCCTGCTCGCCTGCCTCGGCGCCGACGCGGCCGTCCTGGATGGCCGCCATCAGGGCGTCGACTTCGTTCTGATCGAGTGGTGAGCTCATGGCGTGCGCGGCGACGGGTTGGGCGTTACTGGATGATGAAGTCGGTGATGAAGACGTTGGCGATGCGCTTGCCGGGGACGATCTCCTCCAGGCGCTTGAGCAGCGCGGTCTTTACGTCGCGCAGGCCGTCGCTGCCGCGCAGCTCCTCGGCGGTGCGGTCGGTCAGGTAACCCAGCACGGCGTCGCGGATGGGGGCGCTGCGCCGCTCGATGATGGCCTTGCCCGCCTCGTCGAACAGCTCCAGCTCCAGCGACATGTGAGCGTATCGCTCGACGTCGTTGGATTTCAGCTGCACGGTGAAGTTGTCGAAGCGGACGGTGGGACCAACGGCGCCCTCTTCCTTGCCGCCGCCGCCGTGGCCGCTCTTCTCCGATGAGCCGTGTTCGGACTTCTCGCCCTCCCCCTCCTTGGCCTTGCCCTCGTCCCCGCCGTCGGCGTGCGCGGCCGGCTTCTTCATCACGAAGATGAGGACGCCCACCATCAGCAGCGTGTTGATGATCAGGATGAGGGGCAGAACCTTGTTCATCCCACCTGGCTTGGCGGGCACGTCCGCCGCTGCGTTGGTGTCTTCCGAGTCGGCCATCTGTCATGCCTCCGTTTTCTGCCCTCGGGCAAAGCAAGGCCCGTACCGGTCGTTTCGAGCACCGGGATCGCCGTTCGCCGCGCGATGGCGCTGGACGCGGGGCGACCGCCCGTCAGGAGGCTGACGCCGTCCATCCTTGCGTCATGTTGATGACGTTCCGATTGCGAGTGTCGCGTGGAGCGCGACCCTAAGGTTTTGCCGCGCGCCCGCCGAACATCCAGGTCGCGATGGCAGCCGATCCGACTGGCTCACGTCCCGCGCTCTCCTCGACCACCGCGCCCGGCGTCCGCGCGACGGCGACAATGTCGGCCTCGGGCGCACGCTCGACGCAGACCATCTCGATCGCGCAGACGGCTCCCCTGCGCATCGATCACCTGGCCGACAACATCGCCAACGACACCAAGGCGCTGCGCCGGTCGCTGCCCGACGTCGCCGCCGAGGCGCTGGAGCTGTGCAGCCGTTCCAGCGCCGACGCCGCCGCCATGGAGCGGACACTGTCGCGCGATCCGTTCATCAGCGCGCAGGTCATCTCCATCGCCAATTCCGCCCTGTTCGCGCCCAAGATGCCGATCCTGGGCGTGCGCGACGCCGTGGTGCGCATCGGCCTCGATGCCCTGCGCGACGTCGTGCTGATGGTGGTGACGAACTCGACCATGTTTCGCGTACGCGGCTTCGAGGCGCGGGTGGAGACCGCGCGGCGCGGAATGCTGGCCTCGGCGGCCGCCGCCCGCCAGCTGGCGAAAGCGCTGCGCGTCGAATCGGAGTACGGCTTTCTGGCCGGCCTGCTGCACAACATAGGAGAGCTGGTGCTGCTCGAGCGCTCCGTTCACGAGGGGATCGTGACGCCGCAGATGATGGACGACGCCACCGACGGCGCCATGGTTCGGGAGCGCATTCACTTTCACCACACGCGCGTCGGCGGGGCGCTGTGCCGGGCCTGGAAGTTGCCGGCCGGCGTGATCGAGGCGGCGGAGTTTCACCACGATCCGGGCGCGGGCGGCAAGAAGCGCTTCGCCGCCCAGCTGATCGCGGCCGCGGACGTCATCGGCGAGCACTGCATGCCGACGGCGCAAACACCCGACCCGGCGGCCGCGCCGGCGCTGCAAGCGCTGAACCTGTCCGCCGAGCAGAGCGCCGCCATCGTCAAGACGGTCAAGAGCGAGCTGCCCGGGCTGTTCTCGACCGGCTCGACGGCGCAGCCTCGCTGACGCCGACGAGCTAGAAGCCGATCCGCCGCATCACGAAACGCGGCAGCCAGCGGATGACGAGCATGACGAGGGCCCAGATCGGCGGCGCGTAGGCAACGGGCTTGCCGCGGTCGATGGCGCGGATGGCGCGAGCGGCGACCGCGTCGGCGGTGGCGGCGAATGGGGGCACGGGCAGGCCGTCGGTCATCCCGGTGCGGACGAAGCCGGGCTTGATGCAGACGGTTCGCAGGCCGGCGGCACGGAACTTGTGATCGAGCGCTTCGAGGTAGCGGCTGAGCCCGGCCTTGGCGGCCCCGTACAGAACGACGGGCTTGCGGCCGCGCTCGCCGGCGACGGAGCTGAAGACGCACAACGTGCCGCCGCCGCGCGCGAGGAGGCGCGCGCGCGCTTCCTCGCAGAAGACGACGGTGTTGGCGAAGTCGACGGTCAGCAGGCGGCGAGCCAGCGCGCGGTCGTTCTCGAGGCGATCCTGCTTGGCGAAGAGGCCGGCGGTGACGACGACGGTGTCGAAGCCGCCCAGCGCCGCGTCGGCCTCGTCCAGGGCGCACGCGAAACCGTCGGGATGCTCGAGGTCGCAGATGGCCGTGCCGGCGACGCCTGCGCCGGCGCTCCTGCCCGCGGTGGCCGTTCCGGCGGCGGTGGTGCCGGCGCGCACTTCCAGGTCGCCCGCGCTGCGCTGGACCTCGTCCCGATCGCGGCCCAGCAAGAAAACGCGATCGCCACGCGCGACCAGCCCGCGCGCCAGCGCGCGCCCGATCCCCTTGGTCGCCCCGAGAAGGACGGCTTTCACGCGCGATCACCGCCTGCGCGAGGCGCGGGTTGTGCCCCCGCGAAATCCAGAAGGCTGATGACGTGCGTCGCGGTCACGGCGTCATTCACGGCCGCCCAATGTACCAGGCCGATCGGCATTTCGGCGCGCCGGCGTGACGTCGTCGGCAGCTCCGCCCGGAACCCTCTCCCGCACCCAGCCCGGGAGAGGGAGGCGCCGCAGGCGCCGGGTGAGGGCAACCCTGCGGAGGGATGTGCTCGATCGAGTGCCATCTCTCGCAAGGCTTGCCCTCTCCCTCCGGGCCTTCGGCTCGTTCGACCTCTCCCACTTCGTGAGCGAGGTTTTTGGGTGCGCGCACCCTCACGAAAGCGCACGCCGGGACGCGCGTTGTCGGTGTGCGAAGCGCGGGTTGTGCGCCCGCGAAATCCGGAACGCTGATGACGGGCGTTGCGGTCACGGCGTCACTTACGGCGGCCAAATGACCAGGCCGATCGGCAATTCGGCGCGCCGGCGTGACGTCATCGGCAGCTCCCTCCGAAACCCTCTCCCGCGCCCAGCGCGGGAGAGGGAGGCGCCGCAGGCGCCGGGTGAGGGCGAGCCTTGCGAAGGGATGTGCTCGATCGAGCGCCATCTCTCGCAAGGCTTGCCCTCTCCCTCCGAGCCTGCGGCTCGTTCGACCTCTCCCACTTCGTGGGCGAGGTTTTCAGGGTGCGCGCACCTCACGGCGATTTCAGGGCGTGGGGCGGCGGGAGCGTCGGGCGGGTGGCGGCGGGTTCTGCGGCGGGCTGTTACAGGCCCTCGCCTTCCGGTTCCAGCGTCACCACCATCTCGACGCGGCGGTTGGCTTCGCGGCCGGCGGCCTCGGTGTTCGAGGCGATCGGGCGGGTCGAACCGTAGCCGGCGGCGGCGAGCAGCTTGCCGTCCAGGCGGTGAGCGCCCTCGACGTAGGCAGCGACGGCGGCGGCGCGCGACGTGGACAGCTCCCAGTTGTCACGAAAGCGCCCGCCCGGACGCGTGTTGTCGGTGTGCCCTTCCACGCGGATGGGCAGGCCCAGCCCGACCAGCTCGTCGGCGATGACGTCCAGCACGGGGATCATCTCCGGGCGGATGGCGGCCTGCGCGGGATCGAAGAAATGCGACGCCGACAGGCGCACGGTCAGGTGGTCGTGCTCGATGTCGACCTGGACGGCGGTCTTCTCGGGGCGCAGCTGCAGGTAGCGGCTCAAGCGCTTGTCCAGGCGCTTGCGCACCGCCTCGGCGACGGCGCGCTGGCGCGTCTTGGGAACGTCGTTGACGCCGCCGCGGGTCTCCTTGCACTTGCCGCCCTCGGTGGGCGGCCCCTCGAACAGCGGCATCTTGTCGATGCCGCCCGTGCCCTGAAAGTGCAGCGCGAACTTGATCGAGTTGACCACCGTCGCCATGCGCTTGTTGTCGACACGGCTGATCGAATACATGACCACGAAGAACGCGAACAGCAGCGTGATGAAGTCGGCGTACGACACCAGCCAGCGCTCGTGGTTCTCGTGCTCCTCGTGGTGCTGCTTCTTGGCCATGCCGTGCTACTTCTTCTCGTCCTTGCCGTGGCCGCCGCCGCCGTGCCCGCCGGCATAGGCGGCCAGCTTCTCCTCCAGCACGCGCGGGTTCAGGCCGGCCTGGATCGACAGCACGCCCTCCGCGATGATGGTCTTGCGCTCGCGCTCCAGCACCAGCTTGCGCTTGAGCTTGTTGGCCAGCGGCAGAAACAGCAGGTTGGCCGCGCCGACGCCGTACACCGTGGCGACGAACGCGGTGGCGATGCCGCCGCCCAGCTTCGACGGATCGGACAGGTTCTCCATGACGTGGATGAGACCCAGCACGGCGCCCAAGATGCCGACCGTCGGGGCGAAGCCGCCCGCCGACTCGTAGACCTTGGCGCCCACGTTGCCTTCTTCGAACTCGGCGTGGACCTGCGCTTCCAGCGAATCGCGCGCCACCGCCGCGTCGACGCCGTCGACCAGGAAGCCGACCGCGCGCTTCAAGAACGGGTCCTTGATCTCCGCCAGGCGCTGCTCCAGCGCCAGCACGCCCTCGCGGCGCGCCACACCGGCCAGATCGACAATCTGCTTGATCAGCTCGGGGATGTCGCTCTTCTTGTTCGTGAAGGCGTCCTTCCCCATCTTGAGGCCGCGCAAGAAGTCCGGCAGCGGAAACGCCACCGCGACCGCGCCGATGGTGCCGCCGACGACGATGATGGCCGCCGTCGCCTGCGCCAGCGAACCGGCGTGCCCGCCTTCCAGCGCCTGTCCACCCAGGATGCAGGCGATCGCGAACACGATGCCGCCGATCGACGTGATATCCATGGTTACGCGCCTCCCCCGCCGGACCCGTCGCCCCCGCCGCCCGCCCCATCCGCCAGCGCCGCCTGCCGATCATGATGATCGGCCCGTACGCCCGGCCCCTGCAGAACCCGATGCCGGAAAGTCGCCGCGCGATCGACGACGTCGTCGACCGATTCCTTGACCATGATGCGGTCTCCGGTCGTCAGCGTGATGACCGTGTCCGGCGTCCTTTCGACCGTGACGATGAGGTCAGCATTGATCACCACCTCGCTGCCCCCGAGCCGCGTCAAACAAATCATTCGATTCCCCATACCGATCG
>DATKEU010000188.1:0-7069 GCA_035544495.1 Polyangia bacterium | reverse complement strand
GCGGGCGTGCCGCGCAAGCCGGGCATGTCGCGCGACGATCTGCTGAGCATCAACCTCAAGATCATCCGCAACGTCGGCGAGAACTTGAAGTCGAAGTGCCCCGACGCCTTCGTCATCGTCGTGTCGAACCCGCTCGACGCCATGGTCTACGAGCTCAAGCGCGTGACCGGCTTCTCCGGCAAGAAGGTGGTGGGCATGGCGGGCGTGCTGGACGCGGCGCGCTTCCAGCTTTTTCTGGCGCGCGAGGCCGGCGTGTCGGTCAAGGACGTGCGGGCGATGGTGCTGGGCGGTCACGGCGACACCATGGTGCCGGTCACCAGTTACTGCACCATCAACGGCGTGCCGGTCGCGCAGCTGATCGCCGCCGACAAGCTCAACGCCATCGTCGAGCGCACGCGCGGGGGCGGCGGCGAGCTCGTCAAGCTGATGGGAACCAGCGCCTACTACGCGCCGGCATCGGCGGCCATCGCCATGGCCGAGTCGTACCTGAAAGACCTGAAGCGCCTGGTGCCGGCGGCGGCCTATCTCGACGGCGAGTACGGTTACAAGGATCTCTACATGGGCGTGCCCGTGGTGATCGGGGCCGGCGGCGTCGAGAAGGTGGTCGCCATCTCGCTGACCGCTGATGAGAAAGCGATGCTGGAAAAGTCGGCCGCGGCGGTGCGCGAGCTGATCGACGCCTCGAGGAAACTGTAAGGAAGTCGTAAAGAACCAATGAAGATTCACGAGTACCAAGCGAAGGAGATCCTGGCTCGATACGGCTTGCCCCTGCCCAAGGGACAGCCGGCCTTCAGCGTCGACGAGGCGGAGGCGGCGGCCAAGGCCCTGATCGCCGAGACCGACAACGAGTTCGTGGTCGTCAAGGCGCAGATCCACGCCGGCGGGCGCGGCAAGGGCGGCGGCGTCAAGGTGGTCAAGGGCGCGGCGACGGCGCGCGCGACGGCGCAGAAGATCCTGGGCATGAACCTGGTCACGCACCAGACCGGCCCGGGCGGGCGCATCGTCAAGCGGCTGCTGATCGAGCAGGCGGTGGATATCGCGCGCGAGCTGTACCTGGGCGCCGTCGTCGATCGCGACAGCGGGCGCGTGGTGGTGATGGCGTCCGCGGAGGGCGGGATGGACATTGAGGAGGTCGCCGCCAAGTCGCCCGAGAAGATCCTGAAGCAGGTGGCCGACCCGGTGCTGGGCCTGGCGCCCTACCAGGCGCGCAACCTGGCCTATGGCCTGGGCCTGCACGGCCCGGCGGCGAAGAACGGCGCCGAGTTCATCGAGAAGCTGTACCGGGCGTTCACCGATCTCGACGCCTCGCTGGTCGAGATCAACCCGCTGGTCGTGCTGACCAACGGGCGCGTGCTGGCGCTCGACTGCAAGATGACCTTCGACGACAACGCGCTCTATCGCCACAAGGAGCTCGAGTCCCTGCGCGATCTCGACGAGGAAGACCCGGCCGAGACCGAGGCCAAGCGTTACGACCTGTCGTTCATCAAGCTGGACGGCAGCATCGGCTGCATGGTCAACGGCGCCGGCCTGGCCATGGCGACGATGGACATCATCAAGAGCTTCGGCGGGCAGCCGGCCAACTTTCTCGACGTCGGCGGCAGCGCCACGACGGAGAAGGTGACGGCGGCGTTCAAGATCATCACCGCCGATCCGCACGTGCGCGGCATCTTCGTGAACATCTTCGGCGGCATCATGAAGTGCGACACCATCGCCGAGGGCGTCATCGCCGCGGTCAAGCAGGTCGGCCTGAAGGTGCCGCTGGTGGTGCGCCTGGAAGGCACCAACGTCGACCTGGGCAAGAAGATCCTGGCGCAGTCGGGGCTGGCCGTCACCAGCGCCAACGACATGGCCGACGGCGCGCAGAAGGTGGTCGCGCTGGCCGCCGCGGGGAGCAAGTAAGATGGCCGTTCTTGTCGGCAAGCAGACCAAGCTGATCGTTCAGGGCCTCACCGGTTCGGCGGGGACGTTTCACGCCAAGCAGATGCGCGAGTACGGCACCAACGTCGTCGGCGGCGTCACGCCCGGCAAGGGCGGCTCCGTGCACGAGGGCTTCCCGGTGTTCGACACCGTCGGCGAGGCGGTGAAACGAACCGGCGCCAACGCGACGGTCATCTACGTGCCGCCGCCCGGCGCGGCCGACGCCATCCTCGAGGCGGCCGACGCCGGCATCGCGGTGATCGTCTGCATCACGGAGGGCATTCCGACGCTGGACATGGTGCGGGCCAAGCGCGCGCTGCAGGGGCGCGCCGGCCTGACGCTGATCGGCCCCAACTGCCCCGGCATCATCACGCCGGGTGAGTGCAAGATCGGGATCATGCCCGGGTACATTCACTCTCCCGGCAAGGTGGGCGTGGTGTCGCGCTCGGGGACGCTGACCTACGAGGCGGCGCACCAGCTGACGGCGCTGGGCCTGGGGCAGTCGACGGCCATCGGCATCGGGGGCGATCCCGTCAAGGGGCTGGACTTCGTCGACTGCCTGCAGCTGTTCGAGCGCGACCCCCAGACCAAGGCGGTGCTGATGATCGGCGAGATCGGCGGCACCTCCGAGGAGGAGGCGGCGCGCTTCGTGAAGACGAACATGAAGAAACCAGTGGCCGCCTTCATCGCCGGGCAGACGGCGCCTCCCGGCAAGCGCATGGGGCACGCCGGCGCCATCATCAGCGGCGGCAAGGGGACGGCGGCCGAAAAGATCGCGGCCCTGCGCGACGCCGGTATCGCCATCGCCCCCAACCCGGCCGAGCTGGGCAAGACCGTGGCCCCGCTGGTCTCGTAGATTTTTCGTAATTTTTTCGTCATCAAGGAGCAGTGACCCCATGGCCGTGGAACGCACGTTTGGAATCGTCAAGCCCGACGCCGTCGCCAAGAACGCGATCGGGGGAGTGATCGAGATGATCGAGAAGGCCGGGCTCAAGGTGGTGGCCCTGCGCCACACCCGGCTGTCCCAGGCCCAGGCGGAGGGCTTTTACGCCGTCCACAAGGCGCGGCCGTTCTTCAAGGACCTGGTGGCGTTCATGACCTCGGGACCATGCGTGGTGATGGGCCTCGAGGGTGAGAACGCCGTCGCCCGCTATCGCGAGGTGATGGGCCCGACGGACTCCAAGAAAGCGCCCGCCGGCACCATCCGCCAGAAGTACGGCACCGACATCGAGAAGAACGCCGTCCACGGCAGCGACGGGCCCGACACCGCCAAGGTCGAGCTCGGGTACTTCTTCACCGGCATCGACCTACTTTAGGGCCGACCGACCGCGGCGGCGCATTCTGCCGCGTGCTGGAGAACGCTGGCACACGCTGCTAGTGTTTGCGCCGCCGTGCCGCCCGAAGACATTCGTTCGCTGCCACCCGCCGAGCTTGCCGCGCGCGTCACCGCCGCCGGCGAGCCGGCCTATCGCGCGGAGCAAGTGTTCCGCTGGCTGCACGGCCGCGGCGTGGACAGCCTGGACGAGATGGCGAACGTGCCGGCGGCGCTGCGCGCGACGCTGGCGGCGGACGGGGGCTGGACGCCGCTCGGGCAGGAAGAGGTGCAGACCGCCGCCGACGGAACGCGCAAGATCCGCTTCCGCACCGCCGACGGGCGCGCCATCGAGTCGGTGCTGATCCCCGACGACAAGGAAGAGCGCGACAAGCTGACCCTGTGCGTGTCGTCGCAGGTCGGCTGCGCGATGGACTGCAGCTTCTGCGCGACCGCGACGCTGGGCTACGGCCGCAACCTCACCGCCGGCGAGATCGTCGAGCAGGTCTACCGCGCCACCCGCCTCGGTGGCCGGCGCCCGACCAACCTGGTCTTCATGGGGATGGGCGAGCCGCTGCACAACTTCGACAACGTCGCCCGGGCGTTCGCGCTGCTGCAGCACCCGTGGGGCGCCAACTTCTCCGCCCGGCGGATCACCGTGTCGACGGCGGGGCTGGTGACCGGCATCGAGAAGCTGGGGCGCCTGATGCCGGCCCCGAACCTGGCCATCTCGCTGAACGCCACCACCGACGAGGTGCGCGACCAGATAATGCCGGTGAACAAGCGCTGGCCCATCGCCGCGTTGCTGGAGGCCGCCCGCCGATTCCCGCTGGCCCACAACCGGCGCGTGACCTTCGAGTACGTGATGCTGGCCGGCCTGAACGACAGCGACGCCGACGCCGATCGCTTGCCGCGCCTCCTGCGCGGCATCCCCAGCAAGGTGAACCTCATCCCCTGGAACGGTTTCCCCGGCCCGCCCTACCAGCGCCCGTCGGCAGAACGCATCCGGACGTTTCAAGAACGCCTGCGCGCCGGTGGCCTGGCCGTGTACATCCGCACCCCCCGCGGTGACGACATCGACGCCGCCTGCGGCCAGCTCGCCGGACGCGAGCCGCTGGTGGCGATCGGACGCCCGCCCGCCGCGGCTTCCGCGTAAACTCCCGGGCGTGTCGCCGCCGCCGACGCCGCCGCAGGATCTCGAAGCCGAGCTGGGAAAGGCCCGCGATCTCGGTATCGACACCTGCGGGCGCATCGCAGAGTTCTGGGGGTTCACGCGGACGATGGGGCGGGCGTTCGGGCTTCTGTTCTTGTCGCCGGAGCCGTTGCCCCAGAGCGAGATCCAGAAGCGGCTGTCCATCTCGGCCGGCAGCGCGTCGATGACGTTGTCGGCGCTGGGGCGCTGGGGCGTGGTCCATCGCGTCTGGGTGCGCGGGCAGCGGCGCGAGCACTATCAGGCGGAGACCGATTTCTGGAAGATGATCTCCGGCGTCCTCAACGAACGCGAGCGGCGCGAGATCGGCGCGGCGGTCGAGGCGGCGCAGCGGGCGCTCGACGGCGCGCGCGCCGTGCACGGCGCGGTGCGGACGGCGACCGGCGGCGCCACCAAGCGCCTGCGCGGCGAAGCCGAGTTCGCCGTCGAGCGCCTGAGCAAGCTGGGCGAGGTCTGCCGCCTGGGCGAGACGATGCTGGACATGCTGCTCGGCCAGCTGACGCTGGACGTGGGGCGCTTCCGGGACGTGCTCAAGGGCGAACCGGCGGCGGCGCCCTCGGGCGCGCCGCCGAGCGAGCCGCCCGCGCTGCCCGCCGCGCCCGCGCCGCGCGAGCGCAAGCCGAAGCGCTGACACGGTTTCCGAAACTCCCGCTTGCGCGGTTTCAGTTTATTTTGAATATTTAGAAATATCGTGACGACGTCGCTCTCGGTGCCCATGATGCACGCCATGTCCACGGTCCGGGCCCCCGCTCGTTCCGACCGCGCCGCCGCGCTGGTCGAGGCGGAGCTGCGCCAGGTGGAGGCCCGGCTGGCGGAGCGCATGGAGAGCCCGATCGGTCCCATCCCGCGCGTCGGCGCCCATCTCCTGGACGCCGGCGGCAAGCGCCTGCGGCCGCTGCTGGCCGTGCTGGCCGCGCGCGCGACCGGGGTTTCACCCGAGATGGGTGTGGCGGTCGGCTGCGCGGCCGAGCTGATCCACACCGCCACGCTGTACCACGACGACGTCGTCGACGACGGCCGCGTCCGCCGTGGCCGCCCGGCGGCGCGCATGGTGTTCGGGAACGGCATCGTCGTCCTGGTCGGTGATTTCTGCCTGGCGCGGGCGCTGGAGACCGTCGCCCTGACCGGATCGCTGCCGGTCGTGCAGTCGCTGGCCGCCACCGTCACGGAGATGGCCGAGGGCGAGGTGGCGCAGCTGGAGCGGGCGGGCAATCCCGACGCCAGCGTCGAGGAATATTTCCGCGTCATCGATCGCAAGACGGCGTCGCTGCTGGCCTGGTGCGCGCGCGTGGGCGGGCTGGTGGGCCCGGCGCTGGACGGGCCACTGTCGTGCTACGGGCGGGCGCTGGGACAGGCGTTCCAGATCGCCGACGATCTGCTCGACTGCGCCGTCGACGAGGCCACGGCCGGAAAGTCCGTCGGTCACGACATCCAGGAGGGGAAGCTGACCTTGCCGGTGCTGCTGGCCTGCGAGGCCGACGCCAGCCTGCGCCAGCGCGTGCGCGCGCTGGTCGGCGAGCGCGGCGTCTCGCCCGACGAAGCGCGCGAGCTGCTGCGCGAGGTGCGCGCCGCGGGCGGCGTCGAACGAGCGCGCGCCCGCGCCCAGCAGCTGGCCGAGAGCGCGGTCGACGCGCTGGAGACGGTGCCGCTTTCGCCCTATCGCGAGGCGCTGCGCGACCTGGCGTTCATGAGCGCCGACCGGAAGTCGTGACATGGCGCTGGCGACCACAGACGCGCTGCCGACCTCGAGCGGCATCCCCGCCCACCACGACAGCCTGCGCGATTTCGTGCGCCTGCTGGAGAGCCGCGGCGAGCTGCGCCGGATCAGCCGCCCCGTCGATCCCTACCTGGAGATCACGGAGATCTCGCAGCGCCTGATGCTCGCCCAGGGCCCGGCCCTGCTGTTCGAGGCGGTGAAGGGCTCGGCCTTTCCGCTGCTCATCAACACCTACGCCACGCGCCGGCGCATGTCCTGGGCGCTGGGCGTGGCGGATCTCGAGGAGCACGCGCGCAGCATCGCCGCGCTGGTGAAGTCGCAGCCGCCCGTGGGCCTCCTGGACAAGATCCGCATGCTGCCCAAGCTGGCGCGCGTGGCCAGCGCGTCGCCTCGCACGGTCGCCAGCGCGCCCTGCCAGGAGATCGTCGAGCGCGATCCGGACGTCACCAAGCTGCCGGTGATCACCTGCTGGCCCGACGACGGCGGCCCGTACATCACGCTGCCCATGGTGATCACGCGCGATCCCGACAAGGGGACGCGCAACGTCGGCTGCTACCGCATGCAGGTGTTCGGCCCGCGCGAGACCGGCATGCACTGGCAGCTGCACAAGACCGGCCGCCGCCACATGCGCCGCTACCAGGAGCTCGGCATCCAGAGGATGCCGGTGTCGGTCGCGCTGGGCGGCGATCCGATCCTTCCCTACGCGGCGACGGCGCCGCTGCCCGACGGCATCGACGAGTTCCTGTTCGCGGGGTTCCTGCGCCGACGGTCGGTCGAGATGGTCCGCTGCAAGACCAACGATCTCGAGGTGCCGGCGTCGGCGGATTTCGTTCTCGAAGGCTACGTCGACGTCGGCGAGCCGCTGCGCCGGGAAGGGCCGTTCGGTGATCACACCGGCTACTACTCGCTGGCC
>DATKEU010000187.1:0-13521 GCA_035544495.1 Polyangia bacterium | reverse complement strand
CTTCGAGGGGATCATCCCCAAGGGCGAGTACGGCGGCGGCACGGTCCTGCTGTGGGACCGCGGCACCTGGGAGCCGGTGGGGGATCCGCGCGCGGGCTACGCCGCCGGAAACTTAAAGTTTCACTTGAAGGGACACAAGCTCCAGGGCGGATTCGCCTTGATCAAGCTAAAGGGGCGCCCGCGCGGGCCCGGCGGGCGCGGGAGCGACGACCGCAGCTGGCTGCTCATCAAGGAGCGCGACGCCGCCGCCAAGCCGGAGGGCGAGCTGTCGATCACCACCGCCCGCCCGGAGAGCGTGACCACCCGGCGCGACCTCGACGACGTGGCGGCCGACCGCTCGCGCGTCTGGCACTCGAACCGGGGCCAGGTCGATCTGAAGGCCGTCGCTGGCGCCGCCGCCGCCGCGCATCCGCTGCCGCGCGCGTTCCGGCCCGCGGTCGCGCGGGTCGCGAACGAAGTGCCCGAAGGAGACGACTGGCTGCACGAGATGGAGATCGAGGGCGACCGCCTGCTGGGCGCGATCGATGGCCAGGAGGTGCGCGCGCTGGGGCCAGACGGGCGTGCCGTCGCAGCGGCGCGCGCCCAGGCGCTCGCGCCCTTCACCGACGGCCTGCGCATGCTGCCGGCGCAGAAGGCGCTGGTCGACGGCGTGCTGACCATCCTGCGCCCGGACGGGGGGACGACCAGGGAGGGCATCGACGAGGCGCTCGGCAGCGGTGGCGACGAGGCGGCGGGCGCCCTCACCTACTTCGCATTCGATCTGCTGCACCTGGACGGGTACGACCTGCGGGGCGCCACTCTCGAAGACCGCAAGCAGCTCTTGCACCGGCTGGTGTCGGCCGCCGCGCCCGAGGCGCCGCTCCTGCGTCTGGCGGCGCACATCAGCGGCGGCGGCGCGGCGTTCTACGCCGAGGCGTGCAAGGTCGGGATGCCGGCCGTGGTGTCGAAGCGCCGCGACCACCGCTACACCGGGCGGGCGCGCGCCCGGCAATGGCTGGTCACGCGCTGCCCGGCGCCCGCGAAGACGCCAGAGGCCCCCGTGCCCGGGCCCATGCCCAGGCCCCCGCCCCGTGCGCCGACAGCCAAGGCCGGCAAGACCGCCGGCGCCGCCGCGGGCGTGCGCCTGTCGACGCCCCTGCGCGTGCTCTGGGGCGATCTCGGCTTCACCAAGCAGGATCTGGCCGCGTACTACGCCGCCGTGGCGGAGCGCGCCCTGCCCCACGTCGCCGGCCGCCCGCTGACGCTGTTCCGCTGCCCGGAGGGCGTCGGCGTCGCCGGCGCGCAACCGTGCTTCTACATGAAGCACGCGACCTTCTCCGTCCCCGGCAACGTCGCCCGCATCAAGCTGAAAGAACGCGCGGAGGCCAACGAGTACCTCTACGTCACCGACGAGTCCGGCCTGATGGCGCTGGTGCAGATGAGCATCCTCGAGATCCACACCTGGGGCTCGCAGGCGGCCGACGTCGAACGGCCCGATCGCATCGTCATAGACCTGGACCCCGACCCCACCGTGAAATGGGAGGACGTCGTGGTCGCCGCCCACCTGGTGCGCCACCAGCTGCAGGCGATCCACCTCGAGAGCTTCGTCAAGACCACCGGGGGCAAGGGGCTGCACGTGGTCGCGCCGCTTCTGCCCGATCTCGGCTGGGAGGAGATCACCGCCCTGTCGCGCGCCGTCGCCGAGCAGATCGCCCGCGGCGCGCCCCGGTCGTTCACCACCAACATGGCCAAGGCGGTGCGCCCGGGGAGGATCCTCCTCGATTACATGCGCAACCACCGCGGCAGCACGGCGGTGGCGGCGTTCTCGACGCGCGCCCGCGCCGGCGCGACGGTGTCGATGCCGATCGCCTGGGATGACCTCGTGCCCGACCTCGATCCGGCCCGGTTCAACGTGCGCACCGTCCCCGAGATCCTGCGCGCCGAGCCGAGCGATCCCTGGGCCCGCTATTTCCGCCTGCGCCAGACGATCAGCCCGGAGGCGCGGCGCCTCATCAGCGCGCCGCCTTGATGTCGTCGCCGTCGACGACATAGACCAGCGGCGCGTCGATGCGGGCGTGGTCGGGGCCGAACTGGATGTTGCCGGTCAGCCCCTCGAAGATGCTGGTCGCCAGCGCCCTCAGCAGATCGGCGCGCGTGCGCGCCCCGCGCGCCGTCGCCGCGCGCAGCACGGCCACGCCGTCGTAGGCGTACGCCTCGGTGGCGTGGGGGTCCTGGCCGTAGGCGGCCCGGTACGCTTCGACGAAGGCGCGGCTGCGCGGATCGGCGTCGTCGGCGAAGAACCCGGGCGCCAGCAGCGCCCCCTGCACGTAGCGCCCGGCGTTCTGCAGGAGGCGCGGCGACAAATCGTTGGCCGTCGACAGGAGCAGCACGTTGCGCACGCGCGGCTTGCCCGGCTCTGGCGGCGGGCGCGGCTTGCCCCACGGCTGCGGCCACAGATCGGCCACCGCCAGCGCCGGCGCGATCAGCTCCAGGCGATCGGCCGAGTCCGCCACGAAGATCGCCTGCGGCGGGATCTTCTTGATCGCCGCCACCGCCGTCACGAACGACGTCGCCCCCGCCACGTAGGTCGCCTCGGCGGTCACGCGCCCGCCGCCCGCCAGAAGCTCGCGCCGGAACGCCTCGCGCATCCGCTTGCCGAACGCGCTGTCCGGACCCAGGATCGCCACGTCGCGCGCGCCCAGGCGCAGGGCCCGGCGCGCCAGCTCCGCCACGCGCGCCTCGGGCGCATGCACCAGCTGGAACGCCGTCGTCCCCGCGCCCGGCACCGAATCGTCCAGCGTCAGCAGCGGCAGACCTTCCTGCGTCGCCTGGTTGACGGCCGCCGCCGCCGACCGGCGCTCGGCGCTGCCGATGAGGCCGATGACGCTCTCGGCGCGACCCAGCTCGACGACGCTGCGGGCGGCGCGATCGGCGTCGGTGGCGGTGTCGCGCACCAGCACCTGCGACGCTGGCCCGCCACCCGCGGGCGGGGAGACCGCCGCCAGCAGCACGGCCCGCATGGCCGCCTCGCCCACCGGCTGGAACCGCCCCGACAGCGGCAGCGCCACGCCGATGCGCGACGGATCGCCGGCGCCGGACGCCTGCGCCAGCTCCTCGAAGCCCATCGCCCGCCGCGCGCGCGCCGTCTCACTGTCGACGGTCGACGCGCTCGAGGCGTCCGCCTGCGCGCGCAGGTACGCAGCCGCGCGCGGCCCCAGCACGGCGCGCGCCAGCCCCTTGGCCGGCGCGCCGTCGAAGGCGCGCCAGGCCGCCTCGCCCTGGATGTGGGTCGCGATCTGCTCCGCGCGCTGGCGCGCGTACGCCCGTTCGAACTCCCTGGCGCCGCGGCAGTAGCCGTCCCAGAGATCCAGCGCCAGCACGTAGTCGCCGGTCGCCGCCGTCGCCTCGGCCAGCGCGCCGCGCAGCTCGACCAGAGATTCGTCGGAAGCGTCGCCCGGCTGCCGCGGCAGAAACGGCGACAGCAATTCTCGCGCGCGGGCCGGGTTCCCGCCGCGCGCCTCGGCCAGTCCCAGGTAATAACGAGCGCGCGAGGCGGTCGTCGGATCCACCGTCGCGACGGCCACGACAGGCGACAACAGCGCGCGCGCCGACGCGGGATCGGCGCGCAGCAGCGCCAGCCGGCCGAGGAGGATCTCCGCCTCCGGCCGCGCCCCGTGCGCGGGGTTGGACTTCACGAACGCCTCCAGCGCGGCGCGCGCCCCCTCGCGGTCGCCCTGCTCGAACAGCGCCTTGCCGGCGCGAAACTCCGCCTCTGGGGCAGCGGCGCCCGCGTCGGGGCCGCCCGCCACGCCTGCGTCGGGCGCGCCGGGCCGCTGGGGCTCGGCCCCCTCGGGTGCGACCGGCGGCGGCAGCGGCTCGCCGGCGCCCAGGCTGCCCGGCTGCACCTGGGCCGGCGACAGCGTCGCGCAGGAAGCTAGCAGCGCCAGGATGATGATCGTTCGCGGCGACATGGCCATTTTCTACGTCCGATCGGCGGCGCTGTCGCGTGTCCCGTCAGTTGGAGCTGGCACCCGCCGCCCCTGCGCCGCGGCCAGCGTCTTGCGCGCGAAGCTGGAGATCCCGAGAGTCGCCAGCTCCCCCGGCGCCACCCAGCGGCGATCGGCTCCGCCCGCGTCCCCGCCGCGCGCGCCCACCTCGTAGACGTCGGCCGTCAGATCGCGGTGCGTGAAGATGTGGCGAACCTGGCCGCACAGCCGGGGCGCGCCCGGCGCGGGCGAAACGCCGCTTCGTCGCGCCGCCTCGCGCGCCGCCGCCGGCGCCCCCTCCCCGTCGGCCACCGGCGCGGAGGGCAGTGCCCACGTCCCCGCCAGCAACTCGCCGCGCGCCCGCCGCACCAGCAGCACCCGGCCGGCGCGCGTGACGTATGCGCACGCGATCCGCACCAGCGGCCGCGCCGCCTTCGCCCGCCGCGCCGGAATGACGTCCGTCAATCCGCGGCGCGCCGCCACGCAAGCGAACCGCACCGGACAGGCGAGGCACGCTGGTGCCGCCGCCGTGCAGACGAGCGCGCCCAGCTCCATGACGGCCTGGTTGAAATCGCCCACGCGCGCCGCCGGAACCAGCGCCTGCCCCAGCGCCCGCAACCGCTGGCGCACCGCCGGCCGATCGATCACCTCGCCCACGCCGTGCAAGCGCGCCATCACGCGCGCGCCGTTGCCGTCCAGCGCGAACGTGCGCGCCTCGAAGGCGATCGCCGCCACCGCCGCCGAAGTGTAGGGGCCCACGCCCGGCAGCGCCGCCAGGCTCCGCTCGTCGGGCGGGATCGCGCCACCGTGATCCGCGACGACGGCCCGCGCCGCGCGGTGCAGGTTGCGCGCCCGCGCGTAGTAGCCCAGCCCCGACCACAGCGCCAGCACGTCGTCGACGCGCGCAGCCGCCAGCGCGCGCACGTCCGGAAAGCGCGCCACAAACCGCTCGAAGTACGGCAGCACCGTCGCCACCACCGTCTGCTGCAGCATGAACTCGGAGACCAGCGTGCGGTACGGGCTGCGCACGCGCCGCCATGGCAGATCCCGCCGGACGCCGTCGTACCAGGCCAGCAGCGCCACCGCCACCGCCTGCGCGGGCGGCGCCTCGGGCTTTGGCTCGCGCGTCACCGGAACGCCACCACCACCGCGCCGACGATGAGCCCGAACGACACGACGTACTTCGGCTGCAGGCCCTCGCCCAGCCACAGCCAGGCGAAGAGCATGAACACCACCAGCGTGATCGCCTCCTGCAGCACCTTCAGCTGGTACGCGCTCATCGACGCGCGATAGCCGATCCGGTTGGCCGGCACCTGCAGCAGGTACTCGAACAGCGCGATCCCCCAGCTGGCGAAGACGGCCACCAGCAAGGGCGCCTTCTTGAACCGCAGGTGCCCGTACCAGGCGACGGTCATGAACAGGTTCGACAGGACCAGAAGGCCCGCGGCGGTGAAGCGATCGGACATGGCGCGGAGATCTTATAGTAAAACCTTTGCATGGCATGGGACCGCGGCGGCGCCGAGCGCGAAGATCCGACGCTGGCGATCGAGCGCGGGCAACTGGATCCGATCTACGCCTTGCACGGCGCCGAACGCTACCTGGTCGATCGCTGCGTCGCCGCCATCCGCAAGGCCGTGCTGGGCAAAGACGCGGCCGGCCCCAGCTTCAACGCCGACGCGTTCGATCTCAAGGACAGCAACCTCGGCACCGTCGTCGCCGCCGCGCGCACGCTGCCGCTGTTCGGCGGCGGACCGGGCAAGCGCCGGCTGGTGCTGGCCAAGGGGATCGACGACGTCAAGGCCGAGGCGCTGGAGCCGCTCTTGGCCTACGTCGCCGATCCGAACCCGTCGACCTGCCTGGTGCTGGTCGGCGAGAAGTTCGACACCCGCTTCAAGGTCTTCGCCACCCTGCGCAAGGCGGGCTTCCTGCACGATTTTCCTTCCCTGCGCGAGCGCGAGCTGGGCGCGTGGCTGGGACGCGAGGCGCGCGCGCGCAAGCTGACGCTGGAGCCCGACGCGGCGGCGGCGCTGGCCGAGATCGCCGGCCCCGACCTCGGCCGCCTCAGCCAGGCCCTGGAGCAGCTGTCGCTTTACGCCGGTCCCGGCAAGCCGATCCGCCTCGACGACGTCGAGGATCTGATCGCCGAGACCCGGCAGCGCGGCGTCTTCGAGCTGACGCGCGCCATCGGCGAGGGCGACGTGACGCGCGCGCTGCGCCTGCTGACGAACATGCTGCGCAACCGCGAGCCGGCCCTGCGGATCCAGTTCATGCTGCTGCGCCAGCTGCGGCAGATCTGGCGCGCTAAGGAGCTGGCCGCGGCCGGCGCGCCGCGCGCCGAGATCGCCGGCGCCGTCGGCATCGCCCCCTTCTTCCTCGACGACGTGCTGAACCCGGCCCGCCGGATGTCGACCGCCGCGCTGGCCCGCAGCTACGAGCGTCTTTACCAGGCCGACAAGACCCTGAAGTCGTCGCGCATCGACCCCGACCTGATCCTCTCCAAGCTGGTGCAACAGCTGGCCGAGGACGCCTCCGCGCGCAGCCCTGCTACACGCCGATAGTCCGGGTTTCGATGAGGGCGCTCGCGTGGGCGAGAGCGGCTTACGACATCCGCGCTACGGCCAGCGTCAGGCGCGACACGGACCGCGAGGCCGTGCCCTTCTTGATGACGCCTTTCGAGGCGGCCCGATCGATGGCCTGGATCGCCGACGTCAGCAGCGACTTCGCCTCGCCGGCGTTCTTCTGCCCGATGACGGCGCGCAGGCGTTTCACCGCGGTGCGCATCGCTGTCTTCTGCGCGGTGTTGCGCGCGGAGCGTTTGATCCTCTGACGGTTGGCTTTCTCGGCGGACTTGATGTTGGCCACGAAGCGGGTCTCCCGACGTTACGTGCCGCGCATCATGATGATCGGCCCTGTCGTTGTCAAGGCGGCCGCGCCCGCCGCCCCCCGCCTAGTCGAGGCCGACGCCTTCCAGATCGGCCTCATCCATGCCGAAGAAGTGCCCGGTCTCGTGCAACAGCGTGGTCCGGATCTCGCGGCGCAGCTCGTCCTCGCTGCCGGCCGCCCGCTCCAGGTTGCGGCGGAAGAGCACGATCTGCGTCAGATCCGGCTGCCCGCCCACGTGCGGCATCTCCGGATGCGGCGTTCCCGCGAACAGACCCAGCACGCGCGGATCCAGCCCGGAGTCGACGTCGGCCTCGGCCGGCAGCTCCGCGATCACGATCGGCACGTCGCGCAGCAGCGCCCGCGCGCGCGATGGCAGCTCGCCGAGCGCGCTCTCCGCCACCGCCCCCAGCTCGCGCTCGTCGATGCGCACGGCCAGATCGGCGTCGTCGGCGCGGCTGTCGAGCTGCCACGCCTTCTTCCACGCCGCGCGCATGGCGGCTTCGTCGCCCAGCTCCTCGCAGGCGATCCCCAGCGTGTACCAGCCGTCGGCCAGCTGCGGCTCGCTCCCGGTCAGCGTCAGCAACCGATCGCGTGCCTGCGCTGGCTCTCCGATCGCCAGCCACAGCTCGGCGATCTCCAGCGCCAGCGTCGCGTCGCCCAGCGACACGTCGGCCGGCGGCAGATCAGCCAGCGTCGCCTTCGCCTCATCGACCTCGCCCAGCTCCGCCTCCAGCCCGGCCTTCAGCGCCAGCGCGCTCAGGTACTCCGGTTCCTCGTCGGCGAGATCCAGCGCGCGGGCCGCGTGCCGGCGCGCCTCCGCCGTCGTCTCCGGCTGCATGGCCAGAAGCTCCGCCAGCCACAGCTCCGGCGTGCACCACTCCGGATCGGCCTTCACCGCGCGCCGGAGCAGCGGGAGGGCCTGGTCGTGATTGCCCTCCTCGCGCACGCAGGCCGCCTGCAACAGCAGCGCGGGAGCCAGCCGATCGGCAGCTCGCGCCGGCGACGCGCCGTCCTCCTCCTTCACAGCCTCGTCGGCGATGCGCCGGGCGATGACGCGGTCGCCGCGCTCCAGCGCCTGCCAGCCGTCCTCCAGCTTGCGCTCGAACTCGTCGCCGGCGGCGTCGGAGCCATCGTCAGCGGTCATCGGCGTCGCTCATTTGCTCTCGGCATCTCCCTCCGGTCGAAACGTGCGGTCGCCCGTGAGGGCGGCCAGCGTCTCCAGCATATAGCAAGCGGCGACGTCCGTCGTGCGCTTCGCGTCTTCCGGCGATCCCACGGGCGGCGCCACCTCGACCACATCGCCCCCGATGAGCAGGAACGCCTGGCCGAGGCGGGCGATCAGCGCGCGCACGAACGCCACCGATAGCCCATCGCCCGCCGGCGCCCCCGTCGACGGCGCGGCCGCCGCGTCGGTGCCGTCGATGTCGTTGGAGAAATACACGCGCCGCACGCCCAGCGCTCTGACATGCGCCACGATCTCGTCGATGACGGCGGCCTCGCCGCGCGCGCGCACGTCGTCCATCCAGAACTGGCGCACGCCCAGCGTCTCTTCCCAGTGCGCGCGCGGCCGCGCCGACGCGCGCACGCCCACCTGCACCAGCCGCCCGCCCCGGCCGACCAGCTCGTTGGCGTGATAGGCCCAGGTCGCGAAGCAGATCCGAACGCCGAGGCGATCGGGCAACAGATCGGTGTGCGCGTCGGCGTGCACGATGGCCCAGGGTTCGCGCGCGTGCCGCGCCAGCGCCGCCACCACCGGCCACGCCACCGAGTGATCCCCGCCCAGCATCAGCAGGCGCGCGCTGGCGTTCAGCGCCAGCACGCGGTCACACACGGCCTCCGCGATCGACAGCGGCGCCACCGGCAGCGCCGCCGCGCGCACGTCGCCGCCATAGATCGCCGCGCGCGTGGCCGCGATCTGACGCGCGTCCAGCATGTCGTCGGCGAGCAGCTGCGGCACCACGAACACGTCGCCCGCGTCGATGATTCCCAGGCGCGCCGCCAGCGCTGGATAGTCAGGCCGCCGCCGCAACACCGCCGCTCGCACGCCTTGCGGGCCATAGGCGGCGCCTCGGATCAAACCGGCCCCGCAGTCCGACGGGATCCCCAGCACCACCACGGTCGCTTGTTCGATCCGCGCCAGCGCCGCGCGCCAGAGCGTGTTGACCGCGCCCGCGTCAGGCGCCTGATAAAGCGCGCGTTGCAGCGCCTCCTGCTCCGCGTGGCCGGTGCTGACGGTGAAGATGCCGCCGCCCGCCGGCCGCAGCATCAGCGACAGCTCGTCGAGAGTGGACCTGACCTGTGTGGAGAAGGCAGACACGATCAAGCATACCGCGAGTGACGGTTTCAAAACCACGCGGCGCGCGCCGCCCGGCCGCGAAAGATTATTCGTCTTTCGGCCGGAAATCGTCGGCGTTCAGGCCGAAGCGTTTGGCCCAGCGATAAACCAGCGCCGGCTTCCGATCCAGCTCGCGCGCCACGCGCAGCATGTTGCCCTGAAGACGCCGCATCAGCTCTTCCAGCTGGATCTTCGACGGCGGTGGGCGCGACACGCGTCCCGACGGTGAGAGGCGCGACCGTCCCGACGCCGCGGCGATGGCGGCCGGTAGATGCTCGGGGCCGATGCGCTCGGCGTCGCGCGAGAGCGCCTCCGCCGATGTGATCACCTTGCCCAGCTCGCGCACATTTCCGGGCCAGTTGTAGACGCACAGCGCCTGGAAGGCGCCCAGCTCGAACGGACGCTGGCGCGCGTCCAGCAGGTAAGTCATCAGCGCACCCAGATCTTCCATGCGCTCGCGCAGCGGCGGAATGCGGATCGCTTCGGCGCCGAGGCGCGCGGCCAGATCGGCGCGGAGCCCACCGGCGCCGCTTGTCCCCGGCGGCGCCGTGCGGCTGGTCGCCGCCAAGATGCGCGTGTCGATGCGGCGCGTGCGCGTGGCCCCGACCGGCACCAGCAATCGATCCTGAGTGAAGCGCAGCAGCTTGGTTTGCAGCTCGGGCGCCATGTCGCCGATCTCGTCGAGGAACAGCGTGCCGCCCTCCGCCTCCTCGATGATCCCCGGCTTCGACGACAGTGCCTGCGAGTGTGCGCCGCGCACATATCCGAAGAGCTCGCTCTCCACCAGTTCGCGCGGCAACGCCGCGCAGTTCACGGCGACGAAGCGGCCTCTTCTGCCGCTGGCTTCGTGCACCGAACGGGCGTACACTTCCTTGCCCACCCCTGTCTCGCCGGTGAGGAGGATCTCCTCGCCAGCCACCGCCAGTTTCCGGAGGTTGTTGCAGATGAGGGCAAAGGTAGGGTTGGCCGTGGGGACGGGACCGAGGGGCGCCGCCAGCTCCGCGCGGATGGCCGCCACCTCCGCCAGCGACCCCATCCGGAACACCGCCACGTGCGACCCGACGAAGATCAGTGAACCGTCGCGCAGCTTGACGCGCGGCTGCGCCACCGCACCGTCGACGATGGTGCCGTTCGTGCTGTTGAGATCGACGAGATCGTACCCGTCGCCGGCGCGAATGATCTGCGCGTGCTGGCCGGAGATCATGCGATCGGGGACGGCCCAGGACGCCGAGCCGGGCTCGAGATCGGTCATGTGCCGGCGCCCCAAGCGCAACAGATTCTGGAACACGACGACCCGTTCGCTGAGCGGCGGCATCTCGCCGCTGACGTTGCCGAGCACGACCAAGATCGGAGTCTGCCTCGGCTCACCGCGCCGGCGCTGGCTTGGTACGAGCGTGACGCTGTCCTTAGGCGTGATCACGTCGGGTGCTCCCACGCGCATCAGGTGAAAGAAGAAGTTTCGTCACCATACCCGAGCTTGGCCCGTCGCTGCTGCGCAACGTAGCGAAATACCAGTCCTAGTCACTGGCTTCTACTTTGCTCCAAATCGGTTTGCAACGCGGACGTCTGGTCGGCGGCGCCCGCGTTTGCACTGAGAAATCGGGCCGACCAATTCAGCAAACCCAGGGGGATCAACCATGATCAAGAAAATCGCGCTCGCCGCCGTGTTCGCTCTCGTCTCGTCCTTCAGCATTGGAACCGCGACGGCGGTAAGCGGAAGTCAACCCGCAAAGAAGATCAGCGCGCCCGCCGCGCCCGCTCCGCAGGGAATTTGCTTCCCTGGTTCCCGCAGCTGCTAGAGATGCTGGCGGAGGACCCGCAATGACGAAGACTCCGCCCTCACAACTCGTACACGACGGAAGAATGGCGACTGCCATTCTTCCGAGTCGCGGGAGCACGTCTCTGCGGCCAAGCCGCCAGACGCCGTTTTCTTGTATCCCGTTGGGCTGCCCGACGTTACATCCGTTTCTGCCCAATATCGCTCGGCTTCCGTGCCTTGATAGACCCACAGTCGATCTGGGCTTGTCCAAACGGATGGGCATTCAGCTCGCGCGGGACCCATGTCTCGATCGACTTCGCCAGTCACGCTGACGATGCGCAAACGAGGCGCGCCAAACTGCGTAACGTACGCGATGGTGCGCTCGTCTGGCGAAAGTCGAGGCCACATCGGCATCTGGTCGTCGGTATGGACGTCTCGACAGATGAATTGCGGTCCCGCGCAACTGACAACCGTTCGCGTTGAGAGGCGTACAAAAACCAAAACCCTCCCGTCGGCTGAAAACGACGGCATGCGATCATTCGGTCCATCGGAGGCGAAGACCTGTCGGCCTGCGGGATCGTAGCCAACGACGACCATCGAGCCTTCGGACGTCCGCTTGCCGACCGCCAAGTATCGTGAAGACGTCAGGTCAGCTGTCCAGTTCTCGCCATCGGTGGTCAGAGGACGATCGACACCAGTTGGTTCCCTTAGCCAGACATCACCTGACAGCCGGCGCGAAAGAATGAGTGTCTGATCCGAACCAACCTGCCGCAATCCGCGTACATCGGACCCGGGAACCGCACCCATCTTGATCGCCATCCCGGAGCGCCAGTCGAGGCCAGCCAACAGGGACCCCGACGGTGACGGCTCAACCGAGAAAAGAAGTCGACTGGAATCGGAAGAGAACGCTATCCGCGTGCTGGCAGGCGGCAACTCGAATCGACCGAGAGTCGCCAGGCCCGGCCACGAATGGACCGATACCGTCTCCAAGTTACGCTCGTCGGACCGTTTGATTGCGACCAGGTTTCGCGCTTCATTGAGGACGATCAGCTCAACGAATCCGACCCGATCCAGGTCACTGTTGCCGACGATAGTGAATGTCATCGTGGGCAACGAGAACGCGGCCACGTGAATTCCGTCGAGGTTGTAGAGGAACTCTCTGCCGTTTGCCAACCATACCGGAGCCGAACCTCTGGTGATTGCGCGGGCATTCGATCCGTCAGCTGAATTCGAGAGCATCACCTGCACGGCACCCGATGAGTCCGTCGCCGCGAACAGCAGTTGCTCACCATTGGGGGACAAGTCGGGACATCCGTTCTGATAGGTGATCGGCAAGAGACGCATTGGCGCGCGTCGTCCAGTAGCCACGTCTATCGTCTCGGCAGCAGCCCGCTCGCCCCAAATGATTTGTGCGGCCTTGCCGTCAGGCGACGTTGTGAAGCAACGGACGTTGCCGGGGAACTCAGCCAGGACCCGAGTCGATGCGCCCCAATCATTCGGAGCGCCTCGCGGCTTGATCAATGGTGGACGGGCGGACGAGTTCAACGTTGCCCACGCACCCAAGAGCAGCTTGCCCCGCGCACCCGCGATCGCGGCAGCAACCACCACACCCGCCGCTACGGCAGCCCACCCAAGCTGCGAACGGCGATTGCGCATCGTTCGCACCGTCGGCATCGCACGCGCCGGGGTCTTCCGCCGGGTCAAAAGGGCCAGCACCTCACCCGCGTCGGCTGGGCGCCGCTCGGGACGCTCCGCCGCGCAGCGGGCGCACAGCTCGGCCAGCGCGCGTTCAGGCGCAGGCGCGCCCTTGCCCAGCGGCGAGCGGAACCTGCGCTCGCCGCCGACGAGATCCCACTCCGGGCGTTTACCGAAGAGGATCTCGTGCATCGTCACGCCCAGCGCCCAGACGTCGGACGACGAGCTCGCCGGGTCGCCCATCACGATCTCCGGCGCCATGTACGACGGCGTGCCGACCAGGACCGTCACCGCCTTGGACTGGCCGGGGCTCGTGGCCAGGCCGAAGTCGGTCAACACCACGCGGCCGTCCTCCATGCGCAACAGGTTCTCCGGCTTGACGTCGCGGTGGATGATGCCAGCCGCGTGCAGCGCGGCCAGGCCTTCTACCAGGGCGCGCGCGTCGGCGAGGCGCTCGGCGAATGAACGCGGCGGCGCGTCCGGCATCAGGCTCTCGCGCAGCGTGCCCCCGGTCGCCAGCTCCATCGACAGGAAGCGGTGGCCATCGGATTCACCGATGTCGAAGACGCGGCAGACATGGGGATGCTGGATCTGCCGACCCAGGCGCAGCTCGCGCGAGAACCGCTCGGCCCAGCGCGGGTTGTTCGCCAGCTCCTGGCTGAGAATCTTCAAAGCAACCGGCGACTGGGTGATGCGGTCGAAGGCGCGCAGCACGACGCCGCTGCCCCCCTTGCCCACGAACGCCTCGATCTGATAGCGGCCGGCGAGCACGGTGCCGCGCTCGAGGTCGACCGGAGGCTCGACGACAATCGGCTCCTCGCCCAGGTCCGTGACGCTCAGTAGGCCGGGACGATCGTGACCGCGATCAACTCGCGGCGATTGGC
>DATKEU010000186.1:0-2325 GCA_035544495.1 Polyangia bacterium | reverse complement strand
ACCGGCGGGCGCGGCGCCGACGTCGTGCTGGAGCTGGTGGGCGGCGCGTACGTCGCCGAGGATCTGGCCTGCCTGGCACCGAAGGGGCGCATCGTGGTCGTCGGGCTGCTGGCGGGCGCGGGGGCGACCGTCGATCTGCGCGCGTTGCTCAACCGGCGCGCCACGCTGCGCGGCACGATGCTGCGGGCGCGGCCGGCGGAGGAAAAGCTGGCGGCGGTGCAGGCCTTTCGCCGCCACGTGGTCCCGCTGCTGGCCAGCGGGCGCCTCAAGGCTGTCGTCGATCGCGTCTTCCCCCTCGCCGAGGCCGCTGCCGCCCATCGCCTCCTCGAATCGAACACGACCTTCGGCAAGCTGATCCTCGACTGCAGCGCCCCGACATCTTTCTGATCGGCGTGATCGATCGCCGCCGCTCGACGAGCACGTCGACAGTGGTACCTTCCGGCCGACGATGACGATCGCGTGGCGCGCGCGGCTGGTTTTGTGCGGGGTGTCGATCGGGCTCGGCGGCTGCAGCGAGCGCGCGGGGCCAGCGCTCGACGCCGCGCCGGCCGCGAAGGCGCCGCCTCCGATCCCCGCGCCCGCGCCGGCGCCGGCGCCGGACAGCGCGGCCGCGCGCTCCTTCAACGCCGATCGATTCAGCCGGCGGCCCCGCCCGGCCGAGATGACGGAGCTCGGCCGCCAGCTCTTCTTCGATCGCAGCTTGTCGGCGTCCGGCCAGATGGCCTGCGCCACCTGCCACGACCCGCGCTTTGCCTACGGGCCGTCGAACGATCGTCCAACCCAGCTCGGGGGGCCGGATGGAAAGGACGCCGGCGTGCGGGCCGTGCCGTCGCTGCGGTACCTGCAGTCCGTCCCCGCGTTCACCGAGCACTTTCTCGACGAGGCGACCGACGGCAGCAACGACGTGGGGCCGACGGGCGGGCTCGGCTGGGACGGCCGCGTCGACACCAAGCACGATCAGGCCAAGCTGCCGCTCCTCTCGCCGTTCGAGATGGCGAACGCCGATATCGCCAGCGTCGCCGCCAAGGTTGCGCGGGGTCCGCTCGCCGCGCGATTCCAGGCGGTGTTCGGCGACGACGTGTTCGCCGATCCCACGCGCGGCTCGACGGCCGTGCTGATGTGCCTGGAGGTGTTTCAGCAGAGCCCCCAGGATTTCTACCCGTACACCAGCCGCTTCGACGCGTACCTGCGCCGGCAGATCAAGCTCACCCCCAGCGAGGAGCGCGGCCTGGCTCTCTACAACGACCCGCGCAAAGGCAACTGCGCCAGCTGTCACCCGAGCGGAGGCTTTCACGGCGCGTTCCCGCAGTTCACCGACTTCGGTTTCAACGCGCTCGGGCTGCCGCGCAACCGGCGCATCCCCGCCAACGCCGACCTTCGCTTTCATGACCTGGGGCTGTGCGGGCCAGAGCGCCGAGATCTCGCCGACCACAAGGAGTACTGCGGTTTCTTCCGCGTCCCGTCGCTGCGGAACGCCGCCGTCCGCCGGGTGTTCTTCCACAACGGCGCGTTCAAAGATCTCGCGCGCGTCCTCGCGTTCTACGTCGAGCGCGACACCAACCCGGCGCGCTGGTACCCGAAGGCCGGCGGCCGCGTCCAGGTGTTCGACGACCTTCCCCCCGAGTACCGCCAGAACGTGACGAACGATCCGCCGTTCGGCGGCAAGCCGGGCGGGCGGCCGGCGCTGAGCCGGTCCCAGATTCGCGACGTCGTCGCTTTCCTGAACACGCTGACCGACGCCGACCTGGAAAAGAAATAGCTACTGGACGTTCAGCGCCGCGGTCAGATCGCCCATCGCCTTGCCTCCGGCGACGGCCATCAGCGCGGCGTCGCGCGCCGCGATGCCCGGCAGCGGCGCCAGGCCGAAGCGCTTCGCGATGAGGCGGATCGTCGACGCCGAGTCGTACTGCGTGTGGTCGACGGTGCCCATCTTGGCGTAGGGCGAGATGATGATCGCCGGAATGCGCGAGCCCGGGCCCAGGAGATCGCCCTTCGGCGGCGCCACGTGATCCCACTGGCCGCCGTACTCGTCGTAGGTGATGACGATGACCATGTGCGCCCACTGCGGGCTGGCCTTCAGCTTGCCGACGAGATCGGCGATGTGGCCGTCGCCGTCGTCGATGTTGGCGTAGCCCGGATGCTGGTTCACGTTGCCCGTCGGCTTGTACCAGGCGACCGCCGGCAGCTTGCCAGCGGTGATCGCGGTGACCATGTCCGCGTAGTCCTTGAGGTGCGCGGCGCGATCGTCCGGGTGGGCAACCGGATCGAAGCGCGCGTAATAGTTGTAAGCCTGATGGTGCGGCTGGAAATCGGGCGTCCCGCGCG
>DATKEU010000185.1:0-4325 GCA_035544495.1 Polyangia bacterium | reverse complement strand
GTCCGTCACCGCAGCTGTTGGTGAGGTTGCCGGCCGAGTCGACCGTCTTGATTCGGCTGTTGTGCCAGGCGGCGATCACCAGGTGGCCGTCCTGATCGAACGCGACGCCGGTCGGGTGGTTCAGGCGATCGGTCGACGGATCGTCGGAGCTGAGGCCCAGCTCGCCGATGCCCGCCACGATGTGCAGCGTGCCGTCGGGCTGCAGGACGCGGATGCGGTGGTTGTTCCAGTCGACGATGAAGGGCCGCCCGTCGGGCGCGATGGTCACGTCCTGGGGCAGGTACAGCTTCGTCTTGCGCGCCGGCTGGTCGTCGGCGCCGTCGCCGGGGATCCCGCTGCCGGCGATGGTGCAGATGGTGCCGCTCTGCGCCGAGCACGAGGCCGAATCGGAATCCCCGCCGCCCTGCCCGCCGCAGCCGCCGGCCGCGGCCACGCCCAGCCCGACCGTCACCACCACCAGGCTGCCAAACGATGATGCCCGCGTGCTCATCGCGCCACCTTGCGAATCAGGTTGTTGAACGTGTCGGCGATGTACAGATCGCCGTTGCCGTCGAACGCGATCCCGAACGGCCGCTTCAGCGACGCCTCCGTCGCCGGCCCGCCGTCGCCGCTGGCCCCGGGCTGCCCGTTGCCCGCCACCGTGTTGATGATCCCGGTCGTCAAATCGACCGCGCGCACGCGGTGGTTGTCGCTGTCCGCGATGTACAGGCGCCCGTCTGGGCCGAGCTCGATGTCCCGGGGGTAGGCGATCGACGCCTCCGTCGCCGGCCCGCCGTCGCCCGAGAACCCCGCCACGCCGTTGCCCGCGACGGTCTCGATGACGTTGGCGGCGAAGTCGACGCGCCGGATGCGCTGGTTCTCCGTGTCGGCGATGTACAGGCGATCCTGAGCGTCCAGCGCGACGGCGCCGCCCGGCTCGGGGTTGTCGACCGGCTTCTGGAACTGCAGCTGGGCCAGCGCCGGCGGCCCAGCGTCGCCCGAGAACCCCGGCGTGCCAGTGCCGACGACGGTGTCGATGATCTGCGGCGCTTCGGCCCGGATGCGGCGCACGCGGAAGTTGCGCGTGTCGACCAGGTACAGCGCGCCGTCGCGCGCGCTCAGCGCGATCGACTTCGGCTGATTCAGGAGCGCGCCCGCCGCCGGCATGCCGTCGCCGGCGAACCCCGGGCCCTTGCCGCACGACACCTCGACCAGGGCCGTCGCCGGGTCGTACCGGCGGATCTTGTGGTTGTGCCAGGCGGCCAGGATCAGCGTGCCGTCGGCCGCGAACTGGATGTCGGTCGGGTGGTTGAGGTTGACCGTCGTCCCCAGCACACCGGGCGGCGTCACCTCGCTCCCCTCTTCGGGGCCGTCGCCGATCTCGTCGGTGCCGATGACCGTCTCCAGCGTGCCGGCGTCGGTGACGCGGCGGACGCGGTGATTCTGCCAGTCCAGCAGATACCCGCGATTGGCCGCGTCGAACTCCAGGTCCATCGGCCAGTACAGCATGCTCTGGCGCAGGGCCAGGCCATCGCCGTTGAAGGCGCCCTCGCCGCCCGTCCCCGCCCAGGTGCAGATGGTCCCGCTCTGGCTGGTGCAGGCGGCGGGGCCCGGCTTGTCGTCCCCGCACCCGGCCGCGGCCAGCACCAGACCGATGGCGCCGGCCGCGGCCCCCCAACGCGCCTTCCACGGCCTCGCGTTGCTCATCCGCGCATTATCCATCAGCACGCCCGACCGAAAGGCAAGACTTGCACCAACTTTTTGTCGTCACAAGGCCGCGCCGGAAGCGCCCCTGCATTGGAATTTCGAGGCGCCGCCCCGCGCCGCCACGACTTTCTGATCCGGATCGCGTCGTGTCGGTCAGGCATCCGTCGCGGCCGGCAGCGCCACCGTGAAGCGCGACCCGATGCCGACCGCGGTCCCGACCGAAACGCGCCCGCCCATCGCCCGCACCAGCCGATCGACCAGCGTCAATCCCAGGCCGGCGCCCGGGTGGCGGCGCTCCAGCCGGTGATCGACCTGGTAGAAACCGTCGAACAGCAGCGGCAGCAACGCCTCCGGGATGCCGATGCCGGTATCGGAGACGTGCACGTTCACCCAGCGGCGGTCGGGGGACACGTCGGCCGTGACCTTGACCGTCCCGTGCTCGGTGAACTTGATGGCGTTCTCGACCAGGTACCGCACCACCTGGCTCAGGCGGTAGGCGTCGACGTGGACGCGCGGAAATCCCGCCGAGGGCACGTCGATGACCAGCGCCAGCTCCTTGGCCTGGGCCTCCACCGTCAGCGACGCCACCGTGCTTTGCACCAGGTTGAGAAGGCTCACCTCCTCCGGCGAGAGGACCAGCGATCCGTCCTCGAGATTGGCCAGGTCCAGGATGCGGCCCATCAGCTGCAGGACGCCCTCGCCGCTGCGCTGGATGACCTCCAGGTAATGCCGCTGCTCCGACGTCAGCGGACCCGCCGAGCCGTCGCGCAGGAGCTGGGTCAAGGACAGAAGCGCGTTCAGCGGGCGCCGAATCTCGTAGCTGATGTTGCCGATGAAGGCGTTCTTCAGGCGGCGCATCTCGCTGTCCCGCGCGTCCACGCTGGCGAGGTGCGGGTGCGCGCGCCGGCGATCGAACGCCAGCAGCACGCGATCGATCGTCGCCATCAGGGCCGCGAAGTTGAACGGCTTGCGCAGGTACGCCGCCGCGTCGACCGCCGCCGCTTGCGGGCTGGCGTCGGCGGAGATGGCGATGACCGGGATCAGCGCCCACGCCGGATCGCTCTTCTGCTGCACGCGAAACTGCCAGCCGTCCATGGTCGGCATGCGCAGGTCGAGGATGATCAGGTCGGGCTTGGGCCGCGTCGCCAGGGCCGCCAGCGCGGCGCGCCCGTCGGCGCAGGTCTCGACGGCGAACCCCTCGCCGTTCAGGATCGACTCCAGCGTCTTGCGGATGTCCTCGTCGTCCTCGACGATCAGGATCCGCCGTGCGCTGGGCTCTGTCGCGGACTGCGCGAGCGGCTCGGATTGCATGCTTCCCTTCGCCGAGCGTTCCCCCTCGAACCACTCCGCCGGCGGCGGTCATTGTACACGGGGAAGACGGGCGCCGTCTCGTTCATCGACACGGTATAGTGGCGGCCGGTGAACGGCGGACGGACGCACGAATGAACGGCGACAACACCTACCTGGTGCTCGACATCGAGACCATTCCCGACCGGGACCTGCATACGCCACCAGAGCCGGTCACGGGGATGGAGCGTCCGTTCCCGCCGCTCTACGCCTGCCGGCCGATCGTCCTCGGCGTCACCTGGCTGGACGCCGATCTCTGCTGCAAGCGCATCGGCACCTTCGGCGAGGGCAAGGACGAGGTCGGCATGATGTCCGACTTCGCCGACTTCATGACCCGCTGGCGCCCGCACCTCGTGACCTGGAACGGCCGCAGCTTCGACCTGCCCGTGCTGGCGCTGCGCGCCCTGCGCCACGGTTTGCCCTTCGGCTGGTATTACCGCGGCGTCGGCTACCGCTATCGGTTCTCCGAGGAGGGGCACCTGGATCTGTGCGATGTCCTGGCCGATCACGGCGCGGCCAAGATGACCTCGCTGGACGGCGCGGCGCGCGTCATCGGCCTGCCCGGCAAGGACGGCGTCGACGGCAGCCAGGTCGAGGGCCTATTCCAGGCCGGTCAGCTCGATGCCCTCCGCCGTTATTGCCTGTCGGACGTCGCGCAGACAGCCTTCTTGCTGATGCGCTATCGGCTGGTGGCTGGGGACATAGATCGCGACGCCTATCGCAAGGCCGTGAGCGGGCTGCTCGCCGCGCTGGAGGCGGACGGGCGCTTCGCGCGTTTCCTCGACGGCGTCGATCGGCGCCGGTTGTTGCTGGGTGACTGAAGCGGCATCGACGGCGGCGGCTGCGCCGGCGCGCCCGGCGGACAGCGCGTGGACACGCCCGCTGCCGCGCGACTTCTACGCGCGCCCCACCGCCACCGTCGCCCGCGAGCTGCTCGGCAAGCTCTTGGTGCGGCGCCGGGCGGATGGCGGGGCGCGCGTGGCCCGCATCGTCGAGGTCGAGGCCTATCTCGGCGTGCGCGACGCCGCCTCGCACGCGCGGCGCGGGCCGACGCCGCGCGCGGCGATCATGTTCGGGCCGCCCGGATTCTTGTACGTCTATCTCATCTACGGCATGCACCACTGCCTGAACCTGGTGACCGAGGCCGACGGCACCGCCGGCGCCGTCCTGGTGCGCGCGGCCGAGCCGGTGACCGGCTTCGAAGGCGGCGACGGCCGCGCGCCTGGTCGCGGTCTGCTGAGCGGCCCGGGCAAGGTCTGCGCGGCGCTGGAGATCACCCTGCGCGACAAGGG
>DATKEU010000184.1:0-7965 GCA_035544495.1 Polyangia bacterium | reverse complement strand
CTGACCTTTGGACTGTTCGGTCTGCTGTTTGCGCTGTCGAGCGTGGCCCTGCTGGTGGGCGGCGTGGGGGTGATGAACATCATGCTGGTGAGCGTGACCGAGCGGACGCGCGAGATCGGCGTGCGCATGGCGGTGGGCGCGCGGCGGCGGGACATCCTGGCCCAGTTCCTGACCGAGGCGCTGGCGCTGTCGGTGGCGGGCGGCGTGATCGGCGTGGGCCTGGGCCTGCTGCTGGCGCAGCAGCTGGCGTCGCGCTTTGCCTGGCCGCTGCTGATCCGGCCCGACGTCATCTTCATCGCGGTCGGCTTCTCGGCGCTGGTGGGCATCGGCTTCGGCCTGTACCCGGCGCGCAAGGCTTCGCGTCTGGATCCGATCGACGCGCTGAGGTTCGAATGAAGCGACAGCGACAGCGAGAGCGACGATCGATCTTCCCCCTCGGCGTGCTGATCCTGATCGGATGCACCTGGCCGCTGGTGGCGGCGGCGGCGGCCGCACCCAGCGACGAGCTCCCGCGCGAGCTGTCGCTGGACGAGGCGGTTCGCATCGCGCGCGCGCGCCAGCCGCAGCTGCGCCAGGCCCACGCCCAGTCCGAGGTGGCGGCGGGGCGCGCCGACCAGGCGCGCGCGCCGCTTCTGCCCCAGCTGGGCGGCACCGCTTCGTACCTTCGTTTCGACTACAGCACGAACGGCAGCGCGGTCGCCAGCAGCGGCGGCGGCGGCGCCACCGTGGTGGGCGCCTCCGCCCCGACGGTGTTATCGGCGGGCGCGACGGCGTCGCAGCTCATCTTCGACTTCGGGCAAAACTGGTCGAAGTGGCGGGGCGCGCAGGCCACCGAGAGGGCGCAGCGCGAGACGGAGCAGGCGACGGGCATGGCGGTGATCCTGAACGTGCGCACCGCCTTCTTCGGCGCGCGCGCCAACAAGGCGCTGGTCGGGGTGGCGCGCGAGGCGCTGGAGAACCAGAACCGCCACCTGGCGCAGGTGCAGGCCTTCGTCGAGGTCGGGACGCGCCCCGAGATCGATCTCGCCCAGGCGCGCTCCGATCAGGCCACCGCCGAGCTGCAGCTCATCAACGCCCAGAGCAACTATGCCACCGCGCGCGCCCAGCTGCGCCAGGCCATGGGCGTCGACGGCACCGCCGACTTCGACGTCACGGACGAGACGCTGGCCCCCGTCGCCGGCGAGGACGCGCGTCCGGAAGCGCTGACCGATCAGGCGCTGGCGGCGCGCCCCGAGATGCGCTCGCTGGCGGAGCAGCTGCGCGCGGCGGAGCTGGCCATCCGCGCCGTCAAGGGGAGCTTCGGCCCGGCGCTGAGCCTGACCGGCGGCGCCAGCTATCGCCGTCCCGATGGACTGCCCGACAGCTGGGTACTGAACGGCGGGCTGTCGCTGAGCTGGGCGCTGCTGGAGGGCGGACTCGAACGCGGGCGCCTGCATGAGGACAGCGCCAACCTGGACAACCTGCGCGCCGGCGTCGATCTGCAGCGCCAGCAGATCACCCTGGAGGTCGAGCAGGCACGCCTCGCCCTGACGTCGTCGAAGGCGGCCATCGTGGCCGCCGACAAGGCGCTGACCAACGCCCGCGAGCGCCTGCGCCTGGCGGAGGCCCGCTATCAGACCGGCGTCGGCAACGCCGTCGAGCTCGGCGACGCTCAGCTGGCCCTCACCAACGCCGGCGTGCAGAAGCTGCAGGCCGAATTCCAGCTGGGCGTCGCGCGCGCCCAGCTGCTGAAAGCGCTGGGCCAGGGCTAGTCAGGAAATTTCGAACGAGCTTTCCTCGAACGAGCTTTCCTCGAACGAGCTTTCCCCACCTCTCCCGCGAAGCGAAGCGCAGCGGGGGAGGTCGCCGCCGAAGGCGGCGGGGGGGGCAACCCTTGCGAGAGCCGAGCGCCGAACGGGCATTACCCAGCTCGCGATTGAAGAAGCAGTCATGGGCCCCGGCGGCCGATCAGCCCTGCCAGCAGCGTGCGGTGGCAGCGCCGCGGGTCGGTGCAGGCGGACGAGCAGAGCAGCGTGATGGTCTCGCCGGCGGCCGAGCGTCGGGCCAGATCGCGAATTCGCCATTGCTGCGCCGGCCCGTGCATCTCGTCGAGATAGCGCGCACGGTAGTCATCCCAACCGATGGGCGCCCCGCCCTTGCCATGAAAATCGTCGAGCAACCGCCGGCTGGGCCCCAGATCCGGCCACCAGTCTTCCCAGGTCTCTTTCGCCTTGGCCACCCCGCGCGGGCGCAGGCGGCAAACCAGCAGCCGAAACCCATCGTCGGGTTCGGCCGGATCGTTCCAGCGCTTGGTTCGGATCGCCACCCACCCCAGTATGACGCCGCGAAAATCAAACCGCCGTGCTGGCTTCCAGCAGCGTCACGACGTCATAGTCGCGGCGAATGCGGGCCAGCAGCTCGCGGAGGCGCGCCTGCTTGCGCACCGCGGGCACGCGCAGGTCGCGTTGCGCGCGCGCCAGCGCCGACCCGGTGCCGTCGCTCTCGTCCAGCAGATCGATCCCGTGCAGCTCCAGGTTCAGGAACGGCTGGCGCGCCATCCGGCGGTAAAGCACGTCGACCGCGGCCCCCGGCAGCGTCGCCACGAACGTTCCAATGAAAGGAAAGCGGGTGAGCGGCTCGACGGAGATTGGCAGCTCCGGCACCGCGCCCGAGCCGGGGCGGTAGGGCTCGGCGGGATCGGGCCGGTAGGGCAGAAGCGGCGCCCCCAGCACGCGCGGCCGATCCAGCACCGACCGCGATCGCCGCCCGGCGATCGCCAGCGCGCCCATCACCGCCGCCTTGGCGACGTAGTACGGCGCCGCCGGGAACACCGACGATCCGTAGGCATACCCTTGCTCGACCAGCGCGGCGTACATCGCCGCAGTGAACGTGTACCCGGGCGCGCGAAAGCCGCGCGGCCGCACGCCGCACGCGGCCTCGATCTCGTCGGCGCCGAGCGCGATGTCGGCGGCGACCGCCGGGGCGCTGCGCCGAGACAGCGCGTAGTCGTGCGCGTGCGTGTGGTTGCCGATCTCGTGCCCGGCCGCCGCCGCCGCGCGCAGGCTCCGCCGGCCCGCTTCCCTCAGGTCACCGCCGATGGCGAACAGCGTCCCCTTGACGCCGGCCACGTCGCACAGCCCGACGAACCGATCGACCGCCACCCGATCCACGAGATCGACCGCCCCCGCCGGCAGCGCCTCCTCGGGCAGGCCATGAATCGCCGCATAGTGGGCCAGCCCGTCGAGATCGATGTTGATGCACGCCAGTCGTCGCAAGGCTGGCGCAGTCTATCAGCGGGTCGTCAGATCCTCAGCGCCGCGCCGCCCGGACCAGCGCGTCGAGCTCCCGCCGGGCGCCGGCCAGCAGGGTGAAGGACTCGACATCGACGTGGCACTGGTCGCACGTCTTGCGCTTTCCGTTCTTGTGAGCGGCGTTCACGAGATCCTTCATGACCTTCTTCGCCGCCCGCCGCCCGCCCTGGCGGCAAGCCACCGCCACGGGGCTCGACCCCTCCAGCGCCACGGTGCACGCGCCCGCGGATTCGCCGTCGTCGCCGGCCGGCGCAGGCGGCGGCGCGGGCGGTCCCGCTGTCGCGACATCGGGCGCGGGCGGCGGGACCGCGGCTATGACCGGCGCTTCGATCACGGGTGGCATCGCCGCCGGTCGTGCGCGGTGGACGGCCAGCCATGCCACCATCGCCGCCGCGATCGCTCCCGCCGTGACGCCCAGGATCTTTGTCTTCAAACCCGCTGCCGCATCGAGGGAACGGTCATCGTATCAGGCGACGGGATCGCCTCCAACCGGTGGCGCTTGTACGCGGGCGTGTCGGTCGAGCGAAAGGGCGACCGCTGGCGAATCGCTAGCGAAGATAGTGACAGGTGTAACCGTCGGGGTTCTTTTGCAGGTACTTCTGGTGGTACTCCTCGGCGCGATACGCCGGCCCCGCCTCGGTTATCTCGGTGACGACGGGGTTCTTCCACTTGCCCGACTTGTCGACGCGCGCCTTGACCTCCTCGGCGATCTTGCGCTGCTCGGGCGAGGTCACGAAGATGGCCGATCGATATTGTGAGCCGACGTCGTTGCCCTGGCGGTTCTTGGTGGTCGGGTCGTGCATGCGAAAGAACCACTTCTCCAGCAGGTCGGCGTACGAAAGCGTGCGCGGATCGAAGACCACGCGCACCGCCTCGGCGTGGCCGGTGCTGCCGTCGTGGAGTGATTCGTACGTCGGGTTCGCGGTCTTGCCCCCGGTGTAGACCGCCTCGGTCTCGATGACGCCCGGGATCTTGCGCAAGAGCTCCTCCATGCCCCAGAAGCAGCCCCCGGCCAGAAGGGCGGTCTCCGTCTTGGCTGCGGTTGCCACCGCGGGCGCGCTCGCCGCGGCCGGCTTCGGCGCTTCGAACAGCGCCTGGTAGGCGCCGTAGCCTTCGGCGCCCAGCTTGGCCACCGGGATGAACCGCAGCGCCGCCGAGTTGATGCAGTAGCGCGCGTGCAGCGGCGCCGGCCCGTCGTCGAACAGGTGCCCAAGGTGCGACTTGCCGCCGCTCGATCGCACCTCGACGCGGGTCATCCCGAACGACGAATCCGTGTGCTCGGTGACCCGGTTCGGCTCCACCGGCTGGGTGAAGCTGGGCCACCCGGTTCCGGAATCGAACTTGTCGGTCGAGCTGAACAGCGGCTCGCCGGTGGCGACGTCGACGTACAGCCCCGCCTGGTGGTTGTCCCAGTATTCGTTGCCGAACGCGCTCTCGGTGGCGGCGTTCTGGGTGACGTCGAACTGCAACGGTGTCAGCCGCTTCTTCAGGTCGCCGGTCGCCGGCTTGCCGTACGTCTTGCTGGACAGGACGGTCGTGCGGCGCGGGCCGCCAGAGCGCGCCGCCTCCGCTCGCGACGTCACGGCGCGCAGCCCCACGACGGCCACGCACGCCAGCGCCATCGCCCCCAGCACCGACGGCCAGCTTCTCGGGCGCAGGCGGATCTCCGGGGCGATGCGGCGGTTCATGGTTTCGTTCCTCCCCGATCGTTACGCCGCCCGCGCCGTGAAGGTTACGACGGCCGATCGGCCGCGCGACCGTGGCTCACAGCAACCTGATCCGCGCCGTGTGCGGCACGCCATCGCCGAGATCGACGCGAAGCTGCCAGATGCCGCCGGCGAGGCCGCCGGTGCTCAAGGACAACAGGTACTGGCTCACCAGCGGGACGAACCTGAACAGGTTGCCGATCCCCGGCGCCAGCCCGACCGCCGGTCGTTCGGCCCCGACATTTCCGGCCGCGTCCACCGGCGCCATGAAGAGCCGGGCGTTGAGATTGGAGATCCGGCTGCTCGCCCCGGTCAGGGAGAATTGCACGGCGATCGGCAGGCCCCGGAGGAAGGTCTTCAGCCCCAGCAGATCGATGGGAGCCAGCAGATTCGACCACGACACGGCCACCAGCACCGGGAAGCTTCCCTGCGCCTGGTTGCCGCTGCCGTCGGTGGCCGTGCAGGTCACGACGGTGGTGCCGAGAGAAAACGCGGAAGCGGGCGCGGGCGCGCATGCGATCTGGGGAGCGGGGTCGACGCTGTCGGTGGCGGTGGCGGAGAAGTTCACGACGGCGCCCAGCGCGCTAGTGGCGGTAGCCTGCGTCGGTCCCGGCAAGTGAAGCACGGGCGGGACAATGTCCGTCACGCTGACAGTGAAGCGCGCCGGGGGCGACGTGTTGCCGTGGCGATCGGTCGCCGTGCAGGTGACCACGGTGGCGCCCAGGGAAAACAGCGAGCCCGATGGATGATCGCAGGTGACCGGCGCCGGCCCGTCCACGCGATCGAGCGCGCAGGTCGCGAAGGTCACGATCGCGCCGGTGGGCCCGCTGGCGGCGGCGCTGGCGTCGGGCAGATCGCACAGCGTCGGGGGCGTGGTGTCGCGAACGTAGACCGGAAAGCTCTGGGTGGTGGTCTGGTGCGCGCCGTCGGTCGCCTGGCAGGTGACGGTGGTGATCTGGTCCAGCGGAAACAGCGCCGGCGCGTCGGGGCTGGCGGCCGGCGTGCAGTCGACGGGCAAGGGACCGCTGATCGCGTCGGTGGCGGTCACGTCGTAACTCACCATCGCGCCGAGAGCGCTGTCGGCCTCGGCCACGATCCCGTCGGCCGGGACGTTCAAGACCGGCGGCCCGTCGATCACCGTGACCGGGAACGTGCCCAGCCCCACCGCATCGCTGGCGGGATCGACGGCGGTGCAGAGCACGCTGGTGGTGCCGAGTGGAAACTGCGCACCGGAGGGCGGCTGGCATTCGACGGGGACGGGAACGCCCGCGGCGGTGGTGGCCGTCGCTTCATAGCCGAGCAAGGCGCCCGCCACGCTGGTGGCGTCGGCGGCGAGACCGCCCGGGAGCGCCAGCGTCGGCACGGACGCGCCCGCGGTCGTGATGCCGACGGGCAGCGGCTGCGAGGCGCAGCTTTCGACCCAGCCGCCCCCGGCGGGCGAATCGATCACCTGTCCGAAGGTCAACTGGTGCCAGCCAGGCGAGATGCCGGCAAGGGCGATCGTCCAGTCACCGGCGTCCGAGGCTCGCGTCGTCCAGACCCGCTGGCCATCACGGACATTGACGTCGGCCAGGGGCAGCGCGCACGCGGCACCCGGCGCCTGCAGGCAGCCCACCACCGAAAGGATCGACCCGGGTCCGGTGATGAGCGTGGGCGTGGCGACGGGCAGCGCCAGCGGCAGCGGCGGGACGGCGATCTCGATGCGGCTTCGCGGCGTGGTGGCGATGCTGGCGAACGCGCGATAGTGCGCGTCGATCTCGGCCTGCGTGGCGCCGGCGGGCGGCGGCGGCGCCTGGAAAAAATAGAGGAGGTGCTTGCCGATCGGCAGCGCGGGCGCCGGGATGACCGCCTGGAAGCCAAACGATCCGTCCGCCCCGGGCGTGGGGTCGACGGTGATCAGGGCCTGGATCAGGCCCAGGGCCAGCCGGCCCAGCTCCTCGCCGACGACCAGGGGACCAAGGCTCGCCTCGGCGTAAGGGAGCGTGCCGCGCGCGACGAGCTGGCCAGCGACGCCGCCCAGGCTGCAATCGATGGGCGCGCCCGAACGCGGGAACTCGACGGTGGGCGGGCGGACGCCGACGCTGATGAACACGGGCTTGCTGGTGGTGGCGCACTGATCCTGCGACAGCGACAGCTTGTGCCAGCCGGCGTTGGGATTGATCGGCGTGCCCGCGGTCAGCGTGACCGTTCCCGAGATCGTCCCGTCGGCGGCGGCGTGCAGCGAATCGGAGATCAAACCCGCCGCGCCGGTGCCGCCCTGATCGCAGGCCTGCACCGCTGCCGGGATGCCGTGCCCGCTGACGCGGAAGACGTTGCTGGCGGGATTGGGGCTGTTGGTGGGATCGCGTGGTGCCGTGATCACCGGCGGCGGCGGCGACGGCGGTGTCTGTTCGTCGACGACGACGTCCCAGCTGATGGGGGCGCTTTCGGCGCAAGACGACGGCGACGGCGACGACGCGCAGGTGGCGCCGGCGCAGGTCCTCTGCGCCAGGACCAGCGTGCTCGGCCCGAAGCCGCCCACCGGAACCACGGCGCCCGTGAGGTTGCCATCGGCGTCGAACGGCAGGACGACGTCGATCGACGTCCCTTGCACGCGGGCGCGCAGCGACCCGCCCCGGACGCCGCCCATGACCGTCAGCGAAACCTGCGGCGCCGGTTCGACGTCGTGGCTGCCGAAGCGCGGGCTGACCACGGACGGCGGCGGCGGGACGGCGGCGACCGGATCGTCGGCGGGCGCCAGGACGTCGACCAGCGGCAACCCCGCCGCGGTGGTGGGCCCGCCGATCGACAGATCGGGCGCGGGCCCCGACGCCAGCGGCGTGTCGAGCGCGGGCGCGCCGCCGCCGCCGCCCGCGCCGCCGCCGCCTCCCTGACCGTCGTCGGCGGCGAACAGCACGACGTTCAGCCCCGCGCCCGCGCTCGCCGGTTCGGCGGCGGAAAACAGCGCCCGGGTGGGAACCACCTCGCGC
>DATKEU010000183.1:0-3957 GCA_035544495.1 Polyangia bacterium | reverse complement strand
GCCGTCGATCGCGGCGGATAGGCGGGCTACGATCCGTCCGCGGCCAGGCGATCGATCAGCGTGCGGGCCTGCGTGGCCCAGGGCGTGGCGGTTGACTCGAGCCCCAGGTAGCGTTCGAGGTGGGCGCGGGCCTGGGCCCGGCCGCCCAGGCGTTCCAGCGTCACGGCCAGGTTGTAGTGGGCGTCGGCGAAGTCGGGGGACAGCTGCAGAACGCGGCGGAACTCGGCTACCGCCAGCTCCAGATCGCCCGCCTCGAGGATCAGGTTCGCCAGGTTGAAGCGCGCCTCCGGCTGGTCGGGATCCAGCGCCAGCGCCGCCTCGAACGACGCCCGCGCCTGCGCCGACTGGCCGCGGCCGTAGGCGATGTTGCCGATGTTGGTGTGCGCGGCGGCCAGCCCCGGGTCGGCAGCCAGCGCCTGGCGATAGCAGGCGACGGCCGCCTCCTCGCCGCCCGGCTCGCGCTCGTGCCGCATGCCCTCGACGAACAGGTCGTACGCGCCCCCGGCGCTGGCGCCGCCGTCGGTGCGGCGTCCAGCGCCATTCGCCGCCGGGCGGGCGGCTGCCGCGGGCGGCTCCGCGGCGACCCGCCGGGCCAGATCGCCGAGGCCAAAACCGAACACCTTCTGGCCGCTCGGCTCGAAAGCGCCGTCGAAGGCGACCACCACCAGCGCCTCGCCGTCGAAGGCGACGCGCAGCCGATCCAGCGGCCGGTCGACGCCGGGCAAGGACGCGCTGACCGCCGCCAGCGCCTTGCGGATCTGCGCCGGCGCAAAGCCCCGGTCGACGAGCTCCTTGGCCGCCTTGACGCTGACCAGGTCCTGAAACGTGAAGAGCTGTTTGCCACCCTGGCGCGCCGACGGGCCCACGAAGCCGACCTGCGCCCAGTAGCGCAACTTGCTCTCGCTGACGTCGAGGATCTTGGCCACGCCGGCGAAGCTGTACGTCGCGGCGTCCATGTCAGAACGCCCCCTCGACGTCGACGTCGACGAAGACGCGCGCGCCCTGGGCGCGGATGTTGACGTGCGTGCTGACTGACCGAGGCGCCGCGCCGGCGACGCGCGCCGCCTCGCGCGTGGCCAGGGCCTCCACGCGCTTCTCCATGGCGGCGTCATCGCCCAGCAACGCGGCCAGGCGGCGCGCCGTGCCGGCGTCGGGCTCGTCGCGCAGCACCGCCGACAGCGCCGGCAGGTCGATGGTCATCATCGTCGAGCCGAAGTAGGAATCCTTGCCGCCGCGCTGGGTCCGCTGCCCTTCCGAGATGACGTCGGCGCGGGCGAACAAGAGGTCCAGCGCGGCGCGCGACAGGCGCTCGCGCACCTCGCGCTCGAACAGTGTGATGCGCGTCGCGCGCGCCATCGGCTTGCGGGCGGGCAGCGGCAGGACGGGCGTCGCCACACCCGCCGTTCCAACCTCGGACGGCGGCCCGGGCGGGGCGACGTCGTCCATCGGCTTGCGCTTGGTCATCAGCACCAGGGGCGGGATCGTATCAACATCAGGGCGCCGGGCGCAAAATCCTCGCTTGCCGGGGCGTCCGCGCCGGGCTGGCGGGAGCCCGGCGTGCTACGGTCGTCAGGCATGGCGCAGCAGGGGATTTCGCTGACGAGTTTTCCGGTGCTGGTCGTCGATGACGAGCCCGACAACCTGGACGCCATCCGCTTCAACTTCGGCAAGACCTTCACCCTGCTGCCCGCCACCAGCGGCGACGAAGCGCTGGCCCTGTCGCGGCGGCACGACGTCGCCGTGATCGTCACGGACCAGCGCATGCCGCGCATGACCGGCCTCGACCTTCTGCGCGCAGCGCGCGAGGTGCGCCCGGACGCCGTCGGGATCATCATGACCGCCTACACCGACGTCGACGTCCTGATCGAGGCCATCAACCTCGGCCGCATCTATCGCTACGTCACCAAGCCGTGGGACGCCAAGGAGCTGCGCGGCATCCTCACGCACGCCATCGAACGGTTCTCGCTGCTGCGCGAGAACCGCCGCCTGACCGAGCAGCTGCAACAGTACGCCGGCATCCTGTCGTCGGATGCCCACAGCGAGTTCAACTTCGGCGCCATCGTCGGCGAGTCGCCACGCCTGCGCGAGGTGCTGGTCCGGGTCGAGCAGGTGGCGCAGACGTCGTCGTCGGTCCTGCTGCGCGGCGAGACCGGCACCGGCAAGGAGCTGGTGGCGCGCGCCATCCACATCAACAGCGCGCGCGAGGCGCGCCCCTTCGTGCGCGTCAACTGCGCGGCGCTGGCGCCGGGGGTGCTGGAGTCGGAGCTGTTCGGGCACGAGAAGGGGGCCTTCACCGGCGCGGTGGCGCGGCGCCTGGGTCGGTTCGAGCTGGCCGACGGCGGGACGCTGTTCCTGGACGAGGTGGGGGACCTGCCGGCCGACGTGCAGGTCAAGCTCTTGCGCGTGCTGCAGGAGCGGGAGTTCGAGCGCGTGGGCGGCACCGAGACGGTCAAGGTCGACGTGCGCGTCATCTCGGCCACCCACCGCGACCTGGAACAGCAGATCAGCGCCGGCGAGTTTCGCGAGGATCTCTACTATCGTCTGAACGTCTTTCCCATCACGCTGCCCGCCCTGCGGGAGCGGCCGGAGGACATCGCGCTGCTCTGCGATCATTTCATCCAGAAGTACGCGCGGGCGATCCGCAAGAAGGTCCGCGGCCTCGAGGCGGCGGCGCTGGCGTCGCTGGCCGCGTACCCCTGGCCGGGCAACGTGCGGGAGCTGGAGAACGTCATCGAGCGGGCGATGATCCTGGCGCGCGGCGAGGAGCTGACCCCCGCCGACCTGGAGTTCAGCCGCCGCCCGCTGCCGCCGCCCCCGCCCGCCACCACCACGCCACCGCGCGGCACCGCGGCGGGCGCGACGCCGCCACCGTCGTCGTCGGGGCGCGGCCTGCACGAGCGCCTGCACGAGCAGGAGCGGGCGGAGATCGTCGGCGCCATCGAGCAAGCGCAGGGGAACATCGCGCTGGCGGCGCGCACGCTGGGGATCAATCGATCGACGCTGTACTACCGGCTGCGCAAGCACGGCCTCGAGCACCTGTTGCCGCTGAAGGAGCCGGCGCCCGCGGCGGCGGCGGCGGATCCCGGCGCGGGCAATCAAGCTGGCGGTCCGTCAGAATAGACGAGGCAAACCATGAAGCTGCTCTTCGTGATGGATCCCCTGGCCCGGCTGCAGATCGCCGGTGATTCGACGTTCGCGATGATGCTGGCCTCGCAAGCGCGCGGCCACGAGATCTGGTTCTGCGAGCCGCGCCACCTGTCGCTGGAGCACGCCGATCCCATCGCGCGCGCCTGGCCGGTCACCGTGCGGCGCGTGGTGGGCGATCACTACTTGCTGGGGCCGCAGGCGACGGTGCCGCTGCGCAGCTGCCAGGCGGTGTTCATGCGCAAGGATCCCCCGTTCGATCTCGACTACTACTTCGCGACGCTGATCCTGGAACGGGCGCGCGGGCAGACGCTGATGATCAACGACCCGCGCGGCTTGCGTGAATGCAACGAGAAGCTGGCCATCCTGGACCACCCGGAGCTGGCGCCGCCGACGATCGTCACACGCGAGGCGGGGCGGCTGCGCTCGTTCCTGGTCGAGCAGGGGGGCGAGATGGTGGTGAAGCCCCTCGACGCCTCGGGCGGCTTCGGCGTGTTTCACGTGCGCAAGGGCGATCCCAACACCGGCGCCATCCTCGAGCAGGCGACGAACCTGGGCCGGCGCTGGACGGTGGCGCAGCGGTACCTGCCGGACGTGCGCGCCGGCGACAAGCGCATCTTGCTGTGCGACGGCGAGCCGCTGTGCTCCGTGCTGCGCGTGCCGGCCCCCGACGACGCGCGCGGCAACCTGCACGTGGGCGCGCGTCCGATGGCGACGACGCTGGAGGATCGCGATTGGGCCATCGTGCGCAAGGTTGGCCCCTGGCTGCGCGAGCGCGGGCACTTCTTCGTCGGGCTGGACGTCATCGGCGGC
>DATKEU010000182.1:0-5515 GCA_035544495.1 Polyangia bacterium | reverse complement strand
TCTCCCAGCCGTTCGCGCCGCCGGCGGCGGGCAGCTACTTCACGAATCGTCTCGTCGCCCTCAACCGCACGCTGCCGCGCGACCCCCAGATGTCGGCGGCCATGAGGCGCCTCGACGATCGGATCGCGGCGGTGAACCTCAAACGCGCGGTGCCGCCGCCGCAGCCGGAACCAGGGCGCGCGGTCTACGTCGGCATGGGCCGGTGCACCGGCTGCCACAAATCGGCGGCGACGTTCTGGAAGACGACCATTCACGCCCAGGCCTGGTCGACGCTGGTGGCGGGGGGCAAGCAGGCCGACTACAAGTGCGTCGGCTGTCACGTCACGGGATACGGCGAGGTCGGCGGCAGCAGCCTGGGCTTCACGCGGGGCCTCACCAACGTGCAGTGCGAGACCTGCCACGGCCCCGGATCGCTGCACGTGGCGGCCAAAGGGTTGGAGGAGCCGAGCACGATGCACCGGGAGACGCCCGAGACGACGTGCAGCGGGTGCCACAACGAGCACCACTCCGACACGTTCCAGTACCAGGCGTACCTGCGCGACGTGCTGGGGTCGGGGCACGGAGCCTCGGCGCGCCAGCGCCTGGGCGACGGCGTGACCGGGCACGAGCTGCGCAGCGCCGCCGAGACCCGAGCCGAGGCAGCGGCGGCCGATCAGGCGGCGAAGATGTGACCGCGGCGATCGGCGCCCAGAAAGCCGGCCGGGAGACCGGGTGAACGCCGGTTACGGCGCCCGGCGACCGGTACCGGTCTCTGGAGCGCCAGCCGAGACAGTCGTCGTGGCGGGCGGCGGCTGCGCAGGCGAGGAGGCCGCGGATTGGGGTTGGGCGATACGGCTCAGTCGGTTCGGGAGCAGGCGATCGACGAGCGACGGATTTTCGATCGGCAGGAGCAAGAGGTCTCCGCCTCTTCGCGCTGCGCCCGCGCCCAGCGCCTGAGGCGTCAATCGCACCTCATCGGTCAAGCGGCTCCTGCGCGCGCTCACCAGATCCAGACACACGTATCCGTGGCGGCGCGCCCACTCGATCGGCGCATCGGGCGAAAAGCCATGGCGCTCCAGGAACCAACCGTTGAACTCACCAAAAATGACGGGGCGGTGCTTGGCGATGAACGCCTCGCCGCCGGCCAGCGCTTCCAGCTCGAAACCTTCGATGTCCATCTTGACCAGGCTGCATCGCGCCTTCGACGTCCACCGATACCAGGGCATGTCGTCGAGTCGCTCGATCCGGATGTTCTCCGCGACCGCCCTCGAGTCCGCGGCACCCTTGAATCCCGATGTGCGGACGAAGGCATTGCCGGTTCCACCGCCCTCCACCAGCATCTCGACGGTCGCCGGCTCTCTTCCGAGCGCGATCGGGAGGCTGACCACCACGCCGTCGAGGCGGTTCTGGTGCAGGTTGTTGCGCAGCAGGCGCTCGTTCGAGCGCAGGGCTTCGAACGCCAGCACCTGCGCGTCTTTCTTCGCGGCGGCCCTGCCCATGGGAACCGCGTAGAAGCCGAAACAGGCCCCGACGTCGAGGGCAAAGCTTCCCGGGGTGAGAAATCGAAGAATGATCTCCAGCTGCGCCGGGTCATACGCGCCGGTGAACGCGGGTATCCAGCTCATCTCGGCGGAACGGGGCACGGTCATCGTCGTTCCGTCGTTCATGCGAATCGACCACAGGCCGGGATCCTTCTTGAGGCGCGCGAACAGATATTCGCCAAGAGCGCCCCGGCCGCGAAGGGGGCCGAATCGACGCAGAAACGACGCCAGCCCGTCCAGGCCAGCGCGGGTCGTCGGTTCGACGATCTCGAGAGGCGTTTCTGGCTCGAACCTCACGGCGGAACCGGCGCCCCTAGCCGGGGCTGGCCCATCCGTCGACTCGCTTTCAACCAGGACCGCCATCCGCTGCTCCCAGGCGGTGAAGGGTAACGCAGGGTCGTGGCCGGAACAAGGGAGGCGCCCGCCCTGGCGCGCGCTCAACCGGCCGAGCGGACGGCGATGACGGGCGCCTCCGCAAAGACGAGCTTGCGGGCGTATTCGCGGCGCAAGAAGAACAGGTTCAGCGCCATCTGACAGACGACGGAGGCCGCGGACAGGTACCAGATCCAGCGAAGGGCGAAGCCGTCGGTGGTCGACAGAAGATACGCCGGTATCACCGCGAGGGAGGTGCGCACCACCGAGCTGACCAGCGGCGGCAGCGTGTTGCCGAGCGCCTGAAACATGCTGGAGCTGACGAACACGATGCCGGACGGGATGAAGTTCCAGGCCACGATGCGCAGGTACTCGCCGCCGACGGCGAGCACGTCCGGATCGCCGTTGAAGACGCGCACGAGCGCCTGGGGAAAGAAGTGACAGGCCAGCGCGAGCGCGCCCATCATCACGGCGGCCAGCTTGGCCGCCGCCCGGAACGTGCCGCGCACGCGATCCGGCAGGCGGGCGCCGAAGTTCTGCCCGGCGACCGGGCTGACGGCGAATCCAAGCGCGACCACCGGCATGAACCCCGCCTGCACGACGCGCAGCCCGATGCCGAAGCCCGCCTGGGCGGCGGCGCCGAAGCGGCGCGTGATGGCGTAGACCGCGAACATGTAGACGCCCATCAGGCCGAACTCGAGGCCGGCGGGCAGTCCGATCTTCAGCATGCGGGCCCACATGGCCAGGCGCGGGCGCTGCTCGGCGGCGATGAAGCGCAGGAGGCCGCCCACGCGCAGCACGTACGCGAACAGGGCCACGACGCCGACGACGACGGCGGCGAACGACGCCAGCGCCGTCCCGGCCACGCCCAGCGCACGCCCCGTTCCCCAGCCGAACATCAACACCGGCGCCAGGACGATGTTCAGCACCACCGTGGCCGCCTGGACGATCATTCCCGGTTTGAAGTCGCCGATGCCCCGCAAGGCCGCCGCCACCGCGACCATCGCGAACTGTGCCGCCAGCGACGGAACGAACCAGGCCAGATATTCGGCCGCCAATCGCGCGGTTTCGGGATCGGCTGACTGGACCGTCGCGAAGCGCCCCCGCAGCGCCACCATGACCAGCAGAAAGACGCCCCCGACGATCAGCGACAGGCCGAGCGATTGGTTGAAGACCAGCCGCACCTGATCGCGATCCTTGCGCCCGGCGGCGTGCGCGATCAGCGCCGTAGTCCCCACGCCAAGCATCTGGGTCAGCGCCAGCGTGAGAAACATCAGGTTGCCCGACAGGCTGACGGCGGCGACCGCGCTCTTGCCCAGCCGGCCGACGAAGTAGAGATCGACCAGGAAATAGAGAGTCTGGAACACCATCCCGACCAGCATCATGGCGCTGCTTCGCAACAGGTTCCGGATCAGCGAGCCCGACGTGAGGTCATGCATGACGAGGCCGCAAGCGTAGCGCGCGGCGGGCGCCGCGCGCGAGATATTGCGGGGCCGCTATTGTGCTGGCGGGCGGTCGAAGCTAGGTCAGCGGGCGCCCCCGCCCCGGCGACCGGTCGCCACCCCCACCAGGCGGTCGTTCTCGAAGCGCAACAGGCGCAGCAACCGACTCGGGCCCATGTCGTAGACCCATTCGAGGATCGGAACGTCGACTTCCTCTTCCTCCGTCACCTCCTGGACCACGCCGTCCACCCAGCGCCGAACCTTCTTGCGGACGGTGCGCCTTTCGATCCGCTCCGTGACCTGGTCGGGATCGCCGCACTTCTTCTGGACCTCGTACGTCAGGTCGCCGAGGTCGACGATCAGCCCCGACTCGCAGCGGAATCCGTCGGCGGCGCGCGCGGGCGGCACGCCAGCAAACCCCACCAGCACCAGCATCAGACCGAACCCCAGAATCGAAGCGCGCGCGGCCATGACCACCCCCGGAGCCTAGGACGGAGAACGAGCGCGGTCCATTCACGCGCAATGTAAAGACCAAGGTGTCACCTGGCAGGTTAAGGGCGGGTGCGGGCGCGGGTGCCGGCCGATGCACCGCCGGCGCTCGAGGCGCGCTGGACGGTGGCGCTAGACGCCCGCGGGCACGAAGCCGGTCAGCAGCTGATCGAGCAGATCGTGCTCGATGTTGCCGCCCGAGACGATCACCACCGTGCGGCGCCCGCGGATGGGGCCGGCGTCGTCGAGCAGGGCAGCGATGGCGGGCGCAGCGGAGGCCTCGCAGAGAATGCCGAGCGTGCGGTAGGCGTAGACGATGGCCTGGCGGATGGCGATCTCGCTGACCAGGGCGATGTCGGGGAAATAGTCGCGGGCCATGGCGTAGGTGCGCTCGCTGACCGCGCCTTCCAGGCCCTCGGCGAGCGTGGGGCCGCCCTCGTACACCGTGTGGGCGCGGCCGTCTTCCAGCGAGCGGCGCATGGCGCAGTTGACCTCGGGCGAGGCGCCCCAGATCTTGATCCCACGCGGGACCATCTCGACGCCCAGCCCGCCGGCCAGGCCGCCGCCACCGACGGGAACGACGACCGCCTGCACGTCGGGGAGCTGGGCCAGGATCTCGCGCGCCAGGAGGCCGCCGTTGCCGGCGATGACGTGGTCGTCGTCGAAGGCGGAGACGAAGACGGTGTCGGGGTCGGCGGCGGCGCGGCGACGCGCCTCGGCCTCGGCGTGGTCGTAGGTGGGGCCGCCCACCTCGACCGTGGCGCCGAGGGCGGCCATGCCCGCGCGTTTCACCTCCGGCGTCTGCGCCGAGCACAGCACGGTGGCGCGCAGGTCGAAGGCGCGGGCGGCGAACGCCACGCCGAGGCCGTGGTTGCCGGCCGAGGCGGCGATGACGGCCCGCTTGGGCGTGCGATCCTCGAGGGCGATGGCGGCCAGGCGGGCGGCGGCGCCGCGCAGCTTGAAGGAGCCCGTGCGCTGCAGGTTCTCGAGCTTGAGCCAGACGTCGGCGCCCGAGCGACGACCGAGCGCCGGCGCCGGCACCAGCGGCGTCACCCGGGCGAGGCGGCGCACCCGCTCGGCGACAGCGCCGCCGGTGACGTCGCGCCAGATGCCGGGATCGAACAGCCGCTCCATGCCGGCGACCCTACCATCTAATGCGGCTTCGCCGCTCGCGGGGGGCCGCAGATGGAACCAGACAGGGAACCCTGGGAGGTCGCTGCTACGCTGTGCCGAGGGAAAAGTGCCGTTCGAACGGCTGAACGCGCCGTTCACGATCACGCCCTAATCGTCCGCTGATCCAGATGGCATAAGTCGCCACGGTCCGACAGGGGCCGGATCTCAAATCGATCACATTGGAGAAGATGATGCGCACAGTGCTAGTCGCGTTGGTCGTGACAGTCGTCGCGGCGTGTGAAGGCCCGCAGGGTCCGCCAGGGGCGCCCGGAAAGGATGGAACGAACGGTAAGGACGGAGACGAGCCCAAGGGCCGTTTCTGGGTGTGCCAGGTGTCCAACGATTTCTCGAAGGCCAGCACCCTGGACCGCTACGAGCTGGCAACCGGCACCCGCGTCGAATCGCACGCCCTGGCGATGGCCGGCGCCGTGTGCAACGACGTGGCGATCGACGCCGGAGGCAATCTTTACGGATCGGACTCGTTTTTCAGCATCGAACGCCTCGCCGGCGGCGCAGCGG
>DATKEU010000181.1:0-10983 GCA_035544495.1 Polyangia bacterium | reverse complement strand
TGCGGTGCGAGCGACAAAAGCGTGTGGCTTTCCACCAGCACCGGTCGACCAAAAAGACCAAGAAGCGCGCGATGGTGCTGAAGATTGCGCTTGCTATTGCTCGACCGCCGGGTACTGTGAACCTCATTGGCGGTCATCGCTGGTGCGGCCGGCTCGGCGGCGACTCCACGGCGTAAACGGCCTCTAAGAAGGAGATCGCCGATGGCACGCGTGACCGTTGAAGACTGTCTCGAAACCGAGCCCAACCGTTTTGCGCTGATCGTGCTCGCCGCCGAGCGGGCGCGACAACTGATGCACGGCGGGCGATCCCTGGTCCGCTGCCACAACAAGGTGGCGGTGACGGCGCTGCGGGAGATCGCCGCCAATCGCGTCCACTTCAACGAGAACGTGCGGACGGTCCTGGATGTCTGGATCGCCGAGAAGAAGGCCCTCGCCGCCCCGCCTCGCGGTGCGGAAGGCATCCGCCAGCACCGCGAATCTGGCAAGGTATAGAGAATGAGCCGGGCCTTTTCCGGAGGCAAACGTAACCGCGAGGTCAACCGCGACCTCAAGAAGAAACAGAAAGAGGAGCGCCTCCGGCGCAACCGTGAGCTTCGCGCACGCGGAATCGATCCCGACCTGTCGGAATCGTCGGTCGGTCCCGCTCTCACCGCGCTGCCCGAGGTGAAGCTGGAAGACGTCGTCATCTCTGTCGCGCGCCAGCCGCGGCGAGGAGACTTCGGGCCGACCAAGCTGTTCATCGGCGGCCTCGGATCGATGACCACCGCGGCCGAGCTGCGCGCGTTCTTCTCGCGGTTTGGCGAGCTGGTCGACGCGATGGTGGTCGTCAACCGGTCGACGGGACAGTCGCGCGGTTTCGGGTTCATCAGCTACCGGAGCTCGACGGAGGCCGATCAGGCCATCGCGGGAGCAAACGGCGCCGAGCTGGACGGTCATCCCATCCGGGTCAATCACGCCGAGGCCCGCCCCGGCCGTTCCTGACATCCGGAAAGTGAACGCCCGCGCCCGCGGCGACGCGCTTCGAGAGCTGCTGGTGGCGCGAGCCCGCCTCGGCTCGGCTCGCGCGGGTGGCGGCACCGATTGCGTGCGCCTGTGCGCCGGTCTTGGCGACGGCTTGCCGGGCTTGATCGTCGATCGCTTCGGACCACTGGTCGTGGCGATCGATTACGAGAGCGGCGGCCTGACCGCGGAAACGCTGCTTGGCTACGTGCGGGCGACGTTCCCCGAGGCTCACGTCATTGCGAAAGTGCGTTCGTCCCCGGACGGCACGAACCTGTTCACGACGGCGGCGCACCATCCCGCGGGCGGCGCGGGGCCTGACGCCGCGCCGCTGATGGCCACGGAGCGCGGGCTGAAGTTCGAGATCAGCGTCGATCCCGCCCATGACTTCGGCCTTTACCTCGACGCCGCCAAGGCCCGTCTGTTCGTGCGGCAGGCCGCGCGCGGCCGGCGCGTTTTGAACCTGTTCTCCTACGCTGGCGCCTTCGGCGTCGCGGCCGCCGCGGGCGGAGCGGCGGACGTCGCCAACGTCGATCCCAACCGCGACTACCTGGCCTGGTCGCTTCGCAACGCCGCCCTCAACCGCGTGAGCATGCGGGTCTTGCCGGACAGGGCGCAGGAGCACCTCGCCCGTCACCTGCGGCGCCTCGCGCGCGATCCGCACCGAGCCAGCTATGACCTGGTGATCGTCGATCCGCCGGCCTTCGGCGTCGGGCGCGGCAGCGAGCGCGTGCTGCGCTTGCTGTGGCCCCAGCTCTTCGCGAGCCTCCTCGCCATGAAGCCGCAGCTGCTGGTGCTGCTGTCCAACGACAAGGCCTTTCGCGCGCGCCAGGGCTTCGCCGAGCTGGTCGAGGCCGCGCTCGGTGAACGTTATCGTTTCGAGCGCCTGGGCACCCACCTGACGCGTGAGGATCTGGACGCCGAGCGGCCGCAGCTCGCGTGGAGGCCCGTCACGGAGGATCCCTCCTACGTCGAGCCGGTGGTGCTGGCGGGCCGCCTGTCGGGTTGACCCCGTTCGATCGCGTTCGTCTCCGGTGCGGCGTCCTGGACGGCGACGTCGACGACGACCGCTGCGTGATCGGAGAGGGGCCTTCCGTCGGCGGCGGTGGGCGGGCGTTCGACGGTCGCGGCCACCGGCGTCAGGTTGCGGCCGGCGAACCAATCGAGACGCGCCGGCACGCAGCCGTTCCAGGGGCGGAGGAGCCGCGCCAGGAGGCGGGTGAGCGGACGGCCCACGTGCTTCTGCGATTGAGCGAGGACGTAGGGATCGGTGAGGTCGTAGAAGTACGTGCCAAGGGCGCGGTCGTTGAACCCCTCGACGGCGAAGTCGCGCGCCCGCAGGAGGTCGAACACCGGCCGCTCGTAGTGCTTCTCCGGCGTCAGGTACTGAGCGATGGTGGCGCGGAACCCGGTGACGAAGAGCTTGTGCGCGAGATCGCGCGCCAGCGCGAAGGTGCTCGAGAGGTCGTACGTGCTGGTGTTGAAGTCGCCGCCCACCAGCGCGCGGGTCGCGCCGCTGCGATCGACGCTGTCGAGCACCCCGCCCAGCTGGCGCGCGCGCTGCGCGGGCGAAGCGTTCGAGTCGAGGTGGCAGGCCGCCACCACCAGCGGGCCGTCGGGAAGCGCGATCTCCGCGAGCAGGGCGCGCTTCTTGCCGAGGCGTTTCTCCGAGGAATGAAACTTGTTGCGGAGCTCGGGCAGATCGACGTTCTCGACCCGCCCGATCGGATAGCGCGAGATGACCGCCGCGCCCGACAGCGCCAGCGTGTTCTCGACGCCGGCGGCGTCGTCGCCGAGGTCGTCGGTCAGCGCGAGGTAAGAAACGCCAAACGCGTAGCTCATGCCGAGAGCCTCGGCCAGCTCGCGCGCGACGTTGCGGTTGCCCGAGCGTCCGAGGCCGACGTCCACCTCGCTGAGCAAGAAGAGGTCGGCATCGGCGAACGGCGGCGTCGCGACGGCGCCCCGGAGAGCATCGAGCCGCGCTCCGCGCTGGATGTTCCAGGCCACGGCCCGCACCTTCCGCGCGCGCGGTCCGGGCGCCGGCGCCGGCGCGCGATCGCCGCGCTCGACACCCTCGAGCACGCGCGTCACCTCACCGCCGATCTCGGCCCACAGGGCGCTCCGCTCCAGGGCCTTGCGCGTCCGCATCGCCCGCAACGCGCGATAGTGTCGCCGGATCTCGTGCTGGACCGACTCTAACCGTGAGAAGGACATCGCCGACGTTTCAGCGCCTGGATGGGGGGACGTCCCGATCCAGCACGGTCTTGCGGCCATCGCGCGCCGCCGCGCGGATCGCTTCGTCGCAGACGGTGCGCACGTGATCGCCGAGGGCATCCGCGACCGCATCGGAGGTGTTCATCCCCGAGCGATCGCGGATGTACTTCTTCAGCTTGGAGACGACGATCAAGACGTCGTCGTGGTCGTACTGGTTCGACAGCGCCGGCCCACCCGCATGTGACGTGACCGATGCCGGACGCGCCGTCGCCGGTGGGGGCTGCGGCGCGCGCGGCGGCGGGGCATGGTGGGGCGGCGGGGATGCGTACGCCGCGTCCGCCGCGTGGGCCGCGTCCGCCGCGTGAGCAGCGTCCGCCGCGTTCGCCGCGTTCGCCGCGTCCGCCAGGCCGCGCAGGTGCTCCTCGCGACCGGGCGCGCGCGCCTCGACGGCCCAGGCGTCGCGGTGTCGCAGAGTCGCGACGTGCGAGTCCCAGCACGGCACCGAGCAGAACACCAGCCTGGTGCGGTTGCGGTTGCAGGTCGACACGCTGCAGACCCAGTGGACGGCCTGGAAGGCGATGCTCTTCTTGCACGCGCTGCAGACCATCCAGATGTCGGTCGGCGACAGGACCATTGGCCCGCATTCTAGCCGAGCCGGCGTCGCGGCATGCGAAGAGGTTGGCTGCCCAGCCGCGCCTTCGCTCCTCGTCGCGCGTGGCCAGACGCGGTGACACTTCAAAGAAAAGTGACGAGTCTGGTGACAGCAGCGCGCCGGCGCGGTGTTCCCTTGGCGTGGACGTTTGGCGAGTGACCACCACGGGAGACGATCAATGAAGACACCACTCATGATATGCGCGGCGATCACGCTGGCAGCGGGCTGCCTGGACCCGGGGGACCCCGGGAACCTGGTCCCGCGGACGGTCACGGAGGACCCGGCGTTGCCACAGATCCAGGTCAACGGCACGCACCTGCACGCCGAGGCATTCGGGGATCCGGCGGCACCAGCGGTGATCGCGCTGCACGGCGGCCCCGGCGGTGACTATCGCAGCATGCTGGACCTGCGCGCGCTGGCCGACGACGGCTACCGCGTCGTGTTCTGGGACAACCGGGGCGCGGGCCTGTCCCAGCGCCACGACGCCAGCACTTATACGCTGAGCCTTTATCTCCAGGACCTGCGCCAGGTCGTCGACACGATGACGGCGCCCGCCCAGCCCTATGTGTTCATCGGGCACTCGTGGGGCGCCATGTACGCGAGCTGGTTCATCAACGAGTACGGCGACGACGGCGGCCGTCTGCGGGGCGCGGTCCTCAGCGACCCCGGCGGACTGAACAAGCAAGAGCTGGACGCGTTCATGAAGCGTTACTTCGCCTCGGCCGACTTCACCAGCGAGCAGTTCAACGACGCGCTGTGGTCGAGGCAGTTCCTTTCCGCCGACGATCACGCGCGCGCCGATTACCTGCTGATGACGATGGCGTTCCGCGGGGTCCCGGCCGAGCACAAGGACCCGTCGCACCTGCCGCCCATGTGGCGCCTGGGCGCCGTCGTGAGCTCGGCGCTGCTGAACCTGGCCGACAAGGACGGGTTCGACTTCACGACGCACCTCCGGTCGTACCAGCACAAGGTGCTGTTCCTGCGCAGCGACCTGGACACGGCACATACCCTGGAGAGCCAGCAGCAGATGGCCGCGCACTTCGCTGACGCCGACATCATCACGATGGCGGGTGCGGGCCACGAGATGATCTACGAGGCGCCGGCGGCGTATCTCGCGCACACGCGCGATTACTTCCGGTCGATCGGCTTCGCGGGGGTGGTGCGATGAGCCGGCGGGTGGGTATCTCGACGGACGCGGCCGTGGTGCGGGTGGCGGTCGCGCTGTTCGCGTCGGTGTTCGTGATGCTGCTGTCGTGGCGCGCGCACGCCCAGGAGGTGAACCTGGCGCGGCTGGACGAGGGCCCGGCGAACCGCGTCTACGTCCGCACCGGCGCCGAGTGGGCGTTCGTCGCGGGCGTGGGCTACGCGCGCACGGTCCCCGTCGGCCAGCGGCGCCTGGTGCTGGTCGGCGAATTGACGGCGCCGTGGGCGGCGGCCGACACCTCCGACTACCAGGCCCGCGTGGGCGCGCTGGTGCCCATCCTCGTCTGGCGGGGGTGGCGGCTGGCGGGCCTGCTGGAGCCAACGGTGCGCGGCACGAAGAACGACCTTGGCCGCATGACCAGCCTGGGCGCGAACGCGGGCGTGGTGGGCGGCTATTATTCGCCGCACTGGTTCGCCGCCGGGGAGCTCGGCTTCGACTATGTGCTGACCACGCGCATCGTGCACGCGCAGCTCTATCGCGACACCGTGTACGAGAACGCGCGCGATGGCTGGTACATCAACCCCGGCGGCAACTACCGCCTGGGCGGCCAGGCCGGCGCCTCGTTCGGTCGCTACGAGCTGGCTGTGCGCGCCGGAATCCTGCGCGACATGATGGGCGGCCAGCCGATGTTCCCGCTATATGCGACGCTCGCCTTCTCGACCAGCTGGTGACGCGGCCAAGAGTCGGCTAAGAAGCTCTCCTCGTTCTCGTTCTGTTTCCAGGAACGTGGTGCCGCCGTCGAGTCAGTGTGGCTCGGTGAGTGGCGACGGCCCTTGTCCTCGTTTCCCCGCAATCCTATTTTGTCGCACCAATGGGATCCACCAACTTGGGGAGCCGAAGGTCGTGACGGTCGGAGCTCCGGGAGATACCGTCGGGCGCCTGTTCGAGGGGGGCGGCGAGCTCGGCCAGAAGATGCTGGCGTTCGACTGGGCGTCGACGCCGCTGGGACCGGTCGAGCAGTGGCCGCAGAGCCTGAAGACGTGCGTGCGGATCATCCTCACGTCGCGCCAGCCAATGTTCGTGTGGTGGGGTGAGTCGCTCATCAACCTCTACAACGACGCGTACAGGTCGATCGTCGGGGGCAAGCACCCCGCGGCGCTGGGCCAGCCCGCCTCGGTCGTCTGGCGCGAGATATGGGACCAGGTCGGGCCGCGCGCTGAACAGGCGATGCGTGGCAACGAGGGGACGTACGACGAAGCGCTGCTGCTGATCATGGAGCGGCACGGTTATCAGGAGGAGACCTACTACACGTTCTCGTACAGCCCCGTGCCCAACGAGCGCGGCGGAACCGGCGGCATCATCTGCGCGAACACGGATGACACCCAGCGGATCATCGGCGAGCGCCGGCTGACACTGATGCGCGAGCTGGCGGCGCGCACCGCCGACGCGCGGCGGGCCGAACAGGCGTGTGCGCAGGCCGCGACCGCCCTGGCGCTCGAGCGCCGGGATCTGCCATTCGCTCTCATCTATCTCATCGAGCCGGGCGGCGACTCCGTGGCGCTGGCGGGCGCCGCCGGCATTCCCGTCACCCACGCGGTGGCGCCGGCGCGGATCGCGTTCTCTGGCCCTTCGCCCTGGCCCATCGCCGAGGTCATCGTCGATGGGCGCGAACGCGTCGTTGACTTGCACGCGCAGGCGCTGCCGACGGGGGCGTGGGCGCGCCCGCCATCGCGCGCCGTCGTCTGGCCGTTCGCCACGTCGGCCGGCACCGGCCGATCGGGCGTGCTGGTGGCGGCGCTGAATCCGTTTCGACCGTTCGACAGCGGCTACAGCAGCTTCATCTCGCTGGTGGTGGGGCAGCTGTCGGCGAGCATCGCCAACGCCCAGGCGTACGACGAAGAGCGCAAGCGCGCCGAGGCGCTGGCCGAGATCGATCGCGCGAAGACGGCGTTCTTCTCGAACGTCAGCCACGAATTCCGCACGCCGCTGACCCTCATGCTCGCGCCGCAGGAGGACGCGCTCGCGTCCGCCGAGGGCGCGCTGGGCGGCGAGAGTCTCAAGGCCGTCCACCGCAATACGCTGCGTCTGCTCAAGCTCGTCAACAATCTGCTCGACTTCTCGCGAATCGAGGCGGGACGTGCGCAGACCCAGTACCGGCCCACGGATCTCGCGTCGCTGACGAAGGATCTGGCCAGCGCCTTCCGCTCGGCCATCGAGCGCGGCGGGGTCCAGTTCGACGTCCGCTGTCCGCCGCTGCGCGAGCCGGTCTTCGTCGACCGGACCATGTGGGAGACGATCGTCCTCAACCTCCTGTCGAACGCATTCAAGTTCACCCTGACCGGCCGCATAGCCGTCACTCTCGAGCAGCGCGCCGGGCGGGTCGAGCTGTGCGTGAGCGACACGGGCGTGGGCATCCCCGCGCACGAGCTGCCCCGCATGTTTGAGCGCTTCCACCGCATCGAGACCCCCGAGGCGCGCACGCACGAGGGCTCGGGCATCGGCCTCGCCCTCGTGTCCGAGCTGGTCAAGCTTCACGGCGGCGCCGTCCGCGTCGCCAGCGAGGCGGGGCAGGGGACCACCTTCACGGTTTCGATCCCGCTCGGCCACGCGCACCTGCCCGCGACCCGATTGTCAGAAGACGACGCGCCGCCGGCCGTCCGCAGCGCGGGCGCACAGTCCTTCGTGCAGGAGGCGCTTCGCTGGGTGCCCGACGCCACCGTCGGGCCGCCGCCGCCTGAGGGCGCCGCGGTCGCAGGGTTGTCCACGGCCCACATTCTCGTCGCCGACGACAACGCCGACATGCGCGACTACCTCGTGCGTCTGCTGCAGCCGCACTGGGAGGTGACGACGGCGTCAAACGGCGTCCAGGCGCTCGCGGCCGCGGCAGCGAGGCGCCCCGACCTCATTCTCACCGACATCATGATGCCGCGCCTCGACGGATTCGGCCTGCTGCGGGCGGTGCGCGCCGACGCAAAGCTGGAGAGGGTCCCGGTCGTCATGCTTTCGGCGCGCGCGGGCGAGGAGTCACGTGTCGAGGCGCTGGAAGCCGGCGCCGACGACTACCTCGTCAAGCCGTTCCAGGCCAAGGAGCTGGTGGCGCGGGTGCGGGCCCACCTGGAGAAGGTCCGGCTGCGGCAGGTCGTCGAGACCGAACGCAACCGCCTCCGGACGCTTCTGGGGCAGCTGCCGGCCATCGTGAACTTTCTTCGCGGCCCGGACCTCATCGTCGAGTTTGCGCACCCGCTGACGGTGGCACGGCTGGGCGGACGCGAGCTTGTCGGCAAGCCGCTGCTGGAAGCAATTCCCGAATTCGCGGAGCAGGACTATCCGCGGCTGCTCCGGCGGGTCATCGAGACGGGCGAGCGGATGGAGGGACGCGAGCAGCTGGTGCGCATTCGCGACGGCGCCGGAGAGCTGCGCGACACCTACTGGAGCTTCATCTATCTTCCGGTGCGCGACGAGATGGGGCGCGTCGAGGGCGTCATGACGTTCGACCTGGAGGTCACCGAGCAGGTCGCCGTCCGATCGAAGATGGAGGAGCAAACGGCGGCGCTGGAGGTGGCGAACCGCGAGGCGCAGCAGGCGCGCGCCATCGCCGAGACCGCCAACCGCGCCAAGGACGAGTTTCTCGCGATGCTGGGGCACGAGCTGCGCAATCCGCTGTCGCCCATCCTGACGGCGCTGCAGCTCGTGCGCATGCGCGGCACGGAGACGCGCGAGCAGGCCCTCATCGAACGCCAGGTGGGGCACCTCGTGCGCCTGGTCGACGATCTGCTGGACATCTCGCGCATCACGCGCGGCAAGATCGAGTTGCAGCGCCAGCCCATGGAGCTGGGCGCCGCGGTCGCCAGCGGCATCGAGATGGCGCGGCCGCTGCTGGAGCAGCGGCGCCAGCGCATCAGCCTCTCCGTGCCGCCCGAGGGACTGCTCGTCGACGCGGACGCGAACCGGCTCTCGCAGATCGTCGCCAACCTGCTCACGAACGCGGCAAAGTACAGCGATCCCAGCTCGACTGTCACGATCACGGCCGAGCGTCGCGGGGCGATCGTGTCCCTTTCGGTGCGCGACCAGGGCGTCGGCATTCCACCCGAGCTGCTGGACCGCGTGTTCGAGACCTTCTTCCAGCAGCCTCAGTCGATTGATCGTTCCAAGGGCGGCCTTGGCCTTGGCCTTGCCATCGTCCGCAACCTCGTCGAGCTTCACGGCGGCAGGGTTTCGGCCCGCAGCGAGGGCCTGGGTCGAGGGAGCGAGTTCGTCGTCGAGCTGCCAGCGCTGCCGGTCGCCAACGAGGCGCTGGCCGTGGGGCGGAGGAGCCTCGTCCTCACCGGCGACGAGCTGACGGTGGCGGCCGACAAGAAGCGCGTGCTGGTCGTCGACGACAACGCCGACGCCGCGGATGGCCTGGCCGAGATGCTCGAGCTGCTCGGCTATGAAGTGAAGGCGGCCCACGACGCGATCGCGGCGCTGGAGCTCGCGACCACGTTTCGACCCGACATCTGCTTGCTGGACATCGGCCTGCCCGTCATGGACGGCTACGAGCTGGCGATCCGCCTGCGCTCGGGGGCCATCGGCCACGAAACGCGCCTCATCGCCGTGACGGGTTACGGGCAGGACAGCGACCGGCGCCGCTCGCGCGAGGCCGGTTTCGACGCCCACGTTGTCAAACCCCTCACGCTGGATGCCCTCACGCACGCGATGACGTGAAGGGCCGTCCTGGGCGGGGCAAGGGTCTCCGGTTCACGCCCGCTCGGCGCGAAGCGCGTCGATCAGCGCGGCGCGATCGGAGGCGGGTCGCGCGGCCAGGCGGACGTGACCGGGGAGGCCGAACGACGTGCAGTCGCGGACCAGGATCCGGTGCCGGCGCAGCAGTCGATCGGTCAGCGAGGCCGCGTCGCCGACTATGGCGAGCAGGAAGATGGTCGAGGAAGGGACGGTGGTGCAGCCGAGCCCGGCCAGGGCCCGTTCGAGCGCGCGGCGTTCGTCGAGCAAGCGCCGGCGGCTGTCCGCGACGAAGTCTTGCGCCTGAGCGGCGGCGGCGGCGACGGCGGCGGCCTGCGCGGCGGCGCTGGTGGACCACGACGGGCGGGCGGCTTCCAGGCGAGTTGCCAGCGATGGCGGCATCACGGCCGCGCCGACGCGCAGGCCGGGGATGGCGTGGTCCTTGGTCAGGGATCGGACCCACACGACGTTCGGCGGGCGTGGTGCTTCGGCGTCGGCGAAGTGTTCGCTCAGCGACAGGAACGCCTGGTCGATGACGAACGTCGTGCCCGGGTTCCGATCGGCCAGGCGGGCGACGTCGGCCGCGCCGACGTGGGCGCCGGTCGGGTTGTTGGGGGCGCAGAGATAGACCGCGTCCGCGCGGCGGCGGCCGAGCGCGCGCAGAACGGCGTCCGGATCGACGCGAAAGTCGTCGGCAGCGTCGGCGCGCCAGGCGTGTACGCTGGCGGCGCCCAGGGAGTGGACGGCGGCGCCGAACTCGGAGAACGTCGGCTCGACGATCAGCGCCTGGCCTCCGGCGGGCAGCAGCAGCCGGGCCAGCAGCCACAGAAGATCGGCGGCGCCGTGGCCGAGCACGATCTCGTCGGGCGACACCCGCCACAGCCGCGCCAGCGCCTCGCGGGCGGCGCGCGCGCCGTCGTCGGGGTAGGAGGCGACCGGCGCTTCGCGGATAGCGGCGCGCATCGCCGGCGTCGGGCCGTAGGGATTGACGTTGACGCTGAAGTCGATGATCGGGCCGTCACCGATCTCCATCCGGCGGCGCGCGTCGGCGGTCAAGCCGCCGTGGACGCGCCACGGGCCTGGCCCGGTGCCGCGCCTATCGGACACAGGCGCTCCCCAGCAGGATGGCGGCGCCGGCGCCGGCGGCGGCGAGGGCGGCGGCGCGCACGGCCAGCCGCCAGGCCTCGTCGATCGTGTCGGCGGAGATCGCCCGGCGCGCATCGCCCAGACGATAGTGGCCCGGCTTGTCGAGCAG
>DATKEU010000180.1:0-9058 GCA_035544495.1 Polyangia bacterium | reverse complement strand
CGCATCGTCCTCGCCTATCACGCGGCGAACAACGTCTCGATGTGGGAGGGGCACGATCTCCTGGCCATCGCGGGCGTGCTGGAGGAGATCCACCTGCCCGACGGTTCGGCGATCTTCACGTCGGGCACGCCGATGATCTTCGGGGCGATGCTGCGCGCGGTGCTGCGCGACGGGCCGCGCGCCACGCTGCTGTCGCTGCTGGCGGTGGCGGGGCTGATCGTGGCGCTGGTCAAGGGCACGCGCGCCAAGATCGCCGCGGTGGCGACGCTGCTGGCCGGCGTGCTGTGGATGATGGGCGCCGCGGGGCTGCTCGGCGTGCGCATCACCTTCCTCAACTTCATCGCCCTACCCATCACCTTCGGCGTGGGCGGCGAGTACGCGCTCAACATCGTGGCCCGCTGGCGGCGCGAGAGATCGATGCCGGTGGCCGTGCGCTCCGTCGGGGGCGCGGTGTTGCTCTGCTCGTGGACGACCATCGTCGGGTACGGCTCGCTGCTGGCGGCGCACAGCCAGGCGCTGCGCGGGTTCGGCGCCATGGCCATCCTGGGCGAGATCGCCTGCATCACGGCGGCGCTGGTGGCCACGCCGGCGGTGGTGATCTGGCGCGAGGGCGCGTGATCGGCGCGGCGGGCGCGCGCCGGCTGCTGCGCGCGTGCGCCGGCGGCGATCCGGTGCGCCTCGGGATCCGGATCGCCTTCGCCGCCTGCGCCCTGGCGGTGGTGGGCTGGGACCTGCCGTCGTCGTTCAGCTGGGAGAACGACGGCGTCGCCCCGCGCGACATCTTCGCCGGCGTGGCCGAGAACCTGCGCCCCGGCCACGCCTTTCGCTATCCGCTGCTGGCGCCGCTGGCGCTCGGTTTCCTGTGCCTGCCCGTGCTGGTGCCGGCGGCGCTGCGCGCGCCGTCGCTTCGCCTGGACGATCTGCGGGCCGCCGTGCTGGCGCCGCCGGTGATGACGGCGTGCGCGCTGATCGGGCGCGCCGTGGCCATCGTCGCGGCGATGATCGCGCTGGCGTCGCTGGGGCGGATCGCGGCCCGGCTGGCCGGCGCGCGCGCCGCGCGCTTCAGCGAGGCGTTCGCCGCCACCAACCTCGCCTTCGTCTACTACGGGCGGGCGACCAACCTCGACGGTCTGGCGCTGGCGGCCAGCGTGCTGGCCGTCGAGTATCTCATCGCCGCCTGCGATGCGGGCCGGCGCCGCGACGTCGAGCGCTGCGCGCTCTGCGCCGCCGCCGCCGTGGCCATCAAGGATCAATACTACGCGGCGTTCGTCCTGCTGCCGCCGGTGCTGGTGGCCGTCGCCCGGTGGCAGCCGGCGGCGATCGCGGCGGGCGCCCGCGCGCGCGGGACGCTGGCGCGGGCCGGCGCCGTCCTCGTCGCCGCCTACGCGGTGGGCAGCGGGGCGGCGTTCAACCCGAGCGGCTTCGTGACGCGCGCGCGGGCGCTGCTGGGCCCGGCCAGCGGCGACTACCGTGCCTACGAACGAAGCGCCGCCGGCGTGCTGGCGAACCTGGGCGACGTGCTGCGCGGCCAAGCCGACACGTTCTGGCCCTGGCCGGTGGTGGCGCTCGCCTGGGGCGGCGTCGCGCTGGCGCTGCTGGGCGTCCTGCGCCGGCGGCGCGGCGCGCTCCTGCTGCTCCCGCTCGCCGCCGGCGCCGGCAGCCTGATCTTCTTCGTGCTCGCCGTCGGCCGGACCGAGCACCGCTTCGTGCTGCCGCTCGGCTTCTGGCTGTCGCTTTACGCCGGCCTGGGCGCGGCGACGCTGGCAGATGCCGCCGCGCGCCCGCGCGCCGCCCGCGCCGCCGCCGCCGCGCTGCTGGCGTGGGCCGCGCTGCCGCCCATCGCCCTCGCCCTCACGCAGTGGCGCGACGGGCGGCGCGACGTCGAGGCCTGGCTGCGCCGCCAGCCGGCGGGCACCACCGTCGAGACCTACGGTCCGCTCGTGTACCTGCCGCGCTTCGACGCCGCCGCGCCCACGCGCGCCGCCCGCGTCGGCCCGGAGCCGGCGGAGGCGCACAACCCGCTGGCCGGAATGCGCGAGGTGCAAGACGAGATCGCCAACCTTCCCCGGCGCAGCCCCGACGTCGTCGTCGTCACCGAGGGTTTCGCGCTTCCCGACCTGGCGCAGCCGCCGGCGCCCGGCCGCGTCTTCCCGCCGCTGTGGCGACGCGCCCGCGCCGACGAAGCCAGCGCGCGCCTGATCCGCGACGCCGTCGCCGGCACGCTCGACGGGTATCGGCTCTGCTTCGTGGCGGCGCCCGCGCTGCCCGCGCCGTTCGCGTGGCTGGGGCTCCGGCCGCCGCGCGTGCACGTCAGCACCGGCATGCGCACCTGGGTGCTGGCGCGCGCGTCCGGGTGTTCGCCGTGATCTCGAAAAAATAAAGGCCGGCGAGGCGCCCGAGGGAGCTGGGCGCCTCGCCGGCCCATCGCCGGTCGTTCTTTCGGTTGGCTTACTTTATTGGCGGGCCCACGGCGCCGGCGTCAGATCCACCGCCGAAGCCTCCGCTGCCACCGAAGCCACCGTCCTGCCCCGGCGGCGGGAAGACGCCGCCATCGGACGGGTTGCCGATCGGCGTCGTGTCAGGCGGTGGCGGCGGGAGCACCTCGTCCGGGCAGACGAGGTCGTGCAGGATGCGTCCGCGCCGGCTCAGCTCGTGGAAGTGGCGGATCACCCCGGCCGAGGAGTCGGTCACATCTCCCCCGAGGAGGAACGGCGACAGCTGCGCCTCCTGGCCCGGGAAGCGGGGAGCGATCTGGAAGAAGTTGGCGCCGGTCTCGTTCGGCGAGTGGCACCCGTTGCAGGTGTTGCGCGCGAAACGGTGACGCGTCTCGGGGCTGACGCCCGGCACCTGCCAGGTGAAGAAATCGAAGGCGTCGACGGCGGCGCCCTGGAACGGCGCGCCCTCGAACGTCGGCGGGACAACGTGCTTCTCGGCGAGGATCGTCGGCTCGTTGGCGAGGACGAACCGCCCCAGTCGATCGGAGAAGTTGAAGCTCCTGTCCGGCGTCTGGGCGATCGTCGCGGGCACCAGCATGCCGCTCATCGCATCGAGGTGGAACTCGCGGTACTCCCATGCCCGGCCGTCGAACGTGAAGAAATCGTTCGTGCGGACCTGCGCCAGGGCGCTGCCGTTCGTGCGTCCCGGCGCCGCGTTGCGCGCCGTGAAGCGCTCCGTGACCGCCTGCAGGGCGGCGTTGTAGTCCTCCGACGGGAAGGGGAGCGAGCGGAGGGCGTGCCACGCGTTCGCGAGGTCGACGATGTCCGCCTGCGAGGCCGCGGGGATGTTGTACTCGACGATCAACGTCGCCTGCAGCACCTGGCCGAACGGCGTGAAGCCGAACACGAAGCGACCCTCGCCGGCCGTGGACGCCGTGGCGTCGTTGAGGTCGATCCGGTTGGCGATCGCCAGCAGGCGGAACGCCGGCTGCGAGAGATCGAGCTTCCCGTCCGGACCCCGCATGCTCTGCAGGACCTGCTGGACGCCGGGGCGCGCGGGCAGCGTGAAGCTGTTGACCGTCTGCGCGCTGAGGAACGACGAGAGCATCGCCTCGACCATCGCGGGCGCCGCGTCCGGCGTCGGCGCGATGTTCTCCATCAGCTTGCCGAACGTCCACGCGCCGCCCGGGGCGGTGCGGATCTTGTCGTCGACCACGCTGACATCGCGGATCTCCAGCTCCCGTTTGGGCTTGACCGTGCACGGCGTCGAGTTGTCGAGGACCGAGAAGTTCACGACCTGGAAAAATGACTCGAACGTGGACGAGAAGAGCTCGGCGTTCACTTCGATCTGCGAGGTCCCGAAGTCCTCGATGTCCTCTGATGCTTGGGCGGTCAGCGGGAGGTGCGCGGTGCCGGACGCCGGAACCAAGGCGTTCCCGAAGTTCGTGTTCACGATGACACTGGGGTTGAACGCGAACGCCTGGAACTGGAACGTGGCGTCGTCGCACGAGTTGTTCGTGATCTGCACGTCGTAGTTGACGGGCGTCGCCGGCGGCACGGCCGCGGGATCGACCGGAGTGACGCTCATCACCGAAGGCCGCGGCAGGCAGGTCAGCTTCGCGATGTCGGCCGGCCCCGCCGGCTGCGTATCGAAGACGACGCTGTCGATTACGCCGTCGATGCGGCGGAGGCTGGCGTCGTTGCCCATGAGCAGCGGGCCCACGCCGTCGCTGAGCCGGCCAACCACGCGCTTCGAGGCGGCCTCCACCCCGTTGAGGTAGAGCTTGAGGAAGATGCCGTCGAAGGTCGCGGCGACGTGCGTGAACGTGTCGAGCGTCGCCTTGGCCTTCAGATCGGCCGCCTTGCCATTGGCGAGGCTGATGACGATCTGGAAGTTCTGGCCGTTCTCGGCGAGCACGAACGTGCTGGTGCCGTCCTGGCGTTTCCGGAAGATCGTGCGGACGCCGCCGAGGTCGGTCGGCTTGACCCAGGCCGCGACGGTGAAGCCCTCGGAGAACACGAAGTTCGGCTGGTCGGGCACGATGATGACGTCGTCGTCCTCGTCGAAGCCGATGCCGGAGTTCAGCACGCCCGGGCGGCAGAAGGCGGTCACCGAGCGGAACGCCGTATGGCCGTTGAAGGAGCTGTCCGCGAGATCGGTGCGGCTCATGTTGCAGTCGTCGAACCGCCAGAAGCCCTGGGCGTCCTGGGGGAAGCTTCCGCCAGGGCCGAACCCGCCCATGCCGAACCCGCCCGCGCCGCCCCCCATGATGGCGCCGCCCGCGCCGCCCACGATGACGCCCTTCCCGGCCGGGCCGGTGGTGCCCGCCGATCCGCCGGCGCCCATCGCGGGGCCGCTGCTTGGCGCCGCCCCCGCGGCTGCCTGGCCGGGGGCCGCCGTCAGCGCGCTGGTCATGAGCTGCGTGAGATCGGCGTCGTGGAGGATGGCCTGCAGCTCGTCGCTGTCTTCGCCGTGATTGTCACCGCAAGCGCTGAGGCTCGCCGATGCGAGCGCGAGTGAGCCGAGGAGTGCGCGGCTCGACAGCCGGCGCCTCGGTGCGTGACTTTGCTGTTTCAGCTTCATGGGGTCTCCTTTGTCGGTTAGGGCAACGGCACATACGGAATAGTCGAACTCGTCCGTCGACGGCGATTTGCTCTTCCTTGGTGATCGATCCAGTCGCGCAGAAAAGACGGACGTCGGTCAGATTCTTTCGTCAGGTAAAACGGCGTCCTCGTCAGCAAGACGCATACCGACGACCGCGCGGCGTCCTTCCGGGCGCCAGCCCGGTCATGCTGGCGCCAGCGGTGTGGAGTCCATCGTCGACGCGACAGACGTGTCAGACTTTCGTCGCGTATCGAGACTCGCACTCTGGGCGCGCGTCAGAAATTTGAGTGCGCGCCCGGGTGCTGGGTCAGTCGTCATTCGCGGCGGCGTTCGATCGACGGAGCTCACGACGTCGCCTCGACGGACAGGCACCACCGTGACGGCGATCGCTGCCCGGGCGCTCCCGTCCTGCGCGTCGACCCGATGCCCGTCGGCGCGCTTCCGCGGGTCGTCCTGATCGGCGCCTGGCTATCGGGGCGTGGGACGGGTGGGACGATCTCTCCCTCGCCTGCGCGACCCCCGGCGCACCAGGCCCGCGACACGAAGACTCAATACGTGGGCCCCGCCATCCGATATAGCGGAAACTGCATGCACACCGCGTCGGAAGTAGCCGCGACCCATGACAGCGAGGTCGGCCTCGCCCGCGGCGCCGCCATTGGCCGGTACATCGTCCTCGAGATGGTCGGCAAGGGCGGAATGGGAGAGGTCTACGCCGCCTACGATCCCGAGCTGGACCGCAAGATAGCCATCAAGCTCTTGCGCCAGCGCCTGGAACCAGCGCGCAACGGGGAGGACGCGCAGACGCGCCTGATGCGCGAAGCGCAGGCCATCGCAAAGCTGTCGCACCCGAATGTCATCGTCGTCTACGACGTGGGAACGTTCGCCGGGCGCGTCTTCATCGCCATGGAGTTCGTTGACGGTCACACCGTCTCCTACTGGATGCACGCGGAGCCGCGGTCCTGGGCGGACACTCTGAAAGTGTTCATCGCCGCCGGGCATGGGCTGGCCGCGGCTCACGAGAAGCAGATGATCCACCGCGACTTCAAACCGGACAACGTCATGGTCCGGAACGACGGCCAGGTGCGCGTCATGGACTTTGGTCTGGCTCGCCTGTCCGGGAGCGAGAAGACGCCGGAGGGGGCGCTGGCTCCGCCGCCTGGGCACCCGCACAGGGTCGCCCCGCCCGCGGCGTCCGATCTCGTCGATCAGGATTTGGAGTCGACGCGCGAGCTGAGAACGAGCGCGACTCAGCTCCCGCAGCGGCCGGATACGACGACACCGCTGGCGGCCAACCTGACCCGCACCGGATCGATGCTGGGGACGCCGGCCTACATGGCGCCGGAACAATTCCTGGGACGGGCCATCGACGCGCGCACCGACCAGTTCAGCTTTTGTGTCGCCCTGTATGAAGCGCTGTTCGAGCGACGCCCGTTCGCCGGTGACACGCTCTTCGGCTTGACGGCCAACGTCGTTCAGGGAGTCCTCACGCCGCGGCCGTCCCAGACCCTGGTGCCGGACTGGCTGGAAAAGGCGCTGCTGCGCGGGTTGTCGGTCGCGCCCGACGATCGCTGGCCGTCGATGGACGCCCTCTTGACCGAGCTGGAGCGGAACCGTGTCGCCCCCGAGCAGCGGGGCTTTCGTGAGACGGCGGCTTCCAAGCTGGCCGGCACCTGGGAGGCCCCGGTGGGAGGGCGTCGGATCGAGACGGCGGGCAAGGAGCAGATGCGCCGCGCGTTCCTGGCCACCGGCAAGTCCTACGCCGCGACGTCGTTCCAGAACGTCAGCCAGGTTCTGGACCAGTACGCGCAAAGCTGGACCGAGATGTACGTCGACGCCTGCGAGGCGACACACGTCCGCAAGGAACAGTCGGCCGAAATTCTGGATCTGCGCATCGGTTTCCTGCAACAAGCGCTGGAGAGCTTGAGAGCCCTCTGCCAGATCTTTCGCGAGGCCAGCGGCGACGTGGTCGAGAACGCGCTGGGCGCCAGCAGCGCATTGCCGCGCATCGAACGCGCCGCCGACATCGAAGTCCTGCGGGCCGTCCTGAAACCTCCCGCCGATCCAGAGGCGCGCGCCGCCGTCGACGACCTGCGCACGCGCCTGGCCCAGGTGCGGACGCTGTCCAACGTCGGACGCCTGACCGACGCCAGCCAGGGTGTTGCCACCCTGGAGCCCGCGGTCCGCCACCATGGCTATGGCCCGCTGCTGGCGGAGCTCCTGCTGTTGAAGGGATCCATCCTGATGGAGCGTGGAGAGTTCACCGCCGCGACAGAAAGTCTGGCCGCGTCGGTCTGGACCGCCGAGCTGTCTCGCCACGACGAGGTCGTGGCCGAAGCCGCCACGCAGCTGGTCGGGGCGGGCACCTTCATCATGCATCACGACGTCGTGGAGGTCTGGGCTCAACACGCCGAGATGACCCTGCGCCGCATGGGCGGACACGAAGCCCTGTGGAGCTGGTTCTTCAACAATCGGGCCTGCAATCACCGCAAGGACGGCGATCTGAAACGCGCGATGGAAGACGTGCGCCGGGCGATCGCGCTCAAGGAGAAGACCTTCGGGCCGAATCATCCCGACACGGCGATCTCCATCGCCACCTTGGCCAATATCCTGGCTGACCGGTGCGAGCTGGAGGAGGCCATAAACGAGGGCCAGCGCAGCCTGCGCATCATCGAGGAGCGCGAAGGTCCGGACCATCCCCGCTCATCTCTCTTTCGATACAACTACAGCGACTACCTGAACCTGGCCGGGAGATTCACGGAGGCGTCGGTCGCCGCCAAGCAAGCGCTGACTTATTTCGAACGGGAGAGCGATCCCAGCGGCCTGATTGTCTCTGCGATCCTGCTGTCCCTCGGGACTTCGTACCTGGGTAGTGGAATGGCCGACCAGGCGCTGTCGATCCTCGAGCGCGCCGTCAAGGGTCTGGAGAGCAACGCCGAGGATCCGGCCCGCCTTGGCGAAGCTCACTTCGCCCTGGCTCGGGCGCTGTCGGCGAACGCCCGCGATCTGCCTCGTGCCCGTGCGCTGGCCAAACGCGCCCGCACGGAATATGCCCGGTCCTCGACCAGCGTCCGCAACACGCGGGCGCTGGCCCAGATCGACGCGTTTCTGGCCGAGGGTGAACGCTCTGTTTGATTCGAAGGCCCAGGCGGATCAGAAGGAGTAGTGTCGGGTGCCATGGCTGACGTCGCCATCGTCGGACGCTCGAGCTCTCTCTTCACCCGCGTCGCTCGCATCTTCGCCGGCGAGCTTGGTGTCGCGTACACCTTCGACGTCGTCCCCGACCTCGGGTCGCGCCAGCCGGACGACTACGCCGGCAACCCCGCGTTGAAGATCCCCGTCTTGCGACGATCGGGCGAGCTGGTCTTCGGCACGCTGAACATCTGTCGGACGCTGGCGGAGAAAGCGCCGCCGGGGTCGACGCGCCCCGTGTGGCCCGAGGATCTCGATCGAATCCCGCTCCGGAACGCTCACGAGCTCACGCAGGCGGCGATGACCACCGAAGTATCGCTGATCATGGCCCAGCACGCCGGGGTCTCGCGCGACAATGATTACTGCCTCAAGATGCGCGACAGCCTCGGCGGGACCCTGGCCTGGCTCGACGAGCTGGCGAAGGCGGAGGCGACGAACCTCCCGACCCGCGATCGGCTCAGCTACCTCGAGGTCTCGCTCTACTGCCTCGTTGCCCACATCGAGTTCCGCGGAATCCTGGACGTCAGCCCGTACGCGGCCATTCGCGCCTTCCGCGATCAGTTTGGCGAGCGCGCGGCCGCGCGGCGAACGTCGTTCAAGTTCGACGACGTCAGCGTCCATCGCTGACAATCACCGAGATGAGCGTCCCGGGCGGCGCGCCTCGGGCCAGCGCGGCCGCGCGCGGCGCGCTCACGCCCGTCGCCAGATCGCCCGGCGATGGTTACCATCCGATCCGTCGATGCTCCACCTGCCGGTCCCGCTGCTCTCGCTGCTGTCGCTGATGGCCGCCCCTCCCCTCGCCGATCGCCTGGCCCGCCTGGACGCCTTG
>DATKEU010000179.1:0-10680 GCA_035544495.1 Polyangia bacterium | reverse complement strand
CCCACGAAGACCGACGCCGCCCAGCCGACGGGCGGCGACGAGATCACCAGCGGCGGGGCCGCGGCCGACAAGAAGGAGCCGCTGAAGCTGCAAGCCCAGGACCCGGATGATCCCGGAAAGATGCAGGCCAAGGAAGACGCGGCCGCCGCGGCGGCCGCCCAGGCCGCGCTGGTGGCCAAGGCCGCGCCGCCGCCCGGACCGCCGTTCTACAAGCGGTGGAAGTTCTGGGCCGTGACGGGCGCGGTCGTGGTCGGCGTCGTCGCGCTCGCATGGGGCGGCTCGGCGATCGCCCACGCCGCCAACGGCGGCGACGTGAAGGCCTGCCCCGCGATGAACATCGGCTGCTTTGGAGAAGGGCGATGTGCCGCGCGCGGTGGTTCGGCGCCCGGGCGCTGCTGGCGCTGGGCCTGGCCCTGGCGGCGGCCGGCTCGGGCTGCAATACGTACTCGTACCTGCAGGTGCACGTGAAGCTGGACGACGGCTTCACGCTCGAGCGGCGGGCGATGATTAACACCTGTCACCTGGTCGCGACCGGCGCCGCCACCGCCGACACGCGGCTCACTGGCTGTTCGCCGCCCGCCAGCAACGACGTCGGGACCTTCGACTTCTCGACCTTCGCCGAGTCGGGGACGGTGAACTTCACGCTGCAGCTGTTCGAAGGGCTCGGCGAAGCCACCAAGCTCGGCGAGGGCTCGACGTCGGTGCCCATCTCGTCGGGGAACGCCGTGATGGGCGATCTGACGGTGATGTACACCGGCCCCGCCACGCCGTAGGCGTGGTCGCGCCCGCGCTCGGCGCGCGGGTCAGGGATTTTCGTCGAGGCGCTCGGCGCGCCCGAAGATGTCGTCGCGGTATCGGATGAAGAAGGTGGACGACAGGATCGTGAACAGCGCGCCGGCGCCGAACGAGATGTTGGCGAAGAGGGCGAACCTGCGCTTCTGATCGAAGTCCTGCTGGGCGGCATAGCGGGTGTCGCCGTTCGGTTGCAGCTGCGACAGCACGCCCAGGAACGCCCCCGCCGCGAACGAGACGGCGGCGCCCACCAGCGTTCCGTAAGCGGCGGTGGCCGGCCACTGGCGGCGCCGGGGCAGGTTCTCCTGCGTCAGCTTGATCTGCAGATCTTGACCCGGCAGCACCTCGACCTTCGACGTCCAGGGGAAGCGCTGGTCGGCCTCAACGCGGACGTTGTGCTTTCCCGCCAGCAGCGTCCCGGAGATGAGGGGCGTGACGCCCAGGTAGGCGTTGTCGATCGACACGCGCGCCCCGTCCGGCAGCGACGAGACCTGGATGCGACCGGGCTCCACCTTGGCCCGGAACAGCTCGTCCGTTCCTTCCTGGACCGCGCGGATGAGATCTTCGACGCCGCCCTCGACCAGGCGGAAGACGCGGTTCTCGACCCGCCCACTCTCGACGTTGTCCAGGTTCAGGTTGAAGAGAAACTGCTTGCCGCGCGTGCCGACGCTGCCGGCGACGATGTGCCGCACGCCCAGCGACACGGCGGCGCGCCCCAGGCAGGCGATGTCGTCCAGGCAGGCCTGCGCCTTGCTCTCGTTCTCGACGCCCAGGCGGGCGCGGAATTCTTCCTTGCCGGCGATCTCGTTGCCGCCGCGCTGGGCGACGCGCGCGATGATCACCTCGGTCAGGTTGTCGGCCAGCTCGGCGTCGCGCTCGACCGTGCCCAGGACCAGCACCGCCAGCTTCTCCGCCGCGCGCGCCGCCGCCGGTTGTCCGCCGAGGATCAGCGCCGCCAGCACCGCCATGCCCACGCGCTTCATGATCCCGTCCCCTTTCCCGTGCCGCACTTGCTTGCCGCGCATGCCTTCGACTTGCACTCCTTGCTGTCGACACAGGCCGCGCCGTCGTCTTTCAACGGCAAGCACAGCGGCGCCGCCGGCAGACCGCAGTAGCCCTGGTCGCCGATGAAACGGTTGCCGGTGCAGTCCTGGTCGCTGGCGCAGAGGCTGGTGCACAGCCCGGGCGTATTGTTCGTCGGGTCGGCGCCCCGGCAGGTCAGGCCTCCGACGCACGCGTCGTTGCTGAAGCAGGGGAGCGAGAAATAGCCCGGAAAACAAGCGAGCGACATCGTTCCGTTCTGGCCCAGCAGAGGCAAGCAGGCGTGGCCGATCCCCGCGCGAGCGGCGCACGTCCCATCGGCCGCGCACGGGCGCAGGCAGGTCCCCTGCTGGGTGAAATCGGTCGAGAAGCGCACGCAGGACGTCCCTTGGTCGCGGGTGCAGTCGGCGTCGGTGTCGCAGCTGGCGCCGCGATAGGCGTTGGGCGTGGCGCAGTGGCCGTTGACGCAGACGAAGAGCCCTTGCCCGCTGTCGAACCGCTGGCACTGGTCGTCGCGCTCGCAGGCGGTGGTGCACAGCTTCAGGCCCTGGTCAGGCGTCGGATCGCCGTCGCTCTGGCAGGTGCCCATCAGGCAGTCGACATCGCTGGTGCAAACGAATCCCAGCAGGCCCGGGATGCAGACAGCCGGGTTGGCGGGGCCGGAGATCTTTTGAAAGCAGAAGTGGTTGGGGGGACAGCGCAGCTTGGAATCGCAGTTGGGGACGCAGATGTCGGGCGGGTTGGCCGCTTCGGGGATCACGTCGCGCAGGCAGGTCTCTCCGGGAGAGCAGGACGACGCGTTCTTCTTGCAACCCTTTTGCAGGCAATAGAGGTGGTCGGCGCGAAGGGCGTCGCCGGCCCCGGCGTACAGATCCTTGAGGAACGTGGCCGCGCAGGTCGAGCGCACGGGATCGGGGCAGTCCTTGTCCTCCAGGCAGGGGCTCATGGTGATGCAGACGCCCTCGTCGGACAGGACGTCGGTGCGCAGGCAGCCGAACTCGCGCTGGCCGCACGACGCCGACGCGTCGCTGGGGTCGGCGGCGGGGTTGCACGCCTTCAGCTTGGCGTTCCCCTGCACGCAGACGGCGTCTTCGTCGGGCAGCGACATCGGCTCGTCGCCGCAGCTCTCGGTGCAGAAGTCGGCGCCGCCCAGCTGGCGGGCGGCGAAGCAGGTCATCGGCTGATCGTCGCGATCGGTCCCGCACAGCGGATCGGGCGCGGTCGTGTCGCAGTGGAAGACGCGGCTCTGAAATTCGTCGGCGTCGACGCGGCAGCCGGCCAACCCGGCCAGCGCGACAAGCGCGACGATGACGACGCCAGCCAGCGTCGCGGTGCGCGCGGGCGATCGCCTGCACCACCTGGCGGTGGCGCTCACTTGACGATGCTCTTGATGAACATGGCGTCGGAGGCGTTGGGCGAAAGCTCGAGATACTTGCGGTAGTTTTCGTTGGCCTGGCCGATGTCGCCGGCGCGCATGTAGCACTTGCCGAGGAACCTGTACGACGAAACGAGCTTGGGGTTCATCCGTTTTGCCTCCTCGCCACGCGCGCAAGCATCCTTGACTTCCCCCTGGCCGAGAAGTTTTTCGCCTTCGGCCAGCACCTCGCGCGGTCCGCGGGCGGCGAGCGCTCTCTCGTCGGTGGCGGCGGGCGCCTCGGTGGGCGCAGGCGGTGGGTTCTGCGCGGGCGCGGCCACCACGGCGGCAGCCGGCGGCCGAGCGGGCTTGCGGCGGCGCTGATCGTGTTCGGGCGCGCGCGCGACCGGCGCCTCGGTGGGCGCGGGCTCGGCGGCGCCCGCCGGTTCGTCGGAACGTGAAGGTGAGGGTGAAGGTGAGGGTGAGGGCGCGGCGCTGGCGCTGGCCGGCAGCGACGGGGCGGGCGCGGCCAGCGGCAGCGGCTGCGGTGGAGGCGCCGGCGCCGGCGCGGGCGATGGCGTCGGGATCGCGGGCGAGGTCAGCAGCGTCGAGCGCGTTCCCAGCTCGTCCGGCGGCGAGCTCGCTTCGGGCCGCGCGACGAGAAAGGCCGCCGCGGCTGCCGCCACCAGCGCCAGCGCGCCCAGGGCCAGCGGCCAGCGTCGCTTCCTGGTCGGGCCCAGGCTGGCGGTCGAACCAAAGCGGCGCAGGAGCTCCGCGCTGGGGACCACCGCCGTCGTGGCCCCTCCGGCGCGCCCGATCGGCGTCGGAGGTGCGCCAGCGCCCAGCCACGAGCCGATCAGCTCCAGCTCCTGGCGAAAGGCGACGGCGCTGGGAAACCGCTGCTCGCGGTGTTTCTCCATGCCGCGCAAGATCAGCGTGTCGATCGCCGTCGGAATGGTCAGGTCGGGGCGCTGGCGGCTGGGCGGAACCGGCGGCTCCGACAGGTGGCGGCTGACGATCCCCATCGGCGAATCAGCGCGAAACGGGATATCGCCGGTGACCAGCTGATAGAGGATCACCGCCGCCGAATAGAGATCGGCGCGACCGTCCAGCGGCTCGGCGCGCGCCTGCTCGGGCGCCATGTACTCCGGCGTCCCGCACACCAGCCCCTGGATCGTCAGCATCGTCGAGCGATCGTCGTCCCTGGCGTCCATCCCCTGCGCCTTGGCGATTCCGAAGTCGCACACCTTGACGAAGTCCTTCTCGCCGCGCCGCTCGATCAGCATGATGTTGCTGGGCTTGAGATCGCGGTGGATGACGCCCTGGACGTGAGCCTCCTCCAGCGCCGACAGCACCTGCGCCATGATGCGGAGGACGCGCGGCAACGGCAGCGGGAAATCCTCGCGGATCACCTGCGCCAGATCGCGCCCGTTCAAAAGCTCCATCGCGATGTAGAGCGTGCCGAAGGTGTCCTGACCCGAATCGATGATCTGGATCGAGTTGGGGTGGTTCAGCATCGACGCGCTCTTCGCCTCGCGCTTGAATCGCAGCACCAGCTTCTCGTCGCTCATCAGGTGCTGGTGCAGGACCTTGACGGCCACCGACTTGGCGAGCGAGAGCTGCTCGCACTTGTAGACGTTGCCCATGGCGCCGGTGCCGATGAGCCGCTCGACCCGGAAATTCCCGGCGATCAGGCTCCCGATCAGGGGATCGGGGGACCGCATCGGCTTTTCCGGTTGGTTCATGGCAGGGTCGCCCGAGGACGCCGAGCATCATATCGTAATTCGCCATGTCCGGCGCGGTACGCCAACGCACGGTTCACCGTCGGAGCGATGGCCCGCGGGCCGGTCATCGTTGCGGGTAGTATCGGACGCGCAATGTCTCTGCCGCTGATCGACATCCTGATCCCCGCCGAGCTCGCGGGCGAGCGCCTGGATCGGGCCATCGCGCACCTCGTCCCGCGGGTCAGCCGGATGGAGGCCCGGCGCATGATCGCCGGCGGGTCGGTCTTCGTCGACCAGCGCCGCACCCGCATCGCATCGAGGCCGCTGCGCGCCGGCCAGCGGCTGGTTTGTCATCGCCTGGTGGCGGCGCCGGCGGGCGGCCCGGCGCCGCGGGTCGTGTATCGGGGCGACGGCGTCCTGGTCGTCGACAAGCCGGCGGGCGTGGCGGTCGAGGCGACGCGCGCCGGTGACGCCGCCACCGTGGCGCGCTGGCTGGCGGACGCGGGCGACCCGGCTTTCATCACGCACCGCCTGGACGCGTCGGTCAGCGGGGCGCTGGTCGTGGCCACGACGGCGGCGGCGCAGTCGGCGCTGAACCGGTTGTTCGCCGTTCACGCCGTCGAGCGCCGCTATCTCGCCGCGGTGGCGCCCGCGCCAGCCTGGGACGAAAAGACCATCGACCGGCCCCTCGACGGCCAGCCGGCGCGCACGCGGGCGCGCGTGGTGGCGCGCGCCGCCGGCGCGGCGCTGCTGGAGATCGCGCTCGACACCGGGCGCTTCCGCCAGATCCGCCGCCACCTGGCCGCCGAGGGCGCCCCCGTCGCCGGCGATCGCGATCAGCCGAACGCCGCCCCCGCGGCCCGCACGCTGCTGCACGCGTACGAGGTCGTGTTCACGCTGGCGGGGCAGGCCGTCGACGTGCAGGTACCGCCCGGTGACGACTTCCGCGCCGCCACAGACGCGCTGGGCCTCGGCCAGGCCGCCGGCAGCGAAAATCTTTTCTCGAGCGTCAGGGCGCCGGCGTGACGGATTCGGTCGTGATGTAGAAGAACTGGCCGGCGTACGGCTGCGTGATGTTGGGGACGCCGGGGCAGGTGAAGTTGTGGCCCTTGAGCGCGGGCGTGTACATGTCCGTCCCCACGCTGGTCGTCGAGAAGGTGAGGCTGGCGCCGCCCTGGATTTTCACCGTCGCCGCATAGTCGATCTGGAACAGGTCGTCTTTCAGGTCGCGGTTGTTCACGTAATAGGCGTGAGCCGGCGCCGAGACCTTCATCTCGTAGATCGGGTACGTCGGGTTGAATCCGCTGGTGGCCGCGACGCCGTCGGTGCAGAAGTACGTCGCCTGGCTGTCGGTGCAGCCGGTGTACGGGCGCCCCTCGACCGCGCCGCAGATGTGCAGGCTCACGTCGTAGGTGACGCCTGGCTCGCCGCCGAACGCGATGGTCACGCTCTTGGCCAGATCGGCAGGCGCGCCCTGACAGTCGCCGTTCTGCGGGGCGGTCATGCACGGCACGTTGAACAGAAATCCGTTCAGCGCCGTGCCGGCCCCGCCGAGATCGACGCCGTTACCATCGCCGTTGCCGTCGTCAGCGCCGCCGGCGTCTCCGGCCAGCGCGGCGTCCGTCGGGCCGCCGCCACCGGCGCCCGCGTCGTGGCCGCCCGCGCCGGCGCTGTCGAGCGCGCCGCCCGTGCCCGGTCCGGCGGCGCTGCCGTCCGGGCCGGGCCCGCCGTCCGTCCCCGGTCCGGCGCCGCCGCCCGTGCCACCGCCCCCGCTACCAGATCCGCTGGAACAGGCGACGGCGGCCAGCGCCCATGCGAACCGCAGGCACGATCTCTTCACGCGGCTCCCCCTCTGTCGATCGCCGGCGAAGCCTCTAGTCGCCCAGGCAGATGCCGAGATCGCGCGCCGTCATCACCGTGTCCGAGTCGAGCGGCACTTCCTTCATGACGGCGATCGCTTCGTCGATCGGCACTGGCACCATGCGCGGCGGGTGGTAGGCGACGATGTTCCCGAACTTGCCCTGCTCGACCATGCGCACCGCCGCCGCGCCAAAGCGCAAGGCCAGCAGGCGATCGCGGTGCGTGGGGCCGCCCCCGCGCTGCAGGTGCCCGAGCACGAGCGACCGCGATTCGAACCCGGTGGTTGTGCCCAGGTAGGTGCCGATCTTCTCGGCCAGCCCGCCGAGTCGCACCTCGCGCCCCAGCTCCGTGCCGATGGTGCTGATGTCGCCGTGGAGGGGCTTGGCGCCCTCGGCGACGACGACGATGCAGTACCGGCGGCGGCTGGCGTAGCGGGCCTTGATGTGCGCCACCACCTTGTCGATGTCGTACGGGATCTCGGGCATCAGGATGACGTGCGCGTTGCCGGCCACGCCGGCGTGCAGCGCGATCCAGCCCGCGTAGCGGCCCATCACCTCGACGACCATGATGCGCTCGTGCGATTCGGCGGTGGTGTGAAGGCGATCGATCGCCTCGGTGGCGACCGTCACCGCGGTGTCGAAGCCGAACGTCGCCTGCGTGCAGGAGAGATCGTTGTCGATGGTCTTGGGAACGCCCACGACCGGCAGTCCCTTCTTGGCGAACCGGCTGGCGATGCGGAACGCGCCGTCGCCGCCGATGGCGATCAGGGCGTCGCCCCCCACCTCGCGAAAACGGCGCATCACCTCGTCCGAGATGTCGGTCGTGACGGTCTTGCCGTCGCGCGTGACCAGGTACTCGAACGGGTGGCCCTTGTTGACCGTGCCCAGGATCGTGCCGCCGAGGTGGGCGATGCCGCGCACCTTGTCACGCGTGAGCTCGACCAGCCCGTCGGCATCGCCGCTGACCAGTCCGTGATAGCCGCGTTTGATCCCGGTCACCTTCCAGCCGCGGCGCAGAGCGGACAGCGTCACGGCCCGGATGACGGCGTTCAGGCCCGGCGCGTCGCCGCCACCCGTGTTGACCAAGATGTGCATCCTCAACGAAATATCGCGGCTGACCGGTTCCCGCAATGGGGGAGGCGGCCTACGCCGTCGCCGGCGCGCATTGAGACGCGCACGTTAACGGGATGTTTCAGATCATCCGCTCGGCGATGCGTTCCTTGAGGTACCGGGTCAGGTAGGTCAGCTGGTCGTCGTCGACGCCGAACAGGGCGCGCCCGACGAAGATCTGCGATTCGATCTCGTCGCTGTCAACCGAGCCGACGTACACGCCTTCCCGCTTGGCCAGCGCGTTGGCCAGGCGAACCGCGTTCGCTTGCGAGTGCGGATCGCTGGAGTCGTAGTCGGCGGCGTCGCGGATGCCGCGGACGATCTCGTCGGGCAAGCTCCACTTGACGGCCAGCGCGACGCCCACGGTGCGATGGATGCGCGAGACCAGCGCGTTCCAGGTCTCGGGCGGGAACCAGCTCTGCGTTCGCGTGCCGCGCAGGCGGGTTTCCGCATCCAGGAGCATGGTGGCCGTCACCGGCTTGCCGATGTCGTGCAGCAGGCCGCCCAGATAGCCGGCGTCGGGGCGGGCGACCTTCGCGTGGCGCAGCAGATCGCGCGCCATCACCGCCACCGCCAGCGAGTGCTCCCAGAGCCCCCGGCACATGCGGGCGATGTCCCGGTCGTTCGATTCGAAGGTGCGGCGGGCGGAGGTCTCGATCATGAACAGGCGCAGCTCGCTCGCGCCGATGCGCGACACGCATTCGCCGATCGACCGGATCGGGGCGACCGGCGCGCGGGTGGCGACGTTGGCCAGGCGGATCACCTGCGCCGCCAGGATGGGATCGCTCTCGATCACGCGCCCGACGTCGCCGAGCGAGAAATCAGGGGAGTTCAGCAGGCCCAGGCAGCGCGCCGCGACCGCGGGCAGCGGCGGCAGGTCGATGTCATCGGCGGCGATCCGGCGCAGCACCGCATCTTCGACCTGGGACGAGACTTGATCGTCGGAGATGCGGGTGCCCACTCCCCCATCGTATCACAACGGCTTTTCCGCCTCGGCGACCGGCACGCGGCGGTCGTAATGGGTGCCGAAGACGTTGTCCCAGATGGGCGTGGTGAAGCCCCAGTTGTACTCCGGGTGGGCGTGGTGGATCAGGTGATGGCGCTTCATGCGCTTGAACCAGCCCCAGCGAAAGGACCAGTGGTGGCTGCCGTGGTGGGCGACGCAGTAGAGGATGTAGCCCAGCCAGTTGAACCCCATCACCACCCCGGTCACCTGCGGGCGCGTGACCAGGCAAGCCAGCTCGAAGACGGCGACCAGGGCGATGGTGGTCAGGTACCAGGGGACGCCGATGAGGGCGCGCGGCGACCGGTGGTGCAGGGCGTGCCCCTCGCTGAGGAACGTCGGCCACAGGTGATAGACGTACCGGTGCAGGAGGAACTCGGACAGCGTCCAGGACACGAAGCCGAGCGCGCTCCAGAGGAACCACTGTCCGGGGGAGAGCAGGCTGTGCCCGCCGCGGAAGGCGTGACTGCAGAGCCAGATCACCAGGCTGATGTTGGCGACGTAGCCAAACCAATAGTTGAACTTTGAGGAGCCGAGCTTGCGAATCAGCTCCGTTCTTTCCGATTGTGGGTGAGGTTGTTCTTGAGACACGTCGACGCCTCGGCAGGGCCCGAATCTAATCCGAAGATCCCGGCGAGGAAAGTCGGAGCCGTCTTGCGGCGCGCGCCGCCGCCACGGTAAAAGCGGCGCTGATGCAGAGACGGACGCAGAGCCGGCTGACCGCAGCGTCCGGGCCACGCCGCGCGTCCGTCGTGGCGGTGGCGCTGCTGGCGGCGCTGGCGCTGGGGGCCGTGGGCTGCGCGAGGCCGCCGCCGGTGCGTCCGTGGCAGCGCGCGTATCTGTCAAAGCGGGCGCTGCGCTTCGACGCCGATCGCCTGGAGCAGCGCTTTCGCCAGCACATGTTCGGCGCGCGCGAGGGGTCGGATCTGGGGTACGGCCAGCCTGGCGGAGGCTGCGGCTGTAATTGACGCCGGCGGTGGCCCGCAGGGCGTCCGGGCCGGCGGCCGTCGCCCTGGCGGTGGTGGTGACGGCGGCGTCGATCGCGCGCGGCGAGAACCTGATCACGGTGCGCGCGGTCTATTTCCGCGAGCCGTCGACCCGCGTGGTGCAGCCCATCGCCGAGATCAGCCACGATCTGCCGGACGGCTGGGACGTGCGCGCGAGCTATCTGCTGGACGCCATCACGTCGGCCTCGGTGGCGGCGGGCACGCTGACCGGAGACAACGTCTTCACCGAGATCCGTAACGAGGTCGGCCTGCAGATCGGCAAGCGGATCGCCCGCACGCAGATCAACGTCGCCTATCACTACAGCGCTGAATCCGACTACTGGTCGCACACCGCCAGCGGCGCCGTGACCCAGCACGTGTGGGGCGACACGGGCCTGCTGCAGGTGTCGGGCGGCGTCAGCTTCGATTCGATGAGCTCGCGCGGGCGCACCCCGTCCTGCGCCAAGCCGGGCGAGCTGGACTGTTACCTGCGGTCGTATTTCGGCGGCGTTGGTTACACCCAGATCATCAGCCCCGTGTTCATCGTCCAGGCCAGCGTCGAGGCCAGTTACCTGGACGGGTTTCAAGCGAACCTTTACCGTTCGGTGCCCGGCCACGGCTACGAGGCGGTGCCGGACACGCGCCTGCGCGTGGCCGTGGCGCCCCGCGCGGCCTACTATTTTCCCGGCACCGGCAGCGGCCTGCAGCTGCATTACCGCTATTACCGCGACAGCTGGTCGGTGGGCAGCCACACCGTCGAGGGACGCTTTTTTCAGGCGCTGTCCGACGACCTGGAACTTCGGCTTTCGTT
>DATKEU010000178.1:0-3137 GCA_035544495.1 Polyangia bacterium | reverse complement strand
GCGATCGGCACGTCCGACGGAAAGCTCTTCTATCTCGGCGTCGACACCGATCCGACCTCCGGACACACATGAAGCGCCCTGGTTGCATGCTTTTGTTGGCTGGCATGACCTTGGCGTCGGCGCCGGTCCTGGCCGCTGACTGGCCCGAGATGGGCCTTGGATCGGCGCGCGCCCGCCTGAGCACCGAGGTGCTGGGGCCGGCCTTCGGTCGCGCGGCCTCCTGGGCCAGCCGGCTGCCGCCGGTGAAGGACCAGTTCTATCACGCGCTGCTGGCGTCGCCGGCCGCCGCCGACGGCTTCGTGGTGATCGGCACCTCGACCAACCGCCTGCGCGCCCTGCGCGAGGCGGACGGCGCGCTTCTGTGGGAACTGCCGACCGAGGACGTTGTGCTCGCCTCGCCGGTGCTCTACCGCGGGCGCGCCTACGCGGCCTCGCTGCGTGGCGATCTGTCGGCCGTCAACCTGGCCGACGGGTCGCTCGCCTGGCGCACGAACGTGGGCGGGGAGGTCTATGCGGCGCCGGTGATAGCCGACGGCGCTCTGTTCGTCGCCGTGGGCAGCCCCCAGCCCGCGCTGGTGCGTGTGGATCTCGCGACCGGCGCCGTGGTGTGGACAACGGTGGTCGGCCCCCAACCTCTTCGCAGCGCGCCGGCCGCCGCGGACGGCCACGTCGTCGTCGGCGAGACGGACGGCACCTGGCACGGCGTCTCCGCCGCCACCGGAGCGGTCGAGTGGACCACGCGGATCCCAGGGATCGTGCAGATGACCGGCGCGCTGATCCAGCAAGGGACGATCTACCTCGCGCCGGCGGGGTCGACGTTGAATGTGCATGCGCTGGATCTGGCGACGGGGCAGCCCCGCCAAGGGTGGCCGCTGCCGGTCACGCTGCCCGACGATCCACTGGCCGGCACGCGGGTCGCCACGAATCACGTGACGTCGTCGCTGGCCAGCGCGGGGGCGAACCGGCTTGCCTTCCAGGTTCGGCGCGAAGAGCGCGTCGACACCGTGGGTTTCGGCGTCGTCGACAACGTCACCGTCACGGAGTTCCTGGTCGCGGTCGACGTGGACAGCGTATCGACGGCCTGGGTGGCGCAGGGTACGCGCGTGGTGGCCCACGACGACAATGTGGTGCCGACGTTCGGGATCGGATCGACGCCGGCCGCATTCGTCAGCGGCAACGGCATCCTGCTGGCGGTGACGTCCGCGTTGAATGCCGGCTTCCAGATCTACAGCGCCAACGGCGCCGTGCTGTCCAGCGGCTTGCTGGGCGGCGTCACCCGCGGCTCGCCCATCGTCACCAACGCCGGGCTGATCGTCGGCACCGATGACGGCGCCATCACCCGATTGCCATCGACGGCGAACCAGCCGCCGCTGGCGCCGGCCGCGCAGTTTGTTCCGCTGGCCGGCGCGCTGGCCGACGTCAACAACGTTCGCCTCGAGTGGGGCGCGGCCCTCGAGCCGGACGGCGACGCCGTCAGCTACATCGTGCGCTGGGACATGGACGGCGAGGTGCTGCGGGACTGGGCCGGGGAGATCGAGACGTCGGCGGGGCAGACCACGCTGCGCTTGCCGCCGTTGCCCACCTTGCCGGAAGGCAGCGCGTACACGTGGGCGGTCCGCGCGCGCGACGCGAAGGGCGCGCTGTCCCCCTGGTCGCCGCTGCAGAGTTTTCAGGTCGTGGACCCGCCCCCGGCTGTGGTCGGTGGACAACAATTCTCGGATCTCTCGGCGGCGCTGGCGGCTGCCATCGCCGGCAGCATCGTGACGTTGGGCGCGGGCACCTACCCGCTGCTCGATCCCCTGTCGGTTCCGCCGGGCGTCACCGTGTCCGGCGCGGGGCCACACTTGACGGTGATCTCCGGCCAGGGTCTCGCGGCGGCCGTCGTCATCAACGGCGGCGCGCCGGGCCAGGCGGCCTTGCAGTCCCTCACGGTGGCGAACGCGGCGGTGGGCGTGCGCGTGGATGGCGGCGGCGGCGCGGAACTGCGCAACGTGATCCTGCGCGACAACAGCGAAGCCGGCCTGCGGGTGCTGGCAAACGCGGCGATCACGCTGATCAACGGCACGGTGGTGCGAAACGCGATCGGCATCGACGCCGCCGGCGAGGGCGCGGCCTCCGTTCGCAATACGCTGGTGACGGCGAACGCGATCGGACTAGCGACCGGAGGCTCTGCGAGGATCACGACCGCTTACTCGGACGTGGCCGCGAACACCACGGCCGATCGACGCGGGCTCGCGATCGGCCATGACGATCTGGCGGTCGCCGTGAATTTCGTCGCGACGAACGACTGGCGCCTGGAAGCCGCGCAAGGAACAACCGACCGCGGCGATCCGACGGACGCCTTCGATCAGGAACCACAACCGAACGGAGGCCGCATCAACATCGGCGCCTTCGGCAACACGCACTTCGCCGAGATCAGCGCGTCCGCGGGGGCGCTGACTTCGCCCAGCGACCCAGGCACGCCGGTGGCCGCTCCCCCGGTGGCAGGGCCGGACGCGGGCAGCAGCAACGGCGGCGGTTGCACGGTGGCGGCCGGTCGACTGTCGAGCGGCCTCGCGCACGGCCTGATCCTGGCGGCGCTGGCGCTCGTCATCGCCTCGCGACGCCGGCGACCGCGCTGAGCAGGATTCGCGCCACCAGGCTCCTGGCCTGAGCCTTGCCTCTGGTGCGCGCGCCCTCGCCGGGCGGGCCGGCCTCGCAATGCTGGCGCCGCGCAACCGGGGAGCGGCGTCACCACGCGGGGGGACCAGTCCCCCCTGGAAAGGAACGCGTTGATGCGATCGCTGAGATTCGCCGTGCTGGCCGCGCTGGCCGCCGCGGCTGGGTGCCTGGGCTCCGATCTGGCCGACGACGGCGCGCCCGCGACGGGCGCCGTGGTCACGGCCGGCCTGAACGTGATCAGGGGCGTGGCCTCTGGCAAATGCGTGCAGGTCGTCGCCGGCGGCACCACCGACGGCACGCTGACGGAACAGGCCGACTGCAACGGCGGGGCGGCCCAGCAATGGCGGTTCCGCGACACGGGCAACAACAGCTGGGAGATCACGTCGCTCCCCAGCGGCAAGTGCCTCGACGTGCAGAAGGTCAGCAACCTCAACGGCGCCCGCATCCAGATCTGGGCCTGCGGCGGCGGCGCCAAC
>DATKEU010000177.1:0-5209 GCA_035544495.1 Polyangia bacterium | reverse complement strand
CGCCATGAGCACGGCCAGCGGCGCCCCGATCCAGCAGTGGGCCTGCGCCGGCACCGGCAATCAGACCTTCGCGATCGCCGCGAACGCGCCGCCGCCCGCCGGCGGCAGCGGTGGCAGCGGCTCGGGGGGCGCGCCGGGCACGGGTGGCAGCGCGGGCGGCACCGGTGGCGCGGGTGGCACCGGTGGCGCGGGCGGCACCGGCGGCGCGGGTGGCGCGCCCGTCCCCGGCGCGGGCCACGTCAGCATCGCCCACACCGGTGACACGTTCACGTTGTTGCGCGACGGACAGCCGTACCCGATCAAGGGGATCGACGGCGGGTTCCGCCTGGATCTCGCCCGCAGCAGCGGCGCGAACTCGATGCGCACGTACGACTCTGGCGGCGCGCTGCAGACGCTGAACAACCTGCAGTCGCGCGGCATGACGCTGCTGCTGGGCATCTCCATGACCCAGAACAACACCCTTTACAGCGACGACACCTGGAAGAACGGCAAGCGCGCCGAGGTGTCGTCGCTGCTGGGGCAGGTGAAGGATCACCCGGCCCTTCTGATGTGGGCGCTGGGCAACGAGATCAACCTCGGCGCCGACACGCAGATCGCCTGGCAGTTCGTGGGCGAGCTGACGCGCATGATTCACGCGCAGGATCCCAACCACCCGGTGATGACGGTGATCGCCGGCGACAACGCCACGGCGATGAGCCACGTCGCGCAGTGGGCGCCCGAGATCGACGTCATGGGCGTCAACGCGTACAAGCGCTCGCCCAACGTCGACGCCGCCGTCAAGTCGTCGCAGTTTCGCGGGCCGTATGTCGTCACCGAATTCGGACCCACCGGCCAGTGGGAGACCACCAACACCAGCTGGGGCAGTCCCCTCGAACAGACCAGCGCCGACAAGGCGACGTCGTACTTGCAGCGATACCAGGCCATCGCGTCCCATCCCGATCGGGCGTTCGGGTCGTACGTCTTTCTCTGGGGACAGAAGCAGGAGGTCACGCCCACCTGGTACGGCATGTTCTTGGAGACGCAGGCCGCGCTGGGCATCGCCGCCGAAACCCTGCCCACCGTCGACAGCATGGCGGCGGCGTGGGGGGGCACGGCGCCGCAGAACCGCGCGCCCGCCGTCACGGCCCTGACCCTCGCGGGGAAGACCGCCGACGCCAGCGTCACGCTGGCGGCCGGGCAGGCGGCGCCCGCCGCCGTCACCGCCAGCGATCCCGACGGTGACGCTCTCTCGTTCTCGTGGGAGATATTGCCCGACAACAACGCCACCACGCGTCCGGCCCGCGTCGGCGCGCCTGTGCTCGGGACCAGCCCCACGCTGACCATCACCACGCCCGCCGCCGGCAACTATCGGCTGCACGTCTACGTCCTCGATGGGAAAGGCCACGCGGGCACCGCCAACATCCCGTTCCGCGTGATGTGACGCCGCCGGAAGCGTCGCCTCAGAAACCTGACGCGGCGCCGGCGGATCTCGCGAGAATCACGCCGTCGCTCGCGTCCAGCCCGCGGCGTGGCGCTTGCAGCTTCACGCTCTGAAGCTCTCATGCGAACGCGAACCGGACTTCGTCTCCCTGGCTGGGCGTTCTTGCTGGTCGTCGCGCCCGGCGCTTGCGGCAACGTGACACTGTCGAACGACGCCGCCGCCGACGGCCCCGCCGACCGGGCGCCCGGCAGCGGGGGCGCGGGCGGCGCTGGCACGGGCGGGCATGGCACGGGCGGCGAAACCGGCAGCGGCGGCTCCGTCGCCGGCAGCGGCGGCGCGGGCGGTGGCGGCACGACGGGCACCGGCGGCGGCGCCGGCGGCGCGCTGGGCACGGGCGGCGCCGGCGGCGGCGCCGACCAATGTCAGCGCGACGCCGACTGTCCGCCGATCCTGTGCATCAAGGCGCCCTGTCCGACGAACCTGTGCGTCCTGGGCAACGACGGTTTCCACCATTGCGGGCTGCGCCAGCCGCTCGCCCTCGATAACTGCGGTCAGGGCTTCCCGGGCGCTGGGTGTTGTACCTCGGATGCCCAGTGCACCATGCAGGCACATGGTATGTGCGTGCCGATCAGCGAAGGCACCTGCGGCGGCGCTCACCCGATCGGCAACGAATGCCGTTACGACCAGTGCCAGGGCGACGCCGACTGCAGCGCCATGCCCCGGGGCGTTTGCACCGGTGGATACCCGCGCCGCTGTCTTTACGGCGTTTGCCGACAGAACAGCGACTGTGTCGCCAAACCCGGCGGCACGTGCGCGCTGGCGATCGTCGGCCTTTATTGCACGGAAGAGACGGTGTTTTGTCGCTACCCGAACGACCCGTGTCATTCGAACAGCGACTGCCATGCCGGCGCGTTGCAGGCCTGCGTGCCCAACGCCGGCGGGCAGGGGACGTCCTGCCAGCAACAGCAGCCGCCCCCGCCCTGAAACAGGGCAAAACCCGCGCGGTCTGATAGCGTGCGCGCGTGCACCCCATCGATCTCCTGAGCGGGCTGCGCCAGACCGCCAGCTGGCGGGTGGTGGCGGTCGCGCTGTGGCTGACGGTGTCGGTGGTGCTGGGGCTGGCGGCCGGCTGGCTGACGCGGCGGCTGCTCGCCCGCGTCGCCGCGCGCACCAGCAACCAGTGGGACGACGCCGTCGTCGCGCGCATGGGCGGCCCGCTGTCGGTCGGCTGGGCGCTGCTATGCGGGCATCTGCTGCTGCCCTGGCTGGAGCTGGCGCCCGACGCCACCGCTTCCGCCCGGCGCGCCGTGGGCGTGGCGCTGTTGACGTCGCTGTTCTGGGCGCTGCTGCGGGCGATCGACGTCGTGGGCCAGGTGATCACGACCTCCAGCTGGGCGTCGCATCGCCTGGCCTCGCGCTCGTTCGTGTCGCTGGGGGGCAAGGCGCTGAAGATCTCCGTCGTCGTCGTCTCGGCGGTGGCGATCCTGTCGCAGCTGGGTTATCCCGTCGGCAGCATCCTCGCCGGCCTGGGCATCGGCGGCCTGGCGCTGGCGCTGGCCGCGCAAAAGACCGTCGAGAACGTGTTCGGCGCCTTCTCCATCGCCGTCGACGAGCCGTTCCGGCAGGGCGACTTCATCAAGGTCGAGGACGTGATGGGGACGGTCGAGGCGATCGGCCTGCGCTCGACGCGGATCCGCACGCTGGATCGCACGCTGGTGGCGATCCCCAACGGCAAGCTGGCCGAGATGCGCGCCGAAACGTTCGCCGCGCGCGATCGCCTGCGCCTGGCCTGCACCGTCGCGCTGGTCCGTCAGACCAGCGCCGATCAGATGCGCGCCGTGCTGGCCGGGATCGAGCGGGCGCTGCGCGATCACCCGAAGGTGTGGCCCGACGGGATCACCGTCCGCTTCAAGGAGCTGGGCAGCTTCTCGCTGGACGTCGAGGTGATGGCCTGGTTCGCCACCACCGACTGGCCAGAGTTCCAGCTGATCCGGCAAGAGATGCTGCTCGGCTTTCTGGAGGTGATCCAGCGCGCCGGCACCGCGCTGGCGTACCCGACGCGCACCGTTCACGTCGCGGGCGACGCGCGCACTCCCGCCGCCTGAGCCAGCGCCGCCACCAGGGGCGGGACGACGGCGCAGGCGGTGCCGCGCAGGAACAGACCGGCCGGCGTCGCGGCGGCCAGCTCCGCGAAGGGCGTCGGTTCGGGATCGACGACGATGAAGGGCGCGCCGCGATCGGCGACGATCTGGCAGACGTGCGCCGGCAGGGTGGTGGCGCCGCTGGTCCCGACGACGATCAGCGCGGCGGCGGCCTGGGCCGCGCGCACCGTGCTGGCGAAGCGATACCGTTCCTCGTCGTACGTCTCGTCAAACCACAGGACGTGCGGGCGCAGCCACGCGGCGCAGGCGGCGCAGCGCAGGGCCGCGCGGTCGCGATCGTCGAGCGGGCGATCGCGCGGCCAATCCAGCGGCACGGCCTCGGGGATCGGACGGGGCGCTGGCGCGCAGCCGGCGGAGCAGCGGCAGTCGTCGATGTTGCCGTGGATCAGGTACGTCCGCGCCGCCGAGTTGCCGGCGCGCCGGTGCAGCCCGTCGACGTTCTGGGTGACCAGCCGGAACCGGTCGCCGAGGGTCTCCTCGGCCGCGCGCAGGGCCAGGTGGGCGGCGTTGGGCGCCGCCGTCCGGCAGATGCCGCGCCGGAAGAGGTACCAGCGCCAGACCTCGTCCGGCATGCGGGCAAACGCGGCGGCGGTGGCCATCTCCATCGGTTGAAAGTTCCGCGAGCCGACGCGCCAGTAGCCCTCGGCGCCCCGGAACGTCGGGACGCCGCTCTCGGCGGAGATCCCGGCGCCCGTGAGAAAAACGATCGGGCCGGAAGCGGCGGCGATCGCCCGCGCCAGCTCAGCGGGCAGCACGGCGGCGCCCGAACGCGAACGCTGCGGCGGCGAGGCAGAAGCAAAGCGATCCCGCCGCCCCGAGCTCGGCGGGATCGCGGCCGGCGAAAGCGCAGCCGCCTCCAGTGACGCCGCCGCTGGCGCCGGTGACGCCGCCGGCGCCGTCCCCGGTCGCCGCTTTGCCGCCGCTGCCGCCGCTGCCGCCGCCGGCGATCCCACCGGTGCCGCCCCCGGACGCGCCACCGCTGCCCGGCGCGCCGCCGGTTCCCGCCGGGCCGCCGCCGTCCGCGCTGCCGGTCGTCTCTGGCCCGCCGCCGGCGTCCGCTCCATCGCCTCCACCAGCGCCGCCGGCGGCTCCGCCGTCTTCGCCCGGTTGCACCGGCGCGGCGATGCGCGCCTCGGCGAAGGAGTCCGCCTCGACGAAATCATCGAAGTAGATCGTGTCGACGAAGTTGTCGGGCCGACGCCGGTGCAGGCCGTTCTGATAAAAGAGCGAGTTCCCGTCCGCCTTGGTCTTGGCCTTGTACGCGGTCACCACCTGCTGGCCGTCGTACCAGACGTCGACGCTGCCCAGCTGCGCGTTCACCGACCAGTGGACGTGAATGGCCACCTGATGCCATCTGCCGATCGTGAAGTCGGCGGTCCAGATCTTCGTGGCGCCCAGGAACCCGACGCCGAAGTTGATCGTCGTCCCGCCGCCGGCCTTGGGCTCGACCCAGAAGTCCATCACGTTCTGCGACGAGCCGTTCGACTCCCAGAACGCGAACTCGTTCCGCATGCCGGCGTCGGCGGGCATCATGTAATGGCCAGAGACCCAGGTGTCCTTGCCCTCGGCGGTCAGCGTGCTCTGGTGCTGGATGTCGACGCGGTCCTGGACGTACTGGCTGAACAGA
>DATKEU010000176.1:0-9292 GCA_035544495.1 Polyangia bacterium | reverse complement strand
GCCGGCGGTCGCGCCGGCTTTGCCACAAGGCGCGCGCGAGCAAGAACCGCGTTTCGCCGCGGACCGCGGCCAGATTCTCCTTCGCCTCGCGAATCCGCAGGGCCCGCTCCAGCGGGGCGACCGCCTTCTGCGCGTCGCCGTCATCGAGGTAGCTCTGCCCGATCCCCGTCAGCGCGTAGGCCAGGTTCGGGTTCTCTCCGCCGAGCTCCAGCTCCCAGATCGCCAGCGCGCGTTCGAACGAAGCACGCGCGTCCGTCGGCCGTCCGAGGGCATTCAGGAGCTCGCCGCGATTCGAGAACTGCGTCGCTAGATCGGGGTGCTGGCTGCCCAGCGTCTTTTCGAGAATGGAGATCGCGCGATCGATGAACTGCAGCGCCTCCTGGTTGCGTTTCAAATTTTGCAAGATGAGCGCGATGTTGCCCAGCGAAGTGGCGATGTCGGGATGCTCGGCTGGAAGCACCTTCTCTTTCAGCGCCAGCGCTTGCTGGTTGGCCTCCAGCGCCTCGCGCAGGCGCCCCTCGACGTCGTAGATCATCGCCAGGTCGTTGAGCAGCCACGCCTGCAGGCGCTCGTGGCCGCCGATGCGCCGCAGGCCGGACTGGGCCAGGCGCGCCCATGTTTCACCCTGCTCGTGGCGGCCCTGCAGGTACCCGACCACCCAGGTCTGCTCGGCCGCCGCCTCCACCTTGACGGCGTCGTGGCGCGACGATTCGGCGGTGAGATACGCCTCCTCCAGCGTGCGATCCGCTGCGGCCGGATCGCCGCCCTTGTGTTGCAGGGTGCCGAGAACGACCAGCGCCTCGGCCAGCGTCGGCGCATAAGCCAGCGAGCGAGCCTCGGCGACGGCGTCGCCGACCTGACGGCGCGCCTCGGTCCAGCGACCCGAGCCCTGCAGCGCCTTGATCTTCGCCAGCCGATCGCGCAGGCCGGCGACGCGCGCGCGTGTGCCGGCGTCGTCGGGTGGCCGCACCACGGCGCGCAGCACGCTGACGTCCGCGCAGTTGGCCAGGTCGCCGAGGCCGCTGGCTGCGCTGACGGCGTTCTCGACCACCGCGCTGGTCGCGTCGCGAAACACGCTGGTCAGGGCCCTGACGCCGTTCAAGCGATCGTTGAGGCAGGACATGCGCAGATCCAGCACCTCGGCGGATTGCTCGCCACGCACCTGCGTCGCTTCACACGCCTCGCGATACATGTTCGCCCAGCCGGCAACGTAGCGATCCAGCGTGCGCGCCACGCTGGCGAAGACGTCGGCAGCGTACGGTTTGCCGGTGGCCATGAAGGCCTGGCGCACGCCGCTCTTTGCCTGGCTCTCCGCCTGCCGGCCACCGCCGCCCAGCTCCCAGACGCCCGCCAGCTTGACGGGTCCGGCCGCGCAGATGGCGCTCCTCGATTGCATGCTCTGGCGAACGCCCATGCCGACCAGCGCGGGCAAGATCAGCGCGCCCACCACCATCAGCGCCTTTCGGCGCGACCTGGCCGGATCGCGCTCCAGCGCCTCCAGCAGCGCCGCCATCGACGGAAAGCGCTCGCCGGCGTTGGCGGACAGCCCCCTCACCAGCACCTTGCGCAGCCATGCCGGCACGCCGCTGCCCGGTGGCGGCTCGTCGATCTTTCCCTGCACGACGTTGGTGGTCAGCGCCATCATCGTCTTGCCCGAGAAAGGCCGCTTCCCGTAAAGCCCTTCATAAAGAGCGATGCAGAAGCTGAACTGATCGCTGCGGGCGTCGGCGCCCAGGCCTAGGAACTGCTCTGGGGACATGTACGCCGGCGTTCCCATCATGGCCCCGGTCCGCGTCAGCTGCGCATCGAACGCGCCCGACGTCGTGGAGGGGTTGAAGTCCGCGACAGTGGAGAGGCCGCGGCCGGTCTGCCCCCCGGGGGCCAGCACCAGCGTCGATTCGATGCTGTCGTTGCCGCTCGCCGCCGCCGGGCCGCCCGTGGCTCGCGGCGCGGATGGGGTCCCGCGTGCCGTCTGGGATGGCGTGAGGCGAGTCGGCAGGTGCGCCACCACCTGCAAGCGCTCCGTCGTCGACGAGCGGTCGCCCATCTGGCGCGCCAGACCGAAGTCCATCACGCGCACCGTGCCGTCGGCGCCGACCATCACGTTGTCGGATTTGAAATCCCGATGGACCAATCCCTTCTCGTGCGCGGCGACCAGGCCGCGGCCGGCAGCCAGAAATACCTTCAACACGTCCTGCCAGCGGCGTCGCTCCGCCTGCAGCCAGTACGACACCGTGTTCCCCTCGACGAACTCCATCGCGATGAAGACTTCGTCGTTGAACGTGCCGGCGTCGAAGACCACCACCACGTTGGGGTGCGACAGCTTGGCGATGGCCTGCGCTTCGCGCAGCGTGCGCGTGCGCCCCTCCGTGACCGAGACGCCGTTGCCGGGACGGATGCGCAGCAGCTTGACCGCGACCTTGCGATCCAGCTCGGGATCATAGGCGGCGTAAACCTCGCCCATGGCACCCTTGCCCACCAGTCCCAGCACGACATAACGGCCGATGCTCGAACCGCGAGCTGGCGGTTCCGCCTCGGGCGGGCCGATGGAGGCATCGATTGTCATGAGAGACGGGCCTTTGCGCCTCTCTCCATCGGCGGCGTGGGGCCTTCATTTGAGCGAAAGCCGCGCCGCCCCGAAGCCCGTTGCGTCGAAATTATCGGTCTGCGTCAGAAAAACGTCTTGAAAATAAGCACATCGGCCATCGATAATGCCGTTTCCGGTTCCCGCTCAGCTCGTGGAGGTCCGAAATGCGCACGAGGCCGTCGATGTTTGGCGTCGCGCTTTGGTTTGCTCTCGCCATGGGTGTGGCCGGGCCGGCCATCGCCAGGGGAAAGAGTAAGCGTGGGACCAAGAAGGTCCAGCCGGCTGCCACCGCGCCTGCCGCGGACGCCAGCACGAAAAAGCCGGCTGAGTTGCTGATCGACGATCGCGCGATCAACAAGCAGATGCAGTGGGAAGACAAGGTGATGGGGTCGAACAGCGCCAAGAAGGCCGAGCTGGCCAAGATCGCGCGCGCCGCCGCCATCACCAAGGCCGCCGAGCAAGCCGCCGCGGAGAGGGCCGCCGCGGCGCCGCCGCCCGCCCCCGCCGCTGCGCCAAAATCGAACAAGACGGCGGTGGCGTTGCCCACCTTGCCCGACGAAGGCACGGCCAGGAGAGACGATCGCGCTGGCAAGACGCGCGAGATCTCGCCCGCCCTGTCGACGGCCTCGGCCTCGGCGCCCGTGCCGGCGGCCAAGCCGGCCGACGACAAGTTCATCGATAAGATCCTGGCCAGCGACGGCAGGAAGCGTGTGAGCGCGCGAAGCGACGGCGAGCTGGAACAGCTGATCAAGGACAAGTCCGGCGCGAAACCAAAGGGCAAGCGCAAGGACATGGTCGACGACCTGCTCGAAAACGCCGGCAGGAACGCGCCCGCGCCAGCCATCCCGAAGTCAGGTAACGAGCTGACCGCGGAGGCCCTGGAGCCGCTGCCAACGCCGCCGCCGCTGCAACACCAGGCTATCAAGAAGGTGGCGCCCGTGAAGCGCGACGACGGAATCATCCACGTCGTGCAGGGGGCGAACTATGCCATCCCGATGAGCAGCAGCCGGCCCACGCCGGCACCAGCGCCCTCGTCGATCGCCAAGGTGGACCCGAGGGTGGAATCACCGCCACCCAAGTCGGCTGCCTGGAGCGACCCCTTCGCCGACAAGCCGTCGCCGCGCCGGGTGGCCGCAGCGGCGCCGGTGACCAGCCCGCGCATCGAGAACGCGGCGCCGCCCGCTGCCCCGGGACCGCGCCCAGTCAGGACCGCACCCCCGTCGGCCGAAAGCTGGAAGGATCCCTTCGCGGAGCCGGACAGCGGCAGGTCGAAGCGGCAGAGCCCACCGCCAGCGAAAGGCGAGGCGAAACCCTCCGACAAGGGTGAGCCCGCGCCCGCCAAGCCGGCGAGCCCCGGATGGAAGGATCCGTTCGCCGATGGCGGGAAGGACAGCAAAGCACGACGGCGTGATGTTGCTCTCTCGACGACGACGCCTGATGCCTTTGACTCCGACCCGCCCGAACCGAGGTGGAGGGCCGCGTCTCGGCATGCCGCCCGCCCCGGCCCCATCGACGGGCACGCCCGCTGGTCGGTTCTGAAGAAGCGGTAAAAACGCCGCTCGCTGCGCTCGCTTCGTGGGAGGGCTCGGCCCTCCCACGGGCCCACCCGCACTCCGCAAGGTGAGCCGCGCGGGCAGAGCCCGCGCTCCTGGCTGAAACAGGGACGCCGGCACTAGCCGGACAGGCGCTTGGTGAAACTTGTCCCGGCGCAGCGCTTTCGCTGCCGCGCGATGGCAAGCTCTCTAATGCGGAGCGTGGGGCATGTTAAATCTTTGTTATCTGGAAGAAATTCGATTAGCTGCGGTGGGTCGTCGATGGTGTTTTCTAGAATTTTTAATTAAATAAAAAAAGTAACTCAGGTTACTTAGTTTTTTGCCGAAGTATTTTCGTGATGCGACCTACACGAGTGCTTCTGGCCACCCTGCTCTCCGGGCTTTTCGGGCGTGCCGCGCTGGCGGACGGGGCGACGATGCCTGTCACGGGCTCCGCGGACACCTTGGCGGCCACCCCAGCGGCGACGAAAGCGGAATCGCTGCCGGCGATCGGGTTGATGGTCGATGCGGGGCTGCCGGACGGCATGAACGGCGCCCTGATCTACCGGCCCACCAGCTGGCTGCGCACCCACGCCGGCGGCAGCTACAACATGATCAGCACCGGCGTCCGCGCCGGGGTGACGCTGATTCCGTTCGGGTCGGGCCCGTCGCTGACGCTGGAAGGTGGCCACTACTTCGACGGCAACGCCAACGGCCTGGCCAGGAAGTTCGCGGGCGCCACCTACAAGGACAACGCGCTCCTCGAGCGCTTCGGCTACGACTACGCGAACGCGCACCTCGGCCTCGAGTTCGGCTCCGAGCGCGTGACGTTCTACATCCACGGCGGCATGAGCTTCATCCGCACCACCGTGCACAACGTCGATACGGTGATTCAGCAGCAAGCGAATTCCAGCGACCTCGGTGGCAGCGATACCACCGTCAGCGTGAAACAGGATCCCATCATCAAAGCCTGGACGCCCTCGGCCAAGCTGGGCCTCATCGTCTACCTCTGGTAACCGCCATGAAAAATCACAGCGCCTTCTCCGCATTCTTCCTCGCCACCGCGGCGGCGTTTCTTGCCACCGGCGCCGCCGGCTGCGCTCTCTCCGTCGAGGCGGACGTGCCCGAGATCGAGGTGACAAAGAAGGACATCGCGTTCGAAGGCGTGCCGATCGGCGCCGCCCTCGGCGACGTGTCGATGACCAAGAGCTTCTCCCAGAAGCACAGCGCTCTCGATTTGCCGACCGGGCTGACAACCGAGGTTCACGCCATCGGCGTCACGCTGGTCGCGAAGAGCGGCATCAAGGACTTCAGCTTCCTGCGCATGCTCCGGCTGACCATGGCCGACGAGAAGAATCAGTCGAACGCGGTCGAGCTCATCGACTATCAGCAGCAGCCCGGTGGCGGCGCCGGCGACACGCTGACGATGATCGCCGCCAACCCGGCCAACGCGCTCGATCAATGGAAGTCGGATTCGGCGATCTTCACCATCGACGTGGCGGGAACGCTGCCGACGGAGACCTGGTCCGCCGACGTGGTGATGCGCTTCGGCGCCTCGATCAAGTACTCGCGCTGAACGGCGCATCGCCCGCTCGCGCGCGTGCCGGGACAGGCTCGGCACGCGCGTCGGACGCGCTACTTGGCCGGCTTGGCCGCCGCCTTGTCCGCCTTGACCTCGACCGAGGCGGCGGACATCCGGTACTCGATGGTGACCTTCGCCCCGACCTTCAGGTCACCGGTGACCTTGGTGTCCTTCGAGCGGGAGATCTCCCATTTCTCCTTGCCTTTCTGAACCACGATGACGTCGTCGTTCACCTCCAGAACCGGCCCCGTGACCTGATAGGTCTTGGTGGCGGCGGCCACGGCGGCGCCGGAGGTGAGGAACAACGAGAGGGCCAGAACAGCCAGCTGTCTCTTCATTTCGATCTCCTGAGGGTGGTTGGAAGGGCGCATTTGAGCACAGCCGCCGGCGGAAGGCACCCGCGGACCCCAGCGGCCGCGATCCCGACGCTCGGTCGCGGATCAGGTCCCGACGATTGGCAGGGCCCGCACGACAGCATCGCCGTGGGTGAGGCCGACCGTGGCGCCCGCCACCAGCAGCGCCGCCAGAAGCAGCGCCAGGCCCAGCCCGCGCGCGCGCTCGGGCGCGCCCGATGGCGGCGCTGGCAGCGGGGCGAGCAGCCGGCGCAGGCGGACCAGCAGCGCCCCCTCCTGGCCGGTCAAGCACGCCGCCGCGCCCGAGCCAGAACCGCCACGCCCGCAGCGGAGCCGCAGGGCGCTCATGATGGCGCTGGCCAGATCCTCGCCGCGCACACCCTGCTGGCGGGCCTCCTCGTCGCGCGCGAGCTCCAGCGCCGTCGCCCACGCGCCGAGGCGCTGGCCGGCGGCGCCCGCCGGCCACTGCAGGTCGGTGGCGATCTGAGCCAGCCACAGCCGCAGCGGATCGCGGTGGCGGACGTGTGCGCGCTCGTGCGCGACGGCGGCTTCCAGGGCGCGGTCATCGATGGTCGCGCGGAAGGCGGCACCCACGACGACGCGTGGACGCAAGAGCCCGACCGCCACGGCGGCGTCGGTCCGCGCGGCCAGGCGGTGGGCGGCGCCCAGCGCCCGCCACGCGCGCCAGGCCGCGCGCGCCCAGACCAGCGCCACCGAGACCGACGTCAGCAGCGCCAGCGGCCGCACGATCTCGTCGGTGCGCGCCGGCTCTTGCCAGGCCCACCCGGCCAGCAGGGCCAGCGCCAGCGCCGCCGGACAGAGGGGAAGCCATAGCCGCCACCAGCGGGCGCGCTCCATCTGCAGGCCGCTGGCGTCGACCGGCGCCCGCAGCGGCAGCGCGCCGAAGCACCAGGTCAGAAGACCACAGACGCTGAGCGCCAGCGCGCAAAAGGCCACGTCACGATTCATCGCCCTCGCCCTCCCGAGGACCGCGGGCGTCGCGTTCGGTGCGCGTCCTCCGGCGTGCTTCGATGGCGCGCGCCAGGTCGTCGAGCAGCCGGGGATCGATGGCCTCCACCGCGTCGACCAGCGCCGTCAGGGCCGGACGCGCCGTCTCGCCGAAGAGCCCGGACAGTGTCTTCACGGCACGCGCCCGCTCGACGCTGGCGCGCGGCGCCCGCGCCTCGTAGACGAACACGCGCCCGCGCCGCTCGCGGCCGACCAGCCCTTTGATGTGGAGGCGATCCAGGACCTTCGCCGTTGTCGTGTAGACCAACCCCAGCGGCACGCCCACGCGGTCGTGGATGTCGCGCCCGGAAAGCGGCCCCAGCTCCCACAGCGCCACCAGCACCGCGTATTCCAGCTTGCCGCCCGGAACGGCCGATGCGTCGTCGGTCACGTCGGAGACGATATCACGCCGGGCCGGCGCGAAGCGGGCGGCTGGCGGCGGGCCGCTATCGCCGCATCGCCCAGAGCAGGCCCGGAATGACGTGCTGGTCGACCAAGGGCGGCATCTGCCAGCTGGCGCTGGAATGGCCGAGCGCGGTGTAAAAGACGCGACCGGCGCCCTCCTCGCGGTACCAGGAGACGGGGCGGCGGTCGGTGTCGCAGCGGAGGACGACCTGGTTGTCCATGCGGAACTTCGTGAAGGCGTAGATCTCGTCGGTGACGTTGAAGGTGGCGGGCAGCATCGCCACCGACGGGTGAGTGCCTTCCTTCGCGCAGGTGGTGGTGAGAAACCCAGTGGGATGGCCGGCGAAGTCGCCGCCGAGAAGACTGACGTACGGATCGTAGTTGTCGTAGGCGTGGGTGCAGTTCTCGATGCCCACCAGCGCGCCGCCGCCCTTGACGTACGCGATCAGCGCGTCGGGACCCGTCGTTCCGGGCCCGAGCGGCTCGCCGGCGTTGGCGATCAGGATGATGGCGCCAAAGACCGCCAGGCCGGCGGGGGTGAACGTCTTCGGATCCGCGCTGGTCTCGGGTTGCAGGCCGGCCACGCGCGCCGAGCGGCTGATGAAGTCGGCGGCGACCGGCGTCGAATCGTGCACGAAACCGGTGGAGAGCGTGTAGATGAGAACGCGTGTCGAGCCCGTCGCGGCGCCGGCCTCGGAGGAGCCGGCGTCGGGCGCGGTTGGCGTCGGCCCGTCGGTCTTGATCGTCCCGTCGGGGCCACCGCCGCCCGTGCCGATTTGACCCTGACCGCCGCTGCCGGAGGCGGCGTCTGCCAGCGGCGATCCGCCCGTGCTTCCCCCGGTCCCGGCGACGGCAGCGCCGCCGGTGCCGGTGTTGTTGTCAGGGAGGGGTGCCTGTCCCGGGCTGCTGCATGCCCCTGCCAACCCCGCCGCCAGAATCCAGAATCCGAAGCGGACGCGCATCGCGGGCCTCCCGGCGAATGGCGAAACGGAATATTCCAGATTCTACATCTATCCGCGGGGCGCGACCAAGGTCGGTTCAGAATCCGCCCGCGACCGCCGCGCCGCGCAGGCCGGGTCCTAGCATCGGCACCAGCGCCAGCGACGGCGGTGCCGCATCCGCGCCGCGCGCCGAGGCGCCACCGAGCCCGCGATCCTCCAGGGCATGGTAGCTCACGCCCAGTCCAGCTCCCGCGCCCAGCGTCGCGGCCAGGAGAAAAGGGCGCTCGGACCAGTCGCGGGGAGAGAACAGGTAGAGGATCCCCGCGGCGGCCAGCCCGCCTGCCAGCCCGGCGAGATCGACGAGCAGCGATTGCCCGACAGAAAACTCGGTGCTGGCCGTCAGACGATCGCCGGCCACCGCGCCGCCGAGGGCGCCGGCCAGCAGCAGGGCGGCCGTCGCGCGATCGCCAGCGTGGAAGCCATCCGCGACGGTTCCACCTGCCAGCAAGCCGAGCGCGCCGAAGGCGCGCATCACCTCGGCGTCGCCCCAGGTGTTGTCGCGCGCATGCGCCAAGCGATAGCCACCGAACAGCCCGCCGGCTCCGCCCAGCAGAACGGCGGCGCCGATCCGACGTGCTTTCTGATCGCTGGTCAGATCGGCGCCGCCCAGGTCGATCAGATAGACGACGTCGAGGCCTAGCAGCATCCCGAAGTCGCCCACCACGCCGATGGTGTGCGCCTGCCCGGGCGACAGCGACGCGCCTTGCGCCAGCACCGCGCCGCCCGCCAGGCCCAGCACGCTGCCGGCCAGCAAGCTGCCGGTGAATGCCCTGTAGTGCTGGTTCGAGAGCTCGCCGCCGCCGATCAGCGAGGCGGCCAGGAAT
>DATKEU010000175.1:0-6105 GCA_035544495.1 Polyangia bacterium | reverse complement strand
TTTCGTGTGCACCCGCCGCGGGTCAAGCAAGCGGTGGCGCGGCCGGCCTCCGACGGATCGGCGATCGTCGAGGTGACGTTGGCGCCCGACAAGCGCCTCGGCACCAGCCTGGTCGTCCAGGGAGCCGACGGGTCGATCAGGTTGCGCGACGACGGGCGGGACGGCGACGCGCAGGCGGCCGACGGGGTTTACAGCGTGCCGCTGCCGCTGTCGTTCGCGCTGCTCAAGCGGCAAGAGAGGGTGACGCTGGCCCGGCGGCAAGCGCTCGGGCTTCTGACCGCGCCGGTATATGACGGGCACGCGCTGGTCGGCCAGGAGAAGCAGGTGCTGCGCGACGTTCCCGACATCGTCCGCTTCCTGTTTCCCGTCGGCAGCACCCATCCGAACCGCACCGTGCTGGTCACCGACACCGGCGTCGTCGAGGATCCGGCGCGCACGTACAATCCCTGCTCCGGCGTGGCGTCGCCCGGGACGCGAAACGGAAAGTGGACGTTCGGCTATCTGATGCAGCAGATGGCCAACCAGCCGGCGACCGGCGTGGACCCGGCCGAGCTGGTGCTCGACTGGCTGAACAACTGGACGTCGCTGCAGACGGTGAACGGGCTCGATGTGTCCCCACGCACCGCCATGCACGATCTGATCAACCGCTGGCCTCGCGATCCCGTCACCCACAAGCTGGATCTCGGGCGAGCGCCGGTGAAGCTGCTGGCCATCGTCAACCGCATCGATCTGGCTGCCAACGTCAGCTATGGCATGGCCGGCGGCGCCGAAGGGCGTTTCGTGTTCGAGATCCTGGACGACACGTGCGCCCCGCAGCAATTCCTGATCATCCTCGAGTACGGCGTCCCGCGCACGAGCTGCATCGGGTTGCGAAACTGGGCGCTGGCCTGGCGCGCGCTGGACGCCCTTCCCCTCGGCGGCGCCGGGTACAACGCCGCGCTGGAAGCGCTGACGGAGACCTTCGCCCACGCCGGCGCCGGCGGCGCCAAGACCGCCGGCAGCGCCATCAACCAGATCCGCACGAACGAGACCATGCTGCTGCGCAACGCCGACGGCGGCGCCCAGTGGGAGCTGCGCGAGTTCGCGCTGGTGCCGGCGGGCGCCGGCGCGCGGCTGGCGGAATCGACCGTGAAGCAGACGCCGGACCTGCCGTTCAACGGCCGCGACGGCGGCTTCCGCGAGGCCGATCTGGCGACGTGGATCAACGCCAACCAGGCCGCCGTGCTGGCCGAGCGCCACACCGTGCCGGCGACCTACCCTTTTCCGCCGGGCGGCGGCTTCCTCGGCGGCGCCACGCCGAACGAGGAGATGTTCATCCCGCAGCTGGTGCTGGACTACTGGGTGGCGCCTGGCATCGCGATGAACCTGGCGCGCCACCAGTTTTCACTGAACACCTGCAACGGCTGCCACGGCGAGGAGAGCGGCACGCGCTTCACGCACGTGAAGATCGTCCCCTTCGGCACCGCCGCCGGACTGTCGGGTTTCCTCACCGGCGAGACGGTGCACGATCCCGTCGACTCGTCCACCGCCTACAGCTTCAACGAGCTGGGCCGCCGCGCCGTCGTTCTGGATCATTTCGCCGACAGCTCGTGCGGCCGCATCAGAACGGTGCAGCAGTCGGCCGTGCAAGTCCTGCCGCTGCCACCGATGGCCTATCAACCGCTGCCATCCACGCACTGACCAGTGTGAGCGGCCAGCACCAGAACGGCCGAGCAGGACGTCCGGTTGCGGGAAGGAAGCGCCCCGCATACAGTGCGGCCCCCCCAGCGAAAGGAAGGCGATGTTCTCGACCAAGCCGCTTCATCTCCGGATCCCGGCGCGCCTCACCGGCGCGGCAGTCGCGGCCCTCGTCATTCTGCTCGGCGGCGCCAGCGCGCGCGGCCAGGGCACCCCGACCTTCACGTACGCCGCGCCCCCGGAATCGCCCGGCCCCGGGGCCGTCCAATGGAAAGCGCAGGCCAAGGGCGGCGTCGTCGCCGCCAGCGGCAACTCGCAGAGTGGCGCGGCCAACTTCGGGGCCGCGGCCTCGCGCAAGCAGGGCGCCAACAAGCTGACCCTGGACGGCAACATCGCGTACGGGCGCTCGACGATCTGGACGCCGGTCATCGACACCAGCGTGATTCCGAACGTGGTCGTCGGCCTGGACGGCAGGGGGACCACCACCACCAATAACTGGAACGCGCGCGGCCGTTACGATCGCTTCTTCACGCCCAACAACACGGGCTTCATCGCCGCGCTCGGCGCCGGTGACAAGATCGCCGGCAAGACCTTCTTCGGCGGCGGCCAGATCGGGTACGGCCGCCAGCTGGTGAACAGCGCCATGCATCTTTTGATCGCGGAGCTGGGCTATGACTTCTCTTACGAGCGCTACGTCGACCAGCCGGGCAAGACGCTGGATTCGGTCAGCATCCACTCGGCGCGCGTCTTCGTCGGCGAGGCGCTGAAGCTGAGCGCCTTCACCGGCATCAGTGCCAGCGTCGAAGCGCTCTTCAACCTGAACAAGGAGAGCGGCGCGTACAAGGTCGACACACAGCAGACAGGCGTCGACCCCTTCCACGACACGCGCCTCACCGGCAAAGTGGGCCTGACGACTACTCTGGTGAAAAGCCTCAGCTTCGGATTTGGCTTCACCGTCCGCTACGATCAGAACCCGGCGCCGCGCCCGCTGCCCACCACGACCCCCGCCGGCATCGGCTACAAGTCGACCTTCTTCCCCTTCGCGGACAAGGTCGACACGCTGACGGACGCGTCACTGATTTACACGTTCCTGTAAATGAACCGCGGCGCGCTGACCACTGTTTCGTTCCGTGCAAGCCCCTCGCCGCCGCTTGCCTTCGTGATGGTCGGATCTTAGCGTCACCAGAGAGGCTCCGTCCTCTCCGAGAGGTCACATGTCGAGCAAGCTGCCCATCATTCTCGCCGCCCTGATTACCGCCGCTGGCTGCGCACACCGCGCCGAACACCCCCGCGAGCCCGTCGTCGTGTCGCCGTACGGCGACTGGTTGATGCTGGGCGAGCGCTGGGTCGAAGGCACGCACGATCACGACGTCATCCACGTGGGCGCTCGCGAGGGGCGCTTCCACCGCATCATGATCGTCGTCGAGCACAGCCCGCTGGAGATGTACGACGTCGCTGTGTACTTCGGCGACGGCACCGTCTTCGCGCCGCGGACGCGCCACGTGTTCGCCGCCGAGACGCGGTCGCACGTCATCGAACTGCCCGGCGATCGCCGGGTCATCTCGCGCGTCGAGTTCCGCTATGGAAACCTGCCGGGCAGCGGCCGCGCGCACGCCCAGCTCTGGGCGCAGTAGGCGGGGCGCGATCAGAGATTTCGCTGCGTCCACTCGAGGTCGACCAGCCGCCAGGTCTTGCCGGTCGGGTTCTTGTCCTGCAAGAGCGGCGGCAGGCGCGCCGGACGGACGTTGTCGTAGCAGTGGAGCGCGGCGAAGCGGCGCAGTGAGGCCGGGATCCCGACGGCGGTGAAGCCGGGGTGGCCCGTCGACGGATACGGGCCGCCGTGGTTCATGGCCGGGCTGACGGCCACGCCGGTCGGCATCTTGTCGTTCAGCAAGCGCCCGACGCGCGGGCGCAAGTGGAACGCCACCTGCTCGTACGCGGCGTCGTCGGCCCCGGCCCGGTGCGAGTACACGCAGCCGGTCAGGCTCCCCTCGATGTGGTCGACGATGCGGCACAGCTCGGCGAGATCGTCGGCGACCACGAACAGCGTGCTGTTCCCGAACGCCTCCGTTTGCAGGGCCGCGTGCTTGCGCAGGAAATGTTCGCCGCTGGCCAGGAGCAACGTGTTCGCGAAGCTGTACCCGGCGCCGCCGCCCGGCTTGCCGCCCGCCACCACCTCGGCGCCCGCCCGCACCAGCGTGGCCACCGATTCGGTCAGACTTCTTTCGACCGACTTCGACAGCAGCGTGCCGACGGGCGCGGCGCGGAACTTTTCGGCCACCAGCTTGATGAAGGCGTCGGTCTTGTCGCCCTTCTGCAGAACGACGAAGCCCGGGTTGGTGCAGAACTGTCCCGCCCCTAGCAGGCAGCTGCCGACGAACTCGCCCGCCACTTCCTCCAGGCGCTCGTCCAGCGCGCCGGGCAGTACGACCACCGGGTTGACGCTGGAGAGCTCGAGGTAGATCGGCTTGCCGGCTGCTTCGGCCGCCGCCTTCAACGTGAGGCCAGCGCCGCGGCTGCCCGTATACCCGGTGGCGCCGACGCGTGGGTCCGCCACCAGCCGCTCGCCGTCGGCGTGACCGGTTCGGTAGATGAGCTGCACGGTCGCGGGCGGCAGGCCGACCTGGCGCGCCGCCGCCTCCGCCTCCTCGGCGCACAGGCGCGTCGTCCCCGGGTGGCTGCTGTTGGCCTTGGCGATGACCGGGTTCCCGGCGGCGATGGCGGCGGCGAAATCGCCGCCCGCCGCGCTGTTGAAAGCGAACGGAAAGTTGTTCGGCCCGAACACCCACACCGGCCCGATCGGCGCCAGCACCGATCGGATGTTGGTCTTGGTGTCGATGGTCGGCAGCGCCCACGATCCCTCGCGCGCCGCCGCCGCCGCCTGGCGCAGCTGACCGGTCGTGCGCGGGAACTCCACGTCGGCTAGCCGGGGCGCTCTGGGCAGCCCCGTCTCGGCATGCGCCATCGCCACCAGCTCGTCCTTGCGCTTCTCGGCGCGCGCCGCGTACGCGTCGAGAAAAGCGGCGATGGTCTCGGGCGGCGTGCGGCGCAGCGCCACGGCCGCGCCGGCCGCGGCGTCGAGCGCCTCGTCGCAGTCCTGCCAGCTGCTCACCGGATACTCGTCGGGCAGCGGCTCCTTCGTCGTCGGGTTGTCGGCCCGGAAGGTCCCCGTTGCCTGCGACGCTCGCCAGCGTCCCGCGATCAAAACCGGCTGTGCGCTCATGGCGGTTTCTTACAACGTCTCGCCAGCCTCGTCGACCACCGACCGCCGTTCAGCGATCCGGTTGCAGCACGACCTTCATCAGACCCGGCTCGCGCCGGTAGAGGCGGTCGAACCACGACGCCCCTTCGCCGAGCGGCGCCGCGGCCGAGATGAAGCGATCGACGTCGATCTTGCCCGAGGCGATGAGGTCCAGGCATTCGGGGTACTCGCCGGCCGACGCGCAGGAGCCCTGCAGCCGGAGCTGACGCGTCACCACCGTCTGCAGAGGGATGGCCACGTCGCGCGCGAGGTTGCCGATCAACGTCACCGCCCCGCCCTTTCGCACCGCCGCGATGGCCGCGCGCACCGTGGCTTCGATCCCCACCGCTTCGAACGCCACGTCGGCGCCGCGGCCGGAGGTCAGCGCGCGAACCGCCGCGACGGCGTCGGCGTTGCCCGAATTGACGACGTCCGTGGCACCGACGGCGCGCGCCAGAGCCAGCCGCCCGTCGTCGATGTCGACCGCGATGACGGCGCCCGCGCCCGCGTTCTTCAGCACCTGGATCATCATCAGGCCGATCAGCCCGGCCCCGAACACGGCCACGGCGTCGCCCGTCGCCAGCGGCGTCAAGTTGCGCGCGTGGACCGCGATCGACACCGGCTCGACCAGCGCCGCCTGTTCGAAGGTCATCGCCGGCGGCAGCGTGTACAGGATGTGATCGGGCACCGCCACCAGCTCCGCGAAGGCGCCGTTTTGCCGGTAGTCATCGCACGACACCCCCAGCACGCGCCGGTCGTCGCACAGGTTGATCTGCCCGCGCCGCGAAAAAAAACTGTCCGGGTTGTAGATCGTCGAATCGAACGTCACGCGATCCCCGGCGTGAAACCCGGTCACCGCCGCCCCGACGCGATCGACGACGCCCGCCGCCTCGTGCCCCATGACGATGGGCGGCTGGCGCCGCCCCGTGCTGCCATCCATGCCATGCACGTCACTGCCGCAGATCCCGCACGCCTTGACCCGCACCAGCACATCCCGCGCCCCGACCGCCGGCTCGGGCAGATCCTGCAATTGGAATTGCTTGTAAGCGGTCAAAACCAGCGCCTTCATGCGGCGCTAGTTTACCGCGAAGCAGGCGATGCGGCCCGCGCCCCCGAGCGGCGCCGTGTTGGAGCAGTCCATGTTGAGGTGCGAGTGGTTCCAGGGCCGGTAGTTGTCGGCGGTTGAA
>DATKEU010000174.1:0-13310 GCA_035544495.1 Polyangia bacterium | reverse complement strand
GCGCCGCGTGGGCCAGATACCGCGCGTACTGCTGCAAGAGCGGCGCGTCCGAGAATCCGAACGCCGAGCGCATCGCCGCGATCGCTTCGGGAGCCAGGCGCCCGCGAAAGCGCGCGAACATCGCCGTCGCCGGATCCCCGGGCATGAGACGCGGCAGGAAGAACGACAGCGTCACCGACGCCCAGGCGGCCGTCAGATAGAAACCCAGCCGCCGCAGCAGGAACCTCACTGGGGTCGCAACCTCGTCAGGACCAGCAGCGCCTGCGGGAGCAGGTTGGGCGACAGCGGCGCGTACGGGTTGCGCTGGTCGGGAAATCCGACGAAGCGCTTGTCGTTGTACGTCCCCCACAGCGGGCCGGGAAACAGCGGAATCGCCGGCGCCTCGCGGACGAACACCATCTCGAGGGCGTGATACAGCGGCATCTGCTCCTCGGGAGCCAGCGTGCCCTCCAGCGCCGTCAGCAAGCGGTCGGCGTCGGGAATCGCCAGGCGGTGCCAGTTGTCGCTGGCGTCTTCCCCGACGGGCTTGACCGACTGGCGCGACATCAGGCCCCGGTAGAACGTGTACGGCGTGTTGGAGTAGAGGGTCCAGCCCATCGACAGATCGAAGACACCCTTCTGCACGCTATCGTTCCATGCGTTGTAGTCCAGGGTCCGCAGGGTGACGTCGACACCGGCGGCGCGCAAGCCGCGCGCGATGATCTGCGACGCGACCACCCAGTCGGAGAAGCCCACCGGCACGATCATCGTCGGCGACCAGCGCCGCCCGCCGGGGCCGCGCCGCCAGCCGTCGGGCCCGCGCAGAAGGCCCGCGGCGTCGAGCAGCCGCTCCGCCCCCGGCGGATCGTGCGCCACCCAGGCGCGACCCGCTGCCACCGCCGCCGGGTCGCGAAAGCGCTGGTGCGCGTCGGACAACCCGGTGGCGTCGGCCGGGTGCGTGTAGCCGTGCAGGGCCACCATCACCAGGCGCGCGCGGTCGATGGTCATGCTCACCGCCTTGCGCACGCGCGCGTCGGCGAAGGGCGTCACCGTCGTGTTGGCGTACAGCGCCACCGTGGCATCCGTGGCCGGGAACCAGTAGTGATGGTGCAGCGGATCGCGCCCGACCAGGATGCGATCCGCCGCCGGGATGAAGTCGCAGGCCCAGTCGACCTCGCCGTTGATGATGGCCAGGATCGACTGGTCGTTGGCCGGGTAGGCCCGCACGTGCAACGCCTGCACGGCGGGCGCCCCGCCCCAGTAGCGCGGGTTGCGTTCGATCCGGTAGGCCTGCGGCTGAAACGACGTCACCTCGGTGAAGGGCCCGGTCGCCACCGGCGTCGGGTTGGCGAACGTCAGCGGATCGGCGACGTCCTTCCAGACGTGCGCCGGCACGATCGGGTACGCCGAGATGTCGTCCAGGCCGGGAACGAAGGGGCGCTTGAAGTCGAACACCACCTGGTCGTCGGCGACCGCGCGCGCGGCGCGCAGGTATTCACCCACGCCCAGGATGTCGAGGGCCGGGTGCGTGCGCAGAAGCTCGAAGGTGAAGGCGACGTCGGCGGCGCCGAATGGCTGCCCGTCCGACCAGCGCACGCCGTGCCGGAGCGCGAACGACAGCCGCAGGTGATCAGCGGAGAAGGCGAAGCTCTCCGCCAGCCACGGCACGAACTGGCCGGTCATCGGGTTCCAGATCAAGAGCGGCTCGTACATCGACCCGCGCGCCGGCCAGCGCATGTCGCCCGCCTCCAGCAGCGGGTTGAAGTTGCGCGTGAAGGCCGACGTCTTCGCCCCCTCGGCGATCTCCAGCACGCCGGGCTCGGGCGCCGGGCGCGCGCCGCCGCAGGCGCCAAGACCGGAGCCAAGACCGGCACCAAGACCGGCGGCCAGCGTCAGCGCCGCAGCAACAGGCGACGCGCCAGACCGGCGAGACACCAGGCGCGGCACGCGCCAAATCATGGGCAGCGTAATACTTCCCTGTCAATCGGATGTACGTTTTCTGCGCCTGCGCCGCGAACCGGGGGGCGGCGTGTTAAACAGGCAGGCGTATTCTCCCTGCCCCGGGTCGGACAATCGCGCGGGAAGGTGGCTTGGGGGGCCGGCGCTGCTCTTCGACAGGAGGCGATCGTGCTCATGCGTCATCGACTTCTCCCCATCATCTCGGCCGCGCTGGCCATGGCGGGCGCTGCTTGCGGCGGCACCGGCAATGCCGGCGGCAACGGCAGCGCTGGCAGCGGCGGCCAGGGCAACGGGAACCCCGACGGCGGCGGCAATGCGACGGGCGGCAGCGACGGCGGCGCCATGGGCGGCAAAACCGGCAGCGGCGGCGCCGTCGCCGGCACGGGCGGCATGGGCGGCTCGCCGCTGACCCCGGTGCCACCCGGCGGCGCCATCCCGACGACAATCACCACCTGCGCCGCCGCCAGCGACGCAGGCCCCTTCACCATGAGCAGCATCCCGATCTGGCGCGACGACGCCGTCGCCGCCTACGTGATGATCCACGACGACATGTGTGGCGAGGCCCTGCGCGGGATCGACACGCTGGCCGTGCCCGCGATGGCGATGCGCGGAATCAACGCCGGCCTGGGCCCGTTCGTCGACGCTTGCCAGATGGGCGGGATCTGGAACGTCGTCACCGACGCCGAGAGCAAGGGCAACGAGATCGTCAACCACTCGTACACCCACCCCAACATCACCACCGCCAACATGATGCACGAGGTGGTGGAATCGAAGATGGTCTTCGACGGCATGGTGAAGAACAAGCTGACGTTCTTCATCTTCCCCTATGACTTCTGGACCGCCGACACCATCGCCGCCGTCTCCGCCGCCGGCCACCTGGGCGCGCGCGCCGGCCTGCGCGACCCCTACGACGGCTTCGAGAACCTGCCGATGAACCCCGGCGCGGTCACCGCCGCCGGGACGATCGGCAGCGACCTGCAGCTGGTCTTCGACGTCTGGCCGCGCACCTATTCGAAGTACGCGCTCTATCACCCGGACGACGTGCTGGACATCCACGTCTGGAACGCGGTCGACGCCTGGGAGAACCCGCCCATGATCAACGGCGCCCCCGGCACCAAGCAGAAGGTGATGGCCGTGCGCGAGATGCACAGCGTGTCCACCCTGGACAACCCGCCCCAGGACGGCTCGCAGGGCTTCGGCCCGGTGCCGCTGAAGGTCTACCAGCCGCACCTGGACTTCCTGGTCGCCGCCTGGAAGGCGAACAAGGTCTGGACCACCCCGCCCACGTCGGCGATCAAATACCGGCACGCCCGCACCGCCTGCGCGGCGACGGTCGCCGGGACGACGCTGACGTACAACACGGCGAACCCCGACTGCGCCAAGTACGCCACCCCCATCAGCGTCGTCGTCACGACGGCCAAGGACGTGCCGGGCGTGTCGGCCACGCAGGCCGGAAAGCCCGTGTCGACGCGCAAGCTGGGACCGTCCACCTTCAGCATCACCGCCGACCCGACGGCGGGCCCGGTGATGCTGGGCGGCTGCACCACGCCCAGCGTCGCCGTCGACGCCACGGCGCTGACGGCCTTCAAGAAGCCGCAGCCGGCCGCCTCCGTTTGCGACCTCGAGCAGATCAAGGGCACGGGCAGCCCCGGCCTGATGGACAACCTCGAGCGCACGAACGACATGCTGCTGACGTTCCCCAACCCCGCCCAGGGCGACGGGCGCGACGGCAGCTGGTCGTGGTATCCGGGCACCGCCGCCGTCGAGATCGCCAAGGACGCCACCAGCGGCAGCAACGCCCTCCACTACAGCGGCAAGGCCCTGGGCGCTTACTCGGGCGCCACGCTGGCCTTCCTGGGCGGCAACGGCGCGGGCGCCTGCTACGACGCCACGGCGTACAAAGGCGTGCGCTTCAAGATCAAGGGACACGACACGGCGACCGACGTCTACGACGGCAAGATCTACCTCAGCCTCATCACCGCCGAGACGCAGTCGCGCAAGTACGGCGGCGACCACGTCGGCGACAGCGGCCACTTCCACGTGCCGGTCATGCTGACCCCCGACTGGCAGACAGTCTCGATCACCTGGGCGCAGTTCCTGGCGCCGACCTTCGGCACGCCGCCCATCCCGACGACGCTCGCCCTGACGAAGCTGCAAGCGCTAGACTTCGGCACCTCCATTGCCAGCAGCGACTTCGACATCTGGATCGACGACGTCGAACTGTTTTAGGGTGGGAGGGCTAGGCCCTCCCACCGACCCACCCTCGCTCCGCAAGGTGAGCCGCGCGGGCGGAGCCCGCGCTCCTGGCTGAAACGGTGACGGCTCGGGTCCGAATAGCGATCGCGATGCTGGGGATGTTCCTATGGGCGGAACGCGCCCGGGCGCATACGTTCGCGGCGAGCGCGTTCGATGCGGTGACGGAGGGGAGCGACGTCTACGTTCAGTTTCGGATAGACGCGACGTCGATGCTGGATCTCCTCAACCGCGGGCGGGCGGCGGCGGATGCGCTGGCGAGAGTGGCCATCGACGGCGAGAGCCTGGCGATCTCCGATTACCTGGGGGAGCACTTTCAGGTCGGCGACGATGGCGCGGCCTGCGCCCCGCGCGCGCAGCGGCCGGCGCACTTCGACGCGCGCACGGACAAGGTGTTCGTCGCGCTTCTCTATCGCTGCGCGCGGCCGCTGGGCGTGGTCACGCTGCGCACGGCGCTGTTCGAGGACGACCCCACGCCGCACCAGGTGCTGGGGACGTTCCGGCACAAGCGGGCGCTGGAGAACTACCTGCTCTCCCCGGCCGCTCCCGAGGCGATCATCGACACGCCCCACCTGGCCCAGGTCGGGCCCAGCGAGGCCAGCCGGCCCGGTCAGATCCACGTCGTCGCCCCGCCCCCGGGCGCCTTCGACGCCGAGGCGAACCTGCCCGCGCGCACCGGTGCCGCGCCCCGCGCTGGCTTCGCCGCCTTCTTCGTGCAGGGCGTCCGCCACATCCTGGGGGGCATCGACCACGTCCTGTTCGTCGTGGCCCTGGTCAGCGTGGTCGTGTCGTTCCGCCAGCTGGCCGGCGTGGTGACCTCGTTCACCCTGGCCCACAGCCTGACGCTGGCCCTCGGCGCCCTGGACATCGTCCGCATCCCGGCCCGCGTCGTCGAGCCGCTGATCGCGGCGTCGATCGTCTACGTCGCCGTCGAGAACGTGGCTCGTGCTCCATCAGACGGGAACCCTGGGAGGGTGCCCGCGCCCTCCCCCGACGGACTGCGCTCGGGCAAAGCCCAAGCTCCGTCCACGGGTCCCCGCGCCCGGCTGGCGGTGACGTTCGGCTTCGGCCTGGTGCACGGCTTCGGCTTCAGCAGCGTGCTGCGGGATCTCGGCCTCGCCTCGAAGAACCTGGCCGCCGCACTGGTCGGGTTCAACCTGTGCGTCGAGGCCGGGCAGTTGCTGATCGTCGCCCCGCTGGCCCCGCTGGTGTGGTGGATGCGCCGGCGCTTCAGCGTCTACCCGCGCGTGCACCTGGCGCTCAATGGCCTGGTGGCGCTGGTGGCCGGCTGGTGGTTCGTGCAACGCGTGACCGGCGGTTGACCCAGCGTGTGGCCCGAATGACTCAAACACATGATCGACAAGTGGCGGGGCAAACAAACACAAGCGTTCTTTGCTGGGTCCCATTAGCATGATCGCGTCGCCCCAGGACACACGATTGGCGCACGCGGGAGTTCGAGCATGACGTCATCGATTCGCTGGCACCTCTTCGCGCTCGGTCTTTTGACCGCCCTCGGTTGCACCGCCGGCGTCAAGCCCGGGTCATCGACGACCACCGGCGGTGGCAGTGGCGGGACGACGGGGCCCGGCGGGGCGAGCGGCTCGGGCGGCGCCGGTGTCACGATCGGCGGCTCCGGCGGCAGCGCGATGCCGCCGCCGCTGGTGGGCTGCCCGAACAACCAGTGCACGGACTTTCCCGTCGATCCGATCATCGACACCGGCACGCCGGCGGCCGCGCCCGGCATGTTCGGCCAGGCCCCGACCGGCGCCAGCCCGTGCGTCTTCGAGCCCGAGGACGGGGCGCTGTACCCGCGCAGCTGGCTGCGCCCGCGCTTCAAATGGTCGGGGACGACGGGCATCCACCGCATCACCGTCCACGCCGATCAGCAGGTGCGGGATCTGGTCGCCTATACCAGCCAGACCTCGTGGACGATGCCGAAGGCGATCTGGACGGCGCTGTCCCAGCACACCATCGAGCAGGACATCACCGTCACCGTGCGGGCAGCGACCGGCGGCGAGAGCCAGATCCATTTCCAGATCTCGTCGGCGCCGGCCGGCGGCTCGGTCGTGTTCTGGGCCGCCAAGCCGGAAGGCATCCTGGACGACGGCGCCGCGCTGAACGACCTCAGCGAGCTGCGCGGCTTTGCCGTGGGGGACGAGAGCACTGTCTCGGTTCTCCGCATCGCGCAGGTCATGCAGCCCAGCATGAGCGAGGATGGCGTCGTCCGTCCCGTGACCTGCATCGGCTGCCACGCGGCCACGCCCGATCCCAGCTACGTCGGCTTCATCGACGACTTTCCGTGGAACCTGGCCATCGCCGGCGTCAAACCCGGCATCCAGGGCAACACGCTCCCCGGGCTGACCGACGGCGGGCGCGCGGCGTTGAACCTCCCCTACGGCGGCATGATGGCGTTCAGCGCGGCGCAATGGACGACGGGCAACCGCCTGGTCATGCTGGCGTCCAGCCTGCAGGACTACGTCAACTGGCGCTACCGGGACGACAGCGGCGAGCCCGGCCGACTGATCTGGTACAACCTGGACGGCCCGGCGCCCACGACGGTGCCCGATCCGTTCGGCGGCCAGCCCATCGCCACGCTGACCAAGGGCATGAACTATGGCGAGGTGGCACGCGTCGGCGACCAACGCGGCGCCGCCAGCCCGACCTGGAGCCACGACGGCGCTACCGTCGTCTACTGCTCGACCACCGGCAACAAGGACGGGGAGGTCTTCCAGGGAACGACCGATCTCTACCAGGTGCCGTTCGGCAACGGCATGGGCGGCAACGCCACGCCGCTGCCCGGGGCGGCGGAGACCGCGTACGAGGAGTACTACCCGGCCTTCTCGCCCGATGACAAGCTGATCGTCTTCAACCGCGTGCCGGCGGGCGAGCGATCGTACGCCAATCCGTCGTCGGAGCTGCTCGTGGTGCCGGCCCAGGGCGGCACCGCCGTGTCGTTGAAGGCGAACACGCCCGCGGCGTGCACCGGCAAGAAGAGCCCCGGCGTGAACAACCACTGGGGCCGCTGGTCGCCGCGCATCACCGCCGCCGCCGGCAAGCGCGTCTACTGGATGTTGTTCTCGTCCTACCGATCCGACATCCCGCCGTCGACATTCATCGACCAGGAGACCGGCGACGCCGTGCAGATCACGCAGATGTACGTCACGGCGATCGTGCAGCACGACAACGGCCAGATCGACACCTACCCGGCGATCTATCTCTGGAACCAGCCGACCACGACGATCAATGCGACGCCGATCTGGGAGGACATCGAGATCCCGGTCGTGGTTCAGTAGCGTCTGATCACGGCGCGTGCGAGCGCGCGCGCTGCGCCGGATCGGCGCCTCCAAGTTCGCCGATCCCGGCCACTATCCGGTCGACCACACCGGCGGGTGTGGTCGCAGCGGCTCATCGCGCGCTGTGAAGGAACGCCACAGCTCGAGGCGCTGGTGTGTCGCGCATCACAGCGGCGGTGCGCGCGCTGACCGCCTGCGCGCTCCCAGATCCGCGCGCGCGGCCGAGCGGCGCTGGCAATCGACCGCGTGGTGTCGCGTGGATCACACCCGGGCTTCTTTGGCTCGCGACTTGCGGCGTGAGCGGCGAACCCCTGCAAGGAGTCCGCAATGAAGCTCGCGTCTCTCTTCGTGCTGTCGCTGCCCGCTCTGGCCAGCGCCGCGTGTATCTGCTACCAGCACCATCCGGGTGACGACGGATGGGACACCTATGATCGCTGCGCCGATATCCGCTGCGACCGGAACCAGTATTGCGATCCGGACCTCGGCGTCTGCCGCACGTATCCCTCGCCCGGCCGCGACGGCGGCGCCAGCGACGCCCGGCGCGATACAGGCGGCAGCGGTGGACATGCGGGAACGGGCGGCGCCGGCGGCCGCGTGCCGACCGACGCGGGCGGAGCCGGCGGTGTGGATGGAAACAGCGGCACGGGCGGAAGCGGCGGTGCGGTCGCAGCCGGCGACGCCGGCGGCGGCACCTGCTCCGCCAACACTGAATGCGGCGCGGGTAGCTGCTGCATGTCCGGCAGCTGCATGCCGCACCCGGCGCCCGTCTGTCAGTTCAACAACCAGTGCGGGCCGCAAGGGCGCTGTCACGACGGCGCCTGCGAGCAGCCGTGCACGTCGGCCGCCAGCTGCGGAACCGGGCAGCTCTGCACCGGGGGCTTCTGCCAGACATCGCCCGTGGGCGGCGGTCATTGCGTCTACAACCAGGACTGCGGCGAGGCGCAGACCTGCATCAACGGCTTCTGCCACTCGAACTGCCAGAGCGATTCCGGGTGCGGCGCCGGCGATCGCTGCCAGGGCGGCGTCTGTCAACCCGACCAGGAGCCGCGCCCGGGTTGCGTCGCCAGCACCGACTGTGGCAGCAACGGCATGTGCGTCAACGCCGTCTGCCGCGAGGCCTGCAGCACCGACGCCGAGTGCTGCGTCACCGGGCCCGCCGGCTCCGTCTGCCGCATGGGGTATTGCCTGGAGCCGCACGAAGCCGCGCCGGCCTGTCGCCTGAGCAGCGACTGCGCGGGCGCCCTGGCCTGCATCGACGCCGCCTGTCAGTGAAGCGCGCGCCGCCCGTGCCCTCGTGATCGTCCGGGCTACTCGGCGATCACGAGGTCATGGCGACGTGACGACTTCGAAAGCGCTGGCTGGGATGGTCTTCAGATCGTTGATCTCGTCGCCCCAGCTGGGGTTCTGCTCGCTCTGGAAATAGAAGTTGCTGCCGTTGTCGGCCAGGATCATCCCGTACTTCTTGAAAGCCTGGACGAAGATCTTGGCCTGGCCGTGGATCTGGCTGTCATCGAAACCGGCCTTGAGCCGCACGCGCAGGCCCATCGGGGGCGCGTCGGTGATGCCGCCACAACCACCGGGCACCGCATCGTGGGTCGCCGGCATGACGTAGCTGGCGCTGGAGCATTTCACGGTGAATCGAATGGCGTGGTTGATGGCGCCCGCCTTCACCTCTTCGTAACGGGCCAGGCCCGCGTAGATCGGCAGCCCGGCGGCGTCGGCCGACGTCCAGCCGGTCTTGCGCTGGCCGTAGCTGTTCCGGGTCAGATCCCAGCGCGCGCCGTTGCCGCAATGCCAGATGCCCGCGTAGTGGCAAGCGTAACCCTCGAACAGCTCGCACGTCCCCTTCTGCACCGCCAGCAGGTGACAGTCGCCGTCGCAGCTGGTCGGATCGCTCGTCCCCTCCAGAATCACGCTCTTCAAATCGGGCAGCGGATAGGGGCCCGGATCGCTCTCGTCCGGATAATCGTCGAACGTGACGGGGATCGGCAACTGACTCTGCGGCACGACGTTGATCGGGATGCCAAAGTCGGTTCCAAAGTCGGGGTGAATCTTGGTGGCGCCGACCAGCCCTTGCAGCTTGGTGGTCCACGCGGCATCGACGGGCGCGCCCGAGATGTCCTTGTTCCACAGGTCGTCGGGCGTGAACAGCGGACAGCCGCTGGACTCCGACGGCACCGGCATCGTGGTCGCAGCGCCCCCGCTGCCGCCACCGGTCTGGGACGCGCCGCCGCTGCCGCCGCCGGTCACTTGCATCCCGCCGCTGCCGCCGCCAGTCACGTGCATCCCGCCGCTGCCGCCGCCGCTGACCTTCCGGCCGCCGCTGCCCCCCGTCCCCGCCGGCGACCCACCGTCGGTGCCGGAGCCTCCCGTGCCGGAGACATCGCCGCCCGCCTCGCACGCCGCCAACACCAAAGCCGTCACACAGGCGATCCCCATCAACGTCGACGTCCGGTTGGTCCGTTCTTTCATGATGCCTTCACCTCGTCAGGGTCGGGACTGGGTTTCACCACAAGACGTTCGCGAAGCCCCGCTGCGGGCGCGCGAAGAGATACCCCTGCAAGAGATCGCAGCCGAGGTCGACCAGCGTGTCGCGCTCGGCGCCGCTCTCGATCCCTTCGGCGATGACGGTGATGCCGAGATCCGCGCACAGCCTGATCAGCGACGCGATCAGCTTCCGCTTGGTCGGTTCCTTGTCGACGTCGCGCACCAGCGCCATGTCGATCTTCACGATGTCGGGCTCGAGGTGCGCGAAGCTGTTGAGGCCGGCGTAACCGGCGCCCAGATCGTCGATGGCCACGCGGAAACCCAGCGCCCGCAACGATTCGACGCGCCCGCGGACGTCTCTCACCTCGTCCAGCGCGGCTCGCTCGGTCAGCTCCAGCACCACGCGGCCAGCGTGCTGCGACAGCGCGGCGTCCGCCGACAACAGGGTGTCGTCGAGGAGATCGCGCGTGTGCAAGTTGACGAACAGCAGCGCCTTGCCCGGAATACTGTCCATGGCGTTGGCCGAACGGCCGCGGATGGTGCGCCCCAGCTCCGACAGACGAAACAGGCACTCCGCCGCCCCCAGCAGCTTGTCCGGCAGGGGCAGGCTCTCCTCGTCGGTGCGCACCAGCGCCTCGTAACCGAAGATCGTGCGCTTCGACCACGAGACGATGGGCTGGAAGGCCATCCACAGTGACCGCAACGCGCGGGCGAAGCTCTCATCCAGCCCCGGCATCTGGCCGATCTCTTTCGAATCGGTGCCGAGATAGTCCAGCGCATGTCGCTTGAAGCGCGCGATCTTGTGCAGGTGCACGGCGCGCTCCGCGGTGCTGACCAGCGTGCGCGGATCGATCGGCTTCGACAGATAGCGCGTGGCCCCGTACTCCACCGCGTCCATCGCGCTCTCGATCAGCGGGCTGGCGGTGATCAGGACCACCGGGATGTCGATGTCGCGCTCTCGCAGCGCGCGCAGCAGGTCGATGCCGTTCATGCGCGGCATGGTGATGTCGCTGATCACCAGGTCGAACTCCTCGCGCTCGAACACCTCCAGCGCGTCGCGCCCGTCGCGCGCGGTCGAGACGTCGAAGCCAGCCGTGGTCAGGGCGCGGGCCAGGACCCGGGCCAGCGCTTCCTCGTCATCCACCAGCAAAATCCGATCGCGCATCCAAGAAACCGCTTGCGGGGCATCGTACGCGCTATCCGCCAACACCACAATTGCCGTATCGGCGTGCGGCGGCGCCGAGTTTAGCAGGACGCGACTTTGAGCTCGGCGTTCAGCCGTCAGCGGGCGCCGCTGCCGCCACCGTCGCCGCCTTGCCCGTCCGCGGCGTCCGCCAGCGTCAAATGGGTTGCTGGCGTTCGGTCCCGCAGCAGTGCGACAGGGCGTCGAAGATTTGCCCCAGCGAAAAAGGCTTGGCGATGAATCGGCATACGTTCACGGTCGACACCGGCCTCGGCGCGCCGCGCGCCGTTCGGCCCGCGGCCGAGGACCGATCCAGCGACACCGCGCTCAGGACAATGACCGGAATATCCGCCAGTTGAGGGTTGGCGTGCATGTGCTCCAGCACCTCCCAGCCGGAGACCATCGGCATCATCAGGTCAAGAATGACGACGTCCGCTTTTTCCGGCCGGTTGAGGGTGAGAAAATCCAGGGCCTGTTTTCCGTTGGCCGCCGGAATGACGTTGTAACCGTTCTCTTCCAGCTCGTCTTCGAGAACGTCGCGCACCTCGGGATCATCTTCGACCAGTAAGACCGTCCGCCCAACCGCATCGCCCAACGTGGTCATCTCAGCGTAAATTGATCTATTGATCGCCAGTTATCAAGCGTTACCGACGTGTTAACGTCCCGAACCTCTGAACGCACGGATGACGTTGCAGTCCAAATACACCATCGTGCGCAAAATCGCCGATGGAGGGACCGCGGAGATTTTCCTGGCCAAACAGCACGGCGCCCAGGGATTCGAGAAGGGTGTCGTTCTGAAACGGATCTTCACGGAGTTCTACGCGGATCCCCAATTCCGGCACATGCTGGTCGACGAGGCTCACATCGCCATGAGCCTCAACCACAGCAACATCGTCCAGGTCCTTGATCTGGGCGAGGAGGATGGCCGTTATTTCCTGGCCCTGGAGCTGGTGGACGGATGGACACTGGACGCAATCCTGCGCCGGGCGAAGAGCGCCGGGATCCCCTTTCCGCCGCCGCTGGCACTGTACGTGACCGCCGAGGTTTGCCGCGCCCTGGCCTATGCCCACGCCAAGGCGCGCGACGGCGCTCCGCTGGGGATCGTTCACCGTGACGTCAGCCCGCACAATGTGCTCATCAGCGAGCACGGCGAGGTGAAGCTGACCGACTTTGGAATTGCCAAAGCCGCCATCAAGCGCGAGCAGAGCCTGGGCAACATGATCAAGGGCAAGATCGCCTTCATGTCGCCCGAGCAGGCGTCGGGCGGCGAGATTGACGCCCGATCGGATCTCTTCTCGCTGGGCACGATGCTGTACGTGATGATCACCCGTCACTACCCGTTCGACGCCCCCACCGATTTCGAGACGCTGATGCAGGTCAAGAGCGGCGATTTCCTGCCGCCCGAGACCGCGCGGCCCGGGCTGAACCCGGAGCTTTACCGCGTGATTCGCAAGGCGATGGGCAAGTCGCCCGAGGATCGCTACCAGCGCGCCGAGGACATGCTGGTCGAGGTCGAGCAGGTGATGCGCCTGGCCTTCCGGCCCGTCGGGCAGACGGAGCTGGTGCGCTGGTTGGCCGAGCTGGCCGAGAAGGACGGCGCCACGCCGCTGACCCGACAGATCCCGGTCTCGGAGGAAGGCGCCACGCCAGGCGCGACGCCGGCGGCGCTGGCGTCATTCGCCGAACCGGACCTGGCGATCGATCTCGGCGAGGTGGACCTGGTCACGCCGACCGCGAACGCGGCACCGCCGCCGATGCCCGGAACGCCCGCGCCCCGGACCCCCAGCATGGCGACGCCGTCCCCCGGCACGCCGCCGCCCGGATCGACCATGGAGCCGATCACCGTCGGGCCCTATCGGACGAAGAAGATCCGCCTCCGTTTTCGGGGCGTGGCCATGCTGGCCACGGGCTTGACGCTGGCGCTGGTGGGGTTGGCGACGGCCCTGAAATCGTACGGGCCGGGCCACCACGCGCCCACCGCCACCGCGCCCCCGGCGCCGCGCAGTCAGCCGCCCCTGCTCCCACCCGAGCCGGCCGTCGTGCCGCCCCCGCCACCACCCATCGCGATCGCGCCGCCCGAACCCGCCGCGCCAGCGCCCGCTTCGCCTGTCGCGCCCGCCCCCGGCGACGACAGGCCCAGCGCCGGGCGCGAGGCG
>DATKEU010000173.1:0-10790 GCA_035544495.1 Polyangia bacterium | reverse complement strand
CGCAGGATGCGTTCGTTCACCCGGTCGCCGCCCAGGAATGATCCGTTCAGGCTGCCGAGATCCCGAAACAGGAAACGACCGTCGGGCTGGCGGATGACCTGCGCGTGCTCCTTGGACACGATGCGATCCAGGATCTGCAGCGTGTTGTCGGGATGGCGGCCGATGGTGTTGACGGCGCCCAGCTCGTACTCGCGACGCTGGTCGTTGCCGATGACGATGATCTTGGCCATGCCGGACAGCCCGAATCCGGCATCATAACGCGAGAGCTGGCGCCCCGGCCGACATTCGCCCATCGCCCTTGTCGCAGTTCTCGCGGCCATGCCCGGGGTTCATCGGTTAGACTCGTCCCGCCCGTGAACCTGCTGACCCCAACGCCGGTCGTCGCCGGCCGGGAGTCCGACGATGATCTCCTGGAGGCGTTGACCCCGGCGCTAGAGGAGGCGGCCCCCGTGCGCCCGCCGGACATGACGCCGGCGGCATGGGAGGCGGAGGTGGCCGCGCTGGACGAGGAAGCCGAGCAGCGCGAGGGGGCGGCGGCGGGTGCTCTGCGCTACGTGACGGCGCGCTTGCTGGAAGACCGGCTGTCGGACACGACGGCCGCGGTCGATCACCTGCACCTGGCGCTGGAGGATCCGGTGCGGGCGACGTTCCCGCCGGTGCTGCGCGCCCTGCGCGTGCACGCGCTGGAGGTGGGCAGCGTCTGGTCGGCCGTCGATCTGCTGGACGTGGAGATCGAAGCCAGCGCCAGCGTGGCGGATCGGGCGGCGCTGCTGGTCGAGAAGGCCTACTTGCTGGAGGATCGCCTGCTGGCGCCGCTGCCGGCCCGGCGCGCGCTGGAGGAGGCGCTGCAGGCGGCGCCCCATCATCGCGGCGCGCTGGCGGCGGCGCAGGCGATCGCCGAGCGGGCGGGCGACGCCGCGTTTCTGCGCGCCGTGCTCGAGCGCCGGCTGGCGGCGGCGCGGCTGCCGGCGGAGCGGGCGCGCGTCCTCTGCCGGCTGGCGCTGCTGGCGGAGGCGGAGCCGTCGCGCTTGCCGGAGGCGCTGGCGCTGTTCGGGCGCTCGCTGGACGAGGACGCGCGCGGCGACGCGGCGGCCGTCGCGCGGGCGGGGCTGCGCCGGGTGGCGGCGCGCGCGGGCAAGGATCTCGAGCTTCTGCGCGGCGTGGCGCTGGAGGCGGAGGCAGTGGCGCCGGGGCCGGTGCGCGCGGCCTGGCTGGCGACGGCGGCGGCGCTGCACCGCTATCGGCTGGGCGCGGTCGAGCGGGCGACGGCGGCGATCGATCAGGCGCTCTCCGACACGCCCGACGATCTGGCGATCCTGGGGATCGCCTGCGACGACGACGCGGCGGCGGGGCGCTGGCGGCGCGTGCTGCGGCTTCTCGATCATCAGGCCAGCCTCACCGTCGATCCAGAGTGGGCGGCGGCGCTGGCCAGCCTGGCCGGATACGTCGCCGAGCACCATGGCAAGGACGATGCCGCCGCGGTGGAGCGATTCCGGCGCGTGCTGGCCCGGCGGCCGAACAGCGTCGGCGCGCTGCACGCCCTGGAGCGGATCGCCGCGCGCACCGGCGATTCGGCGGTGCAGGTGGCGCTGGCGGTGGCGGCGGTGGGGCGGGCCGAGGCGCCGGCCGAGCGCGCGGCGCTGGCCATGCGCGCCGCCGAGCTGAACGAGACGGCGCTGCACGCGCTGCCCGACGCGGCCGAGCTGGCGCGGCGGGCGCTGGACGCCGTGCCCGGCTATCCGCCGGCGCTGCATCTGCTGGAGCGCCTCTACCCGATGCTCGAACGCTGGGACGATCTGGTCGGCGTGATCGAGAGCGAGGTGCGCGCCCAGGAGCTGCCGTCTGCGGCCGGCGGATCGGGCGCGGCGACACCGCCCGGCGCGGCGCTCGACGACAGCGACGACACCGAAGGGCGGCGGCTCGAGCGCCTGGGCCAGCTGCATGAGGAGCGCCTCCACGATCCGGGGAAGGCGATGGCGCTCTACGCCGAGTGGGCGGATCGCGGCAAGCGGCGAGCGCCGGCGCTGCGGGCCCTCCTGCGCGCGGCGGAGAAGGCGGGGGACGCGCTGGTGGCGGCGGAGGCGGCGTTGCGCCTGGGGACGGAGATCGTCACCGCGACCAGCGACGAGCGGGTGGCCTGGCGTTTCCGGGCGGCGACGCTGTTCGAGGAGCGCGCGGCCGCCGACACCGAGGCGATCCGCGCGTACGAGTCGGTGCTGGAGCTGGCGCCGTCGTTCCGCCCGGCGCTGGAAGGGCTGGCGCGCGCGCTCGGCCGGCGCAAGAGCTTCGAGGCGCTGGCCGCGGTCCTGGCGCGCATGGCCGTCGGCGAGCCGTCGGCGGCCGCGGCCAGCACGTTGCAGCTGGAGGCGGCGCGCGTGCAGGCCGAGCTGATGGGCCAGCCGGAGGTGGCGCTGGGATCAGTGGGCCGCGCCCTGTCGGCGGATCCGGCCAGCGTCGACGCGGCTGATTACTACGCGCGCCTTCTGCAGCGCCTGGGGCGCGTCGACGAGCTGGGCGCGGCGCTGGGCGCGCTGGCCGAGCGCATCGGTGATCCGGCGGCCAAGTCCGCCGTGTATCGGCGGCAGGCCGAGGTCTATGAATGGCAGCTGCGCCGCCCGCGCGAGGCGCTGCTCATCATCGAGCGCAGCCTGGGCGCCAGCGTGGCGGCGCCAGCAGTCGCGGGGGCGGGGACCGGCGGCAGCGGGCGGCTGGCGGCGGCGCTGGCGCAGGAGCGGCTTTATCGGCTGCTCGGCCGGGCGGGAGACGTCGCGCAGATGCAGGCCCGGCGCCTGGGCGTGCCGCAGGGGCGGCCCGAGGAAGACGCCGCGGAGGGCGTGACCGGGGCCCGCATCGACCTGGCGCTGCGCCTGCCCGACGGCGAGCAGGCGGCGCTGCTGCTCGGCCGCGTGCTGGACGACTCGCCGGGCGAGCTGCTGGCGCTGGAGGCGCGGATCGAGATCCTGCGGCGCACGGGGCGCGATCGCGAGGCGGGCCTGGCGCTGGAACGTCTGGCCGAAGCGACGCGCGAGCCGGAGGCGCGCCTTTCGTTGTGGCGCGCGGCCCTGGCCGCCCGCGAGCGCTCCGGCGCCGCGCCGGTCGAGGCGCTGTCGCTTTACGAACGCCTCGTCGAGGGCGATCCCGCCGGCGATTCGCTGGCGCTGTTCGAGCGCATGGTGGTGCGCCGCGCCGACTGGCCGCGGGTGGTGCTGGCCCGGCGCACGCTGGCCGACCGCGCGCAGGATCAGCAGTTGCCGCAGGCGCGCGCGGCCCTGCTGTGGGAGCTGGCCATGGCGCGCGCCGACGGCGGCGATCTGGGCGGCGCGGCCGCCGATCTCGAAGCGTCCATCCAGGCCGACGAAGGCTTCTTGCCGGCCCTGCGCGCGCTGGCCCGCCTGCGCGAGCGCCTGGGCAACCCGCGCGCCGCCGCCGCCCTCTACGCGCAGGAGGCGCGCGCCTGCAAGAGCACGGAGCGGGCCGCCGACTGTTTCCGGCAAGCGGCGCGCCTCTACGCCAACGCGGTCCGCGACGATCATGCGGCGGCGGACTGCCTGGAAGAAGTGCTGGCGCTGGATCCCGACGCGGAGGTCGACTTTCAGGTGCTGGAGGTGATCCTGCGCAACCGGCACGAGGAGGAGCGTCTTTGCGATGTGCTGCGCCGGCGCGCCGCCGCCGGCACCGGCGACAGGCGCCGCGATCGCCTGCTGCACCTGGCGGGCCTGCTGCACGATCTCGGCGCCACGGCCGAGGCGGTGATCGCGCTCGGTGAGGCGGTGGAGGCCGATCCTTCGTCGGTGGTGGCGCAGCTGCGCCTGGCCGAGTTGCTCAGCGAGCGCGGCCGCCCGATGGAGGCTGTGGAAAGCTTCCGGCGTGCCATCGCCGCTTCCGCCGATCCGGAGACCATCAGCGCGGCGTGGATTCGCGTCGGCACGATCGCGGAGCGCGATCTCGGCGATCTGGCGCTGGCGACCGGCGCGTATCAGAGCGCGCTTCTGCCCGTGCCCGACGAGGTGAAGGCGCTGGCGGGCCTGTCGCGGACGCTGGCGCGCCAGCAGCGCTTCGGCGAGGCGGCGGCGTCGCTGCGCCGCCTGGGCAGCGTCGATCCGGATCAGCCGGCGCGCGTCGGCCATCGGGTGGCGCTGGGCGATCTGCTGGCCGGCCCGGCGGAAGACCCGGAGGGGGCGGCGGAGGCGCTGGAGGAGGCGCTGGCGCTGGATCCGGTGAACGACGCCGCGCTGGATCGCCTGGAGGGGATCGCCACGCACCTCGACGAACCGGCGCGGCTGGCCCAGGCGCTGACGCGCTATCTGACCGTCGAGCCGGGCTCGGCGCGGCGGCGTATCCAGCTGGCCGGGCTGTGGAGCGGCCCCCTGGTCTCGCCCCACCGGGCCATCGACGAGCTGCGCGTGGTCCTGCGCGGCGCGCCCGAGAACGTCACCGCGCGCGCCGAGCTGGCGCGCGTGCTGGAGGAGGCGTTCCGTCCCGCGGAGGCGGTGGCCGAGCACCTGGCGCTGCTGCGCCTGGAGCCGCTGCGCCTGCCGTCGCTGCGCGCGCTGCGCCGCCTGTTCGAGCGCACCGGCGAGCGCGATCGGGCCGAGCGCGCGCTGGCGGTGCTGGTGGCGCTGGGCGCCGTCGACGGCGCCGAGGCGCGCGCCGCCCGCGAGGCGCGCCTGCGCTGGTCGCCGCCCCCGCGCCTGGCCGTGGGCGCGGTCGACTTCGACACCATCATCCGCCACCCCGACGAGCACCATCCGGCCACGGCGCTGCTGGCCGCGATGAGCGAGGTGGTGCCGCGGCTATACGGCGCCAGCGTCGAGGACTGGGGGCTGACCAAGGCCGATCGCATGGGGCCGCGCGCCGACGACCCGGTCCGCGGCGCGGTGGCCAGCGTCGCGTCGGCCCTGGGCCTGGGCGAAGCGTTCGAGATCTATCTCGGACATAACAGCGTCACGCAGGTGGAGATCGACGCCACGCTGCCGCCCGCGTTGCTGATGCCGCCCAACGCGGGATCGTTCCCGCGGCAGGAGCTTGCCGGGCAGCTGGGACACAAGCTCGGCCGCCTGCGCGCCGGGACGCACGTGGCGGCGCGCATCCCGGTCAAGGAGCTGGGGATGGTGATCGTCGCCGGCGTGCGCACGGTTTACCCGGACTATGGTCGCGGGGCGCTGCCCGAGGAGCGCCTGACCGACGTGAGCCAGAAGATCGCGCGCGCGCTGCCGCGCAAGCACCGCCGCGCCTTCGACCAGGCGGCGCTGTCGTTCCGCGACGGCGGCGTCTTCGACAGCGATCGCTGGCGCGCTGGCCTGGCGCACACCGGCCAGCGCGCGGCGATGCTGATCGCCGGCGACGTCATCGGTGCCTTCGAGCAGATCGCGCGCGTCGACCGCAACCTGGCCGCGGCGGCGGCGCACGGCCCCGACGAGCTCCTCGCCGCCGCCCGCGCCAACGTCGAGGTGGTCGAGCTGGTCAACTTCGCCTTGAGCGACGAGCTGGCCGCGCTGAACGCCCGCTTGACGGCCGGCTAGCGTGGTTGACGGATAGACCGGGCTGCGCGGCGGCGCGCAACCTCGTCGAGCCACGGCCGATATCTCGCCATGCACGCCGCGCTGCCGATCGGAGCCTGTGTCGATGTCTTGATCATCCTTTACGGATGGTCCGTGTCGCCGATCCTCGGGCTCGCGTTGGGCGCGTCTTGGCTGCTGGTGCTGTCCGGTCTGGTCCAGCTTGCGCGCGGAAAGGCCGGCGGACGACCGATCGTCATCGCGGGATCGATTCTGTTCTTGCCCGTGGGGCTGGTCGCCATCTGGGGCGCTGCCGCCACGGCCGATCGCATCGTCGAACGTGAGTACTTCAACCGAGGAGACGCCCCATGACAGAGTTCTACAGTCGGTACGCCAACCTTTACATCGGCATCGGCGTCGCGATGCTGTTGTTGGTGTTTGGCATCAACCTCGCGGCCCCGACGGCATCAATCGGCACCGGCAGTTCGGGGATCGTCATGTTGGTGGCGGGGATCTGCTTCAAGAGGACCCCGCTGCTGCGTCTCTTTCCCGATCGCATCGAGATACGGTGGGGCCCGTTTGGCGCCCGGAAGATCGTCCCGCTTGGTCAGATACTGGGTGTGGACACCAGAAATCCCAGCGTCGCCGTCCTGTGGACGCATGGCAAGAAGGTGAAGATCCCGATGTTCGCCTTCCAACCGCTCGAGCGGCTCGCGATCTTGAACGCTGTCGGGGCGCGTTGAGAGCCTGGATCAGGCTGCGCTCAAGCTGCTCCACTGTTTCAGCCGCCAAGGTCCCGATGCGACGCCCCGCCTGGATTTCCGGGACAGCGCATGCCCGTCGCGGTACCAGGCGGCGCCAATGACGACCCTCTAAAGTTTTTTTCGGAGGGAGTGGGAACTGCGGGCACTCAGTACCCACGAGGCTGAGGCCTGTAACAAATAGACCGGCATCCATCGGGTCGATGACATCCCTCGAGGCCCGAACCGGTCCCCACGAAGGAAAAGCGAATGAGACGTATCCCCCGCCGTCTACGGTACACGTGTGTCTTCTGTCTAGGGTTTGCATGTTTTGTCGGATGCGGCTCCTCCAGTTCGCCGGCGACCGGCACGGGGGGCAGCGGAACACCAGGGACCGGAGGGGTATTGGGCGGCACGGGGGGCGCGACCAGCGGCACGGGTGGTACCGCCAGCGGCACGGGTGATACCGCCAGCGGCACGGGAGGCACGGCCAGCGGCACGGACGGCGCCGCCGATGGGAATGCTGGCGATAGCGGCGGATCGGGCGCTGGGTCGACGACGCTGTCGGGAACGCTGGGCGCGCTGGGTGCTGTCAAGCCCATCGTGAGCACGCTCTGGATCTCCAACAGCGGCGAGACCCTCGTCTATATGAGCTCGGCCACGCTCACCTGCGATCAACTCATGGTCTCGCGATGGCTTGGCGCCGCCACCACCGGCTCACAGGTCGTGGAGGTTGTCATCAAGGGGGCGCCGAAGCTGGCCGACTATCCGGTGCCGCCCGGCGAGGTGAACTTCGCCCAAGGCGGAAAGTCGTCTGCCTATGAGACAACCGCCACCTCCGGAAAGATCCATTTCACCAGCGCGGACGCGCAGGTGCTCGAGGGATCGGTGATGGCCACTTACGGCGCGGACAGCATCAGCGGAACCTTCCATGGTGTGTTCTGCGCCAACGGGCAGGGATACTGATCGTGGCTGGCCATCGCAGCGCGCCGGCCTTGGGCCTGGCGCTTGGTATGGCGTTCGGGTGGGGGATCGGCGCAATGAGCAGTGGGTGCTCGTCCTCCGCCAATTCCTCCTCGGACGCTGGCGCTGGCGCCGATGCTCCGGTGCGCACCGCCACCACGGGGACCGCGGAGCGGGGGAAATATCTGGTCGATCACGTCCTGGTTTGCGGCACCTGCCACACCCCGAATGGGGCCGATGGCAAGCCGGACACCACCAAGTACCTCGCCGGGAGTCGCAACTATGACTTCACGGACGGGGCCGGCACCGTTGTCAGCGTGTACGCGGAAAACATCACCAGCCACAATCCAGAAGGATTGGCGACCTGGTCGGACGAGCAGATTCGCACCGCGCTGACCAAGGGCATCGACGACGAAAAGGTTTCCGTTTACCCGATCATGCCCTACCCCGAGTACTCCGTCCTGACGACGCAGGATCAGGACTCGGTGATTCAGTACCTGAGAACCGTTCCACCCAATGACAACGTCGTGCCGGCGGACTATCCGTACTCGGATCAGTTCCCGCCGGCACCGCAGGTCGACTTCAGCAAGGTGCCTCACACGACGCTGGCAGCGACCGACGCCGACTACGCCGCCGCTGAACGGGGCCGCTATCTCGCGACGGTCTCCTGCCTGAACTGCCACACCCCGCAGCTTGGCGAAGACGTCCCCGACCTGACCAAGGCCTTCGCGGGCGGCAAGCGGTACACCCTGATCAAGGGCGCCGCCCCGAATACGTCCGCCAACATCACACCCGACGCCACGGGAATCGCCGGCTGGACAGTCGACGACATCGCGGCGGCGATCAAGATGGGCACGGAGAAGGGCACCGGCAGAGTGCTCTGCGGCAGTCACCCCGCGACACCTGCCTATTTCGGTCAGATGGCCGACGCGGATGCCCACGACATCGCCGTCTACGTCCACAGTCTGCCGCTCGTCGTGAATGGGCCCTTCAAATGCGCTCCCTGACCCGGGCGGTCTGCGCGCTGGCAACGGCGCAGCTGGCGGTGGCGAGCGGCTGCGCCGGTTCATCGCAAAATGAGCCGGCGACCCCGCCGACTTTCAGCGCGATATATGCCGAGGTTTTCGTCCTGGGGACGAAGGGGCAGTGCAATTACTGCCATGATCGGCCCGCCAACGAGATCAGCAACGGCAAGCTGGACATGGGCCACACTCAGGCCGCTGCCTTCGCGGCCATTGTCGGTGTGGCGTCCGCCAGCGCGAAGTGTGGCGGCGGACGCCAGCTGGTGGTGCCCGGAGATCCCGAGAACAGCCTTTTCTACCTGAAGCTGGGTCCGGCGCATCCCTGCGGAGACCGGATGCCGCAGGGAGCGACGCCTCTGACCGACGGGCAGCTGGAGGCGGTGCGCAGCTGGATCGCGTCCGGCGCCAAGAACGATTGAACGGGTGGTCTCATGGCACAACAGAAGATAACGTCGACGAGGTGGCGATTCCTTTGTCACTGGGCGCTGGCTGCGGTCATGCAAGGCTGCGGCACAGACGGATCGAACAACGGCGCCAATACCCTGCCGTCGCATTGCGCGCTTCCAACCGCCGGACTGCCCGCCGACGTGTTTTGTACCGGCCTCTATCCGGACAGTGATCCCAGCAAGCTCTCACCGGATGTGATGCCATACACCCCTGGCGTGGTCCTGTGGAGCGACGGCGCCGAGAAGCGGCGCTTTCTCTATCTTCCGCCGGGTACCAAGATCGACACGTCCAATATGGACGTGTGGCGGTTTCCCGTCGGTACGAAGGCATTCAAGGAGTTCAAGGTCCAGGGAACCCTGGTGGAGACGCGCGCGATGTTCAAGCGTGACGCCACAACCTGGGATGTCGGCACGTACGTGTGGAGCGCCGACGGAAAGAGCGCCGCCCTCAGCACCGACACCAAAGGCACCATTCTGGCTAGCGGCTACGAGATACCCGGCGTGAAGGCGTGCGACAAGTGCCACCACGGCGGAGCCGACAAGCTCTTGGGCGTTGAAGCCATCGCCCTCGCGCATCCCAACGCGCAGGGGTTGGGGCTCGCCGAATTGGTCAGGCGCGACCTAGTCACGAACCCGCCGGCGACGACGACCATTGCCATTCCCGAAGACGCGAGCGGCAAGGCGGCCGGGGCTTTGGCGTACCTCCACATGAACTGCGGCGTGTCCTGCCATTCATCGCGCGGCCTGGGGAACGACACCGGGTTGCTGATGCGGCTGAGAGCGGACGAGATCTGGCCAACCGCTCCCGGAGCCGTCCCCGCGACAGTGCTGCGAACGGACATCTTCTCAAAGTCGCTCAATTCCTCTCCCACCACCGGGGCCGTGGCTCAACACTTCCCCGGTGCGGTCCGCATCTCGCCTGGGGCGCACGACCAGAGCCTTCTCTGGATCCTTTCGCACCGACGTGACATGTACCAGATGCCTCCCCTCGTCAGTCACATGGTCGACGACGCCAGCACCACCCTGATCGCGGAGTGGATAGACGCTCTTCCGCGCTAGGAATTGCGGCGACGACGTCTCGTAAGCGAGGGAGGTCGATGCCCGCCGAATCGACCGCGGGCGCCGCCGCGTGTCGGATAGGCGGCCTTACTCTCCCTGTCCGCCCGACAGCAGGGAGAGAACGGGCGGCGGCAGCACCGTCACCAGCGCCGGCAGGATGACGGCGCGCGGCCGACGTGCCTCCAAGGTGGGCGGCCGCCGCAGACCCGCCCGGGACACGACGATGAACGGCTCGGAGCACCGACGCCGCGGTCGATCGTGCCCAGGCGCCCCGATTCAAGCCACCTGCGCGGTTCGTCGATTGCAATGCTGCTGAACCCCACTGCGTCGAGGGAGTGTGTGATGACCGTCTGGCCTGCGCGTTGTGCGAGAGCTTTTCTGATTGCGGGATCGCTGCTGGTGCTTGGCTGCGGCAGCGGCGGCGCGACGATCAAATCCGACGGCGGCGGCGGCGCGAACGGGGCGGGCGGTGCGGGCGGGTCGACCACTGACGCCGCGGCGGGCGACCTGGGTGGCAAGATTCCCGTCGGCAAGACCCAGTGCAGCGACGGCATCGACAACGACGGCGACGGCCTCATCGACTACGACGATCCCGAGTGTGTGGGTCCGCTGGACAACGACGAGGGTTCGTTCGCCACCGGCATCCCGGGCGACAACGTCGATCCGTGCAAGCAGGACTGTTTCTTCGACGGCAACTCCGGCATGGGCAACGACGGCTGCGATTGGCAGCTCAAGTGCGATCCCTTGAACACGGGCGCCACCGCGGGCAGCACGGACACCGCGGGCGGCACGGGCACGGCCGGCGCCACGGGAACCGGCGGCGCGGGCGGGTCGATCTTCAAGGTGCCGATCGGCATGACCCAGTGCAGCGACGGCATCGACAACGACGGCGACGGCCTCATCGACTCCGCCGATCCCGAGTGCACGGGCCCGGCCGACAACGACGAGAGCAGCTTCGCGACCGGCATCCCCGGCGACAACATGGACGCGTGCAAGCAGGACTGCTTCTTCGACGGTAACTCGCGCCTGGGCGACGACGGCTGCCAGTGGCAGCTCGAGTGC
>DATKEU010000172.1:0-3572 GCA_035544495.1 Polyangia bacterium | reverse complement strand
CAGCCTGCCGAAAGGCGTGACCCTGCAGTGGGCGGACGAGCTCGGCGAGCTGGCGGCGGCGCTGGCGCGCAGCTCGGTCTCATCCATCACGACCGCGGCCAGCGCCAGCAGAGCCTCGCCGTCGATCTCCGAGGCCGCGCGCGGATGACAGTCGAACACCGCCAGCACGCCCACGTTGACGCCGTCGGGCGCGCGCAGCGGCGCGCCGGCGAAGAAGCGGACGCGCGGCTCGCCCGCCACCCACAGATCGTCGCGAAAGCGCGCGTCGGCGGCGGCGTCCTCGATCACCAGCACGCCGTCCTGCTCGATCGTCGCCTCGAACAGCGCGGAGCCGCCCGCGCAATCGCGCTCGCGGAAACCGAAGCACGACTTGCACCACCCGCGCTCCGCGTCGGCGAAAATGACCGCCGCGCAGGAGGCGCGCAGGATCCTCGCCGCCGTCAGACAGAGGCGGTCGAACGCAGGTTCCGCGGGCGTGCCCACGATCGCGTAGCGATCAAGCGCGGCGGCCCGGCGGCGGTTTTTTTCCGCCGCGCTCGGCAAAGGCTGCGTCTCAGTCATCGCGAACCGCGTGAAGCGCCGGAGAAGGCCGAAGGGACCCGGGGCCTTTCCATGAACGGTACTTTTACTCTCAGGCATCGCTTTCGACAACACAGTCCGCGCGCGTTCCTCGATTTTTCCACGGCGCCGCCGCGCGTTCGATCACTGGACGGCCGCGGCGGCGGCGCCTATCTTTTGACTGTGGCCACTCGAAAGTGCCCCACTTGTCGAAAGTCCATAGACGAAAGCACCGGCGGGCGCGCGTTTCATCCGTTCTGCTCCGAGCGCTGCCGCTCCGCCGATCTCAGCAACTGGCTGAACGCCGCCTATCGCATCTCGGTGCCGGTCGAGGAAGACGAGATGGACAGCGGCCTGCCCGAGGGGATGCCGCGCGGCGGCTCGAGCTCACGGGATCCGGACGTCAACTGAGGCCACTGAACTCCGCGCGCGTCGTTACGCGCCGGGCGATTTATCACGTATGGTTCCTCACATGGACGAATCACCACCCCGTCCTGCCGCCGTTCCCGCCGACGCGGTCTGGGCCACGATCTCCGGCGAATGGCAGCTGGGCCCCACCGACGCGGCGGGGCGCCGCCAGGGCGTTCTGCGCGGGTGGCGGGCGGACGGCAGCTTGCGCTCCGAGACCACGTATCACGACGGCAAGGAGCAGGGGGTGGCTCGCCTCTTCCACCCCGACGGCACGGTCGCGCGCGAGCTGCCGTACGAGGCTGGCCAGCTGCACGGCACCGTCGTCGCGTACGGCAGCGAGAGCGCGCGGGCCGAGCCGATGCAGAGCTGCTGCGTGCCGGACAATGCGTGGCGCATGCAGCTCGATTACGAGCGCGGATCGTGCCTGGGCCAGCGCTGGTACGACCGTCAGGGCGTGCACATCCTGCCCAGCGGCCGGCCGTTTCCGCCCCGCCCCGCCGCCGTCCCGGCCGAGGCGCACTTCGACGAGCAGGCCGATCGCTGGATCACGGGCGCGTACAACGAGAAGGCCGAGCTGCACGGGCCCTGGCTGCGCTGGTCGCGCGCCGGCGTGCTGATGGAGCGCGACGAGTACCAGGCCGGCCGCCCCGATGGGCGATGGCAGCGTTTCCTGCCCGACGGCGCGCTGCTGGAGCAATCGGATTTCCGCGCCGGGAAGCGCAGCGGAGCCTATCGGCGCACCAACCTGCCCGCGGGCATCTACAGCAACTCGCGCGTCGTCGAGGAGCGCGGTGCCTTCGACGGTGATCAAGCGGTGGGCGAATGGACGCTGCACGACCAGGCGGGCGAGACGCTGCGCCGGTTCTCGCTGGGCGCGGCGCTGACGCCCGAGGGTCTCGCGGCCTCGCCGGCGCTGGCCGCGCTCCCGCCGGGCGGCGGCGATCGGCGCGATGCCGGCGCGTGGATCGCGCTGGCGGACCAGCTGGATGCGGAAGGGCGGCTAGGCGACGCGGTGCTGGCGGCGGCGCGGGCGGCCGCCGGTGCGCGCTCGGCCGATGATCTCCGGCTGCGCCTCGCGGGGATGCAGCTGCCGTTCACGCAGAAGGCCAGCGCCGAGCTGGCGCTGCAACTGATGAAACAGGCCGACGGCCAGCTCCCGCTGCTGGTCAACGGCATCGTGCGCGGGGGCGACGCCGGGCAGCTGTTGCGGGCCGTGGCCTCCGCGCGCCCGGGCGCCGACGAGATCTCGCTGGACCTGGTCGATGCGGCGCTGCTGCTCGATCCGTCGCTGCACGAGGCGAGGGTGACGCGCGCGCTGCTGCAGCTGCACCGGGGCCACCCGCTGGCTGCCCGGGTCGACGCCGAGAGCTTGCCCGCCGACTGGCAGGAGCAACGCGACTTCCTGCAGGGCTACGCGCGGGTCCTGTTCCCGGTGTTCGATTTCTGGCCGGCCCGGCAGCGCATCCCGGCGCTGTCCGGCGACGTCCCCGAGCGGCCGGAGCAGGAGCTCGAAGCCGTGCGCGCAGTGATCCAGAAGTACGCCACCCGCCTTGACGCCATTCGCGCCGCCATCGCCGGCGTGGTGGGCGCCGAGGGCGGGCATGCGCGGCCGTGGATGCTGCCGGAGCTGTCGTTCCTGCTGCCCGACGGCCCCGTCGCGCTGGAGCAGTGGGAGTTCGACGAGATCGTCGTCGACGACGACGCGCCGGAAGCGGCGCCAGGTGGCGAATCAGACGGTGGCGGCCGCGCGGGTGCCGATGGCCCCGGCGCCGCCGCCGAGCCGCAACCGACGCGCGTGCAGGTCGACGAGACTTTGCCGCCGCTCGGCGCCGCCCTGCCCTCGCTGCTGCGTCTGGCCCGGCGGGAGTGGAACGCCCTCTGCTGGCTGTGCTGGAGCGTGGGCCTCGATCGGGTGGCCTTGCCGAACGCGCTGGCCCCTCCCTCCGACTTCGGCCAGGCGGCGGCGATGACCGTGCATCACCTCTGGCGCTGCCGCGACAAGCTGGCCACGAACGGCCTGCGCGCCCTGAGCCAGGGCGTGGCCGGCTTCGACTGGGAAGGCATGAGCATCGACGCCATGCCCGTCGTGCTGGCCGAGATCGCCACGCTCGAGTACCTCGATCAGCGCGCGCTCTTCTTCTGGCTGTGCGACTCGGGCGTTCAGTCGCCCTGGCAGGACAACCTGCGCGGCGATTGAGGCTGTCACGAGCCGTTCTCGACGGGCGGAGAAGGCCCTTCTATACTGACGAGGATGCGTGCCGTGTCGCTTTTTCGCCGTGATGACGCGGCCACGGATGACCACATCGTGCTGCTGCGCGATGTCGCGTGGTCCGACTATCAGCGGCACCTCGAGCAGCGCGGGGAGGAGCCGGTGCCTCGTTTCGCCTACCTGGAGGGAACGCTTGAGCTCATGACCCCCTCACGACAGCACGAGACGTTGAAGTCCATGATTGGCCGTCTGGTCGAGACCTTCTGCCTGGAGCGCGGGATCGAGTTTTCGCCGCTGGGATCGTGGACGCTTGAAAACAAGACTTCTGAGCGGGGGGCGGAACCCGACGAATGTTACGTCTTCGGAACCGTCGCCGATCCTGCACGGCCTGACC
>DATKEU010000171.1:0-2283 GCA_035544495.1 Polyangia bacterium | reverse complement strand
CTGTGTTTCCACTTTCTCTTGTCCGCCAACCAAACAGGCCATGCCCCGCATCTCCGCCACACCACCCGTCTTGCCTCACCCCCCTCCGCAACCACCCCGCGCACCACACACCTCTTGCATTAAGGGTCACGGTTTCCTAAGAACTGCCCTATCCGTGTAGGACAAATCGTCGCCGGGCGCTCTAGCGTCCCAGGCCATGACGATGACCATGCATAAACTCACGGCCGGTGACGGGTATCAGTACCTGATCCGGCAGGTCGCCGCTGTCGACTCCACGCAGCGCGGCAGCGCGGCTCTCACCGATTACTACACGGCCAGGGGCGAATCGCCAGGCCGCTGGGCCGGTTCCGGGTTGGGGTCGCTGGCGGAGGTCGCGGCGGCGCAGGCGCGCTCGGTCCCCGCCGAAGACGTGGCCGAAGTGTGGGCCGTGCCCGCGGGTTCACCGGTTAGCGAGGCCCAGATGCGCGCGTTGTTCGGTGAAGGTCTGCACCCGAATGCTGATGCGATCGCAGCGTATGTGACCGCACGCGGCGTGCACGGTATGGCCGCCGCCGAGGCCGCCAAGATAGGCCGCAGCTTTTACATCCGCGACGGGGAAACCACCTTTATCCGCGCTTTGGCGGTGGCCTACCGCGAGCACAACGAGGCCGCCGGCCAGGCGTGGAACGCGCCGATCGACGCGGACACGCGCGCCGCGATCCGGACCGCGCTGGCGCGCGAAAAGTTCGAGCAGCAGTACGGGCGGCCGCCCGCCGACGATCGCGAGCTGACCGGTTTCATCGCGCGCGAAACCCGGGCGCGCACAACCGCCGTCGCCGGTTATGACCTGACGTTCAGCCCCGTCAAGAGCGTGTCGGCGCTGTGGGCGATCGCCCCACGAGATGTCGCCACCACCGTCGAGCAGGCCCACGACGCGGCCATCGCGGACACGCTGGCGTGGCTGGAATCGAATGCGGCGTTCACCCGTTCAGGCACCAACGGTGTCGCCCAAGTCGACACCACCGGGTTGATCGGGGCGGCGTTCACGCACCGCGATTCCCGCGCCGGTGACCCCGACCTGCACACGCACGTCGCGATCTCCAACAAGGTCGCCACCGTCAGCGCCGACGGGGTCATGCGGTGGCTGGCGCTGGACGGGCAGCCGGTCCACCGGTTCACGGTGGCGGCCTCCGAGCTCTACAACACGCGCCTGGAAGCCCACCTCGGGCAACGCCTCGGATTGCGGTTCGCCGAAGCCCCAGCTGACCGGGGCAAGCGGCCGGTGCGCGAAATCGTCGGCATACGCCCCGAACTGACGTCCGCCTGGTCGTCGCGGCGCGCGGCGATCGAGGCGCGCACCGCCGATCTGGCCAAGCAGTTTCAGGCCACCCACGGCCGCGAACCGACCCACGTCGAGGCGATCGCGCTGGCGCAACAGGCGACGCTGGAGACCCGCGAAGCCAAGCACGAACCGCGCTCGGTCGCCGAGCAGCGGCACACGTGGCGCGGCCAGGCGATCGAGGTTCTCGGCGGCGCGCGGGAGTTGACCGCCATGCTCGGCGAGGTGCTGGCTGCGGCCGCCCAGCAGATCGAACAGGTTGACCAGGAATGGGTTTCCGCGCGCGCCGCCCAGGTGATCGCCGCGGTGTCGCAGTCCCGGGCGACGTGGCAGCGCCATCACGTGCTCGCGGAGGCGCAGCGTGTGGTGCGCGGCAGCGGGCACGCATCCGACGACTCGCTGGCCGAGCGGATCACCGACGCGGCGCTGGATGAACCTTGAAGCGTCGCGCACGCGCGTGACCGTGACGCCGATCTGGGTGAACCCGACGCGTTGCGCCGCCGCGACGGCGCCAGCGTCTACACCCGTTACGGCAGCGCCACCTACACGTCTACGCAGATGCTGGCCGCCGAGCGGCGCATCCTCGCTGCCGCCCACGAACTCGGTGGCCGCACCGCCGGTGAGGCCGACGTCGAGCTGGCGCTCGCGGACTCGGCGGCTCGCGGCAAAACACTCAACGCAGGGCAGGCGGCCCTGGTGCGCGGCCTGGCCGTCGATGGGCGGCGCGTCGCGTTGGCGCTGGCCCCGGCGGGCACCGGCAAGACGAGCGCGATGGCGGCGCTATCGCACGCGTGGCGCTCCTCCGGGGGCACCGTCGTCGGCTTGGCGCCGACCGCGGCCGCCGCGATCGAACTGTCCACCGATCTCAACGCGCCGACTGACACCGTCGCCAAATACGTGCACACCGCCGCTGGGCCCGGCGCCGCACCCTCGTGGTTTCGCGGCATCAACGCCAACACGATGCT
>DATKEU010000170.1:0-6742 GCA_035544495.1 Polyangia bacterium | reverse complement strand
CGAGCGCGCTCTCCAGGGGCGCGAACGGCAACTGGACCAGCGCGTAGCCGAGCCCCAGCACCTCGTCGGCCCCGCCCACGCCGAGGTAGCGCGACGCCGGCTCGGCGCCCCCCTCCACGAGCCGCGAGTCGACCTGCAGCTCCTGCGGGGCGCCCTCGTACTCGACCACGCCGAACCCGAGGAACGGCGTCTGCCCGAACATGCGCACGCGCGGGAAGTGCGCGGCCAGCGCATCGGCGACCTCGTAGTAACCGGCGCCGTCGGCGCTGGCCAGCGCCTCGCCGGCGCGCGCGCGATCGGCGCTGGCCACCGAGACGACCAGGCGGCCGCCCTCGGCCAGCACGCGCTTCCAGGCGGCGACCACGCCCGGGCGGCGGAGCAGCGACTCCGCTTCGGGGACGATGACCACGTCGAACACCTCGCCGAAGGGTGGCAGCTCGCCGAGCGAGCCGATGAGCCGAAGGTCCAGACCCGGCCGCCGCCCGCGCGCCCGCGCCTGCTCGATGGCTGCCGGATCGGTGTCGACCGCGACGACCCGAGACGCGCCGTGACCAAGCAGGTACTCGGCGCCGGCGCCGGAACCGCACCCCACCTCCAGCACGCGGCGGCCGGCGAAGATCGGCTCGATATACGCGTAGAGCGGAATGCGATGGCCAACAGAATCCCTGTTCACTCGGGCGGGCATGCTTTCGGCGCGGACTATAGCCCAGAACCGATCGGGGGTTCTCTTGCCGCTGGCCCCTTCGATCGAAAAGACCAGCGCCTCGGCGGCGACCGAGCCTTGACTCAAAAAGTATGCGCAATTACAATTTTTGCGGTCCGTTCCTTCGCGCGCCGCTCGGTCCACCCTTCGCCCTCCGTCGCATCCACCCGTCACCGATCCAAGCGGCCGCGCCTGCCCCGAATACGCCCCTGCCCAAGCTTCCGCCTCCGTCAGGTCTGCCCCGATGAATCTGGCCGAAATCAAGCGCAAGTCGATCAAGGAGCTGTTCCAGCTGGCTGGCGAGCTGAAGGTCGAGAGCGCCGGCTCGCTGCGCCGGCAAGATCTGATCTTCGCGCTCCTGAACGCCCACGCCAGCGCGCGCGGCGAGATCTTGGGCACCGGCGTGCTGGAGACGCTGGTCGACGGGTTCGGGTTCCTGCGCGCGCCCGACTACAACTACCTGCCCGGTCCCGACGACATCTACGTCTCGCCGTCGCAGATTCGCCGCTTCAACCTGCGCACCGGCGACACCGTGTCCGGCCCCATCCGCCCGCCCAAGGAATCGGAGCGTTACTTCGCCCTCTTGAAGGTCGACCAGATCAACTTCGCGGCGCCCGAAGAGCAATCCGACAAGATCTTCTTCGACAACCTGACGCCTCTTTACCCCAACCAGCGACTGGGGCTGGAGTACGACCCCAGGAACCTCTCCACGCGCATCGTCGACCTGCTGTGCCCGATCGGCAAGGGCCAGCGCTGCATGATCGTGTCACCGCCGCGCGCCGGAAAGACGGTGCTGCTGCAGGACATCGCGCACGCCATCACCGCCAACCACCCGGAGGTGAAGCTGATGGTGCTGCTGATCGACGAGCGGCCGGAAGAGGTCACCGACATGATCCGGTCGGTGAAGGGCGAGGTGGTCAGCTCGACGTTCGACGAGCCGGCGGCCCGCCACGTCCAGGTGGCGGAGATGGTGCTGGAGAAGGCCAAGCGGCTCGCCGAGCACAAGCACGACGTGGTCATCCTGCTCGATTCGCTGACCCGGCTGGCGCGCGCCTACAACAGCGTGGCGCCCACGTCGGGCAAGGTGCTGTCGGGGGGCGTCGACGCCAATGCGCTGCAGAAGCCGAAGCGGTTCTTTGGCGCCGCCCGCAACATCGAGGAGGGCGGCTCGCTGACCATCGTCGCCACCGCGCTGGTCGACACCGGATCGCGCATGGACGACGTCATCTTCGAGGAGTTCAAGGGGACCGGCAACGCGGAGATCCACCTCGACCGCAAGCTGATGGAGAAGCGCGTCTACCCCTGCCTGGACGTCAACCGGTCGGGGACGCGCAAGGAGGAGCTATTGAACCCGGCCGGCGCGCTGGGCCGCATCTGGATCCTGCGCCAGCTCCTGCACCCGCTGGGCGTCATCGACGCTGTCGAGTTCCTGCGCGACCGGATGGGGAAGACGGCATCCAACCAGGAGTTTTTGGATTCGATGTCCGGGTAGCGCTTGCGCCCGGGCCAAACGCCCCTTATAAAGAGCGGCTTCCGAGGGATCACCATGGCGAAAAAGGGCATTCATCCGCAGTACAAACAGGCCGTCATTACCTGCGCGTGCGGTAATTCGGTCCAGACCTTCTCGACGCGCGGCACGTTCATGGTGGACATCTGCTCGAACTGCCACCCGTTTTACACCGGCAAGCAGAAGTTCGTGGACGCCGCCGGGCGCATCGAGCGGTTCCAGAAGAAGTACGGCCGGCCGTCGTCGCCGCAGTCGTAGCCGGACGCCCCTGGCGAAAGGCCGCGCGCCTCGTACCCGCGCCTTCCTGCGATGCTGGACGATCTGCTGCTGAGAAAACTGGCCGCGGTAGAGCTGCGGTACGAGGAGCTGTCGGCCAAGCTGTCCGACCCGGCCGTGCTGGCGAACCGCCAGCAGATGCAGAAGCTCTCGAAGGAGCACTCGGATCTGCGCGAGCTGGTCGAGGCGCTGCGCGCGCACCGCGACGTGGCCAAGCGCGTGAGCGAGGCGCGCGAGCTGCAAAAGGATCCGGAGATGCGCGAGCTGGCGCGCCAGGAAGAGACGGAGCTGGCGGCCGAGCAGGAGCGGCTGGAGCAGCGCATGACGTTGTTGCTGCTGCCCAAGGATCCCAACGACGAGAAGAACATCCTCCTGGAGATCCGCGCCGGCACCGGCGGCGAAGAGGCGGCGCTGTTCGCGGCCGACCTGTTCCGGATGTACACGCGCTTCGCCGAGCGGCGAAAATACGCGGTGGAGATCCTGTCGATGTCCAGCGCGGCGGCGGGCGGCATCCGCGAGGTCGTGGCCGGCATCTCCGGGCGCGGCGCCTTCTCGCAGCTGAAGTACGAATCGGGCGTGCACCGGGTCCAGCGCGTGCCCGCGACGGAAGCCCAGGGACGCATCCACACCTCGACGGCCACGGTGGCGGTGATGCCGGAGGTGGAGGACGTCGAGGTGGAGATCGACGCCAAGGACCTGAAGATCGACGTCATGCGGTCGGGCGGCCCGGGCGGCCAGTCGGTGAACACCACCGACTCGGCGGTGCGCATCCACCACCTGCCGAGCGGCCTCATCGTCCATTGCCAGCAGGAAAAGTCGCAGCACAAGAACAAGGCGATGGCCATGAAGCTCCTGCGCGCCAAGCTGTACGAGATCGAGGAGGAGAAGCGCCAGACCGCCGAGCGCGACGCCCGCCGCAGCCAGATCGGCTCCGGCGATCGGTCGGAGAAGATCCGCACCTACAACTTCCCCCAGGACCGCCTGACCGACCACCGCATCGGGCTGACCAAGCACAACCTGCCCGGGATCCTGGATGGCGACCTCGGCGACGTCATCGAGAGCCTGCGCGCCCATTTCCAGGCCGAGGCGCTGAAGCAGTCGGCCAGCGACGTCCCCGCCCAGGCCTGATCGCCCGTCCCCGTCCCGTGCTATTCGATCGAGGGTGCGCATCGTCCTGCTCGACAGCTTCGCGGCCGACCAGGGCGAGCCCGCCCCCTGGGCCGAGCTGGCCGCGCTGGGCGAGCTGGTGACGTACACGCACACGAAGGACGCCGAGGTCATCGCCCGCTGCGCCGGAGCGGGCGCGGTGCTGACCAACAAGGTGCCGATTGGCGCGCCGGTGATGGCGGCGGAGCCGGCGCTGCGCTACATCGGCGTCGTCGCCACCGGCACCAACATGGTCGACCTGCCGGCGGCGCGCGCCCGCGGCATCGCCGTCACCAACGTCCCGGGTTACGCCACCGACTCGGCGGCGCAGCTGGTGTTCGCGCTGGTCCTGCACTTCACGCACGACGTGGCCGGGCACAGCGCCGACGTCAAGGCGGGGCGATGGGCGGCCTCGCCCGACTTCTGTTTCTTCCGCCAGCCGCTGGTGGAGCTGGCGGGCAAGACCCTGGCCGTCGTCGGCAGCGGCCACATCGGTGGCGCCGTGGCCCGCATCGGCGAGGCGTTCGGGATGCGCGTCCTGCGCGCGGCGGTGCCGGGATCGCCGTCGATCAATCGCGTGCCGCTGCTGGAGGCGGTGGCCGCCGCGGACGTCGTGTCGCTGCACTGCCCGCTGACACCGGCCACGCAGAGCCTGGTGAACGCCACGTTCCTGGCGGCGATGAGACCGGACGCCATCCTCATCAACACCGGGCGGGGCGGCCTCGTCGACGATGGGGCGCTGCTGGCGGCGTTGCAGGCGGGGCGGCTGCGCGGCGTGGGCCTGGACGTCTTGCAGGTCGAGCCGCCCCCCGCCGATCACCCGCTGACCAACCCGCGCGCCCCCTGGGCCGCGCGCGTGGCGGTGACACCGCACATAGCCTGGGGCACCGTCGAGGCGCGCCGCCGCATCCGCGCCGAGGTGGCGAAGAACCTGCAGGCCTTTCTTGACGGCGCGACCCGCAACCGGGTCGTCTGAGAGGCGGAGCGCGCGCGGTCGACGCGCTGCGCCCTCAGCGATAGACTTTCGCTGGCATCCGTAACGCATTTCGACCGGCGATCGTACAGAATCAAGGACGAAGGAGCATTGCCATGAACACGCGCTCGCTCCGGACCGGCTGCGCGGCCCTGTGGCTGATCGCCGTCGCCGGCATGGCGGCTGGCTGCAGCGGCGGCGGCAACCAGGCGCCGACGCCCGACGGCAGCTTCGTGGGCTGCACCGGGTACATCCACGCCGACGACTACGCGGCCGGCATGATCAAGCCGGGCACCAGCGGCAAGCTTTCGGTTCAACTGGCGAGCAGCGACCCCGGTCCGCCAATCAAGGGGACCAACAGCTGGAGCGTGGTCATCACCGACAGCAGCGGCGCGCCGGTGGACGGCGCAACCATTCAAGTCCTGCCATTCATGCCGTATCACGGCCACGGAACCCAGGTGGTGCCCACGGTGACGGCGATGCCAAACGGCGCCTACCAGATCGCGCCGCTGTATTTCTACATGGCGGGGCTCTGGCAGACGACGCTGACCATCAACACCTCGGACGGCATGAAGAACGACAGCGTCTCCTTCTCGTTCTGCATCGACGGCTGACGGTCGGCTCGCTCATCGACTCGGGCTGGCTCGACGCGCGGCGATCACATCGGCGGGGGACAGCGCGCGTGGCTGACGGCCACGTTCTGGGTCGGCACGAACCTCGGCGTGATCGGCAGCTTGCAATAGCGAAGGATGCCGTCCGAGCCCATCATCGGCGTGGATGTCGCCTGCGTCCATTCCTGCGCGCCGCCCGCCAGATCGAACGTCGGCACGAGGGGTGGAAGCGAGGGATCGAGATCGCCGGAGGCCACGAGGCCAGCCAGGATGTCATCGCCGATCGCCTTGAGGTGCACCTTCAGGGTGATGCGATCGGGGACTTGATCGAGCCCCTTGGTCCCGTCCGCGGGGTAGAGCTTCTTGAGGTGGCTCTTGGTGAACGACGCGGGATCGGCGACGTTGGTGGTCACCGAGGCCGGGATCTGATTGCTGAGAAGGGAGGCCGCCTGCCAGAAGAAAGGCGTCTCCTGCTTGCCGGTGTCGTAAATGCAATCGCGGATCAGCCACAGATCGGGATCGGCCAGCGTCTCGACCGTCTGATCGGCGCCCACCTGACCCGACTGATAGACGACGGTGTCGCCCTGATAGGCGGTGACGTCGACCCACGCGCGCCGGTCGGGCGTGGCGCCGCTGGGGAATCCATGGCCGGCGGCCGCGTTGTCGATGCCGATCTCGATCTGCTTGCGGACGGGATCCAGGCAAATGCTGGATTGCAACGCGATATCCAGCAGCGACTGCACCCGCGTGCGCTGCGCGTCCTTCTCCGGGAAATCGGTCAGCGCCAGGTCGACGCCCACGAAGGTGTGGCTGTGGAAGGTGCGCACCTTGGTGGTGGTGTTCGCCACCGGCGCCTGGCGCTCATCGACGTGGCAGGACTGGCTGCAGGTCAGTCCCATCGGCGGTACGGCATAGATAGAGGCCTGCCACTCCTGGAACGTGCGCTCGACCGGCGCGCCCAGCGTATTGACGATGTCGTGGCAGCTGCCGCACGCGGAGGCGGAGTCGACGTGGGTCGGGTCGTGCAACGTCCCGTAACTGGACTTGTGCGGCGCGCTCGCGACGGGATCGCTGATCGACGCGAACATCGAGCCGTCCGTCGCCAGCTGCAGCGGGTTGTTGTGTGTACCGTCGATGGCCTGCGCCGAGTGGCAGAAGTAACAGGTGACGCCCTTGGCGGTGGCCGGCAGCTGATCCAGGTTCAACCCGTCGGTGGTCAGCCCGTCGCGCACCGCCATGGGGGCGTGGCACTTCACGCAGAAATCGGCCAGGGCGCCGCTGGTCTCGCGCTGGGCGCGCTTGTTCATGGCGCGGAACACCGGATCGTCGGAGGCGTAGGCGTGCATGCTCCCCGACCATTCGCGGACGTGATCGGGGTGGCATGCCTGGCAGGCGGCGGGATCGCGCAGCTCGGCCTGGGTGAAGAACCTCGTCGCGGGTGCGTTGTTGCCGCAGCCCGCGGCCGCGAAGCCCAGCACGGACACCAGCGCAAACCCCAGGGCGGTCGAACCGGCACCGGCGACGCG
>DATKEU010000169.1:0-4276 GCA_035544495.1 Polyangia bacterium | reverse complement strand
GCCTGACCCGCCCGCTGTTTTCGCTGCTGGGCGATCCGATGTCGGGGCGCGATCTGGTCCTGCTGGTGGGTGGCCTGTTTCTGATCGGAAAGTCGGCGCACGAGATCTACGAAAAACTGGAAGGCGACGAGCAAGAGGAAGCCGGCGCCGGTGCGGGCGACGGATCGGCCGCTGCTGCGCCGGCGCCGCCTGCCAGTGCCGGCTTTGGGATCACGCTGGCGCAGATCCTGATCCTGGACATCGTTTTTTCCCTGGATTCGGTGATCACTGCGGTGGGAATGGCCCGGGCCGTCGTCATCATGGTGACTGCCATGGTGGCCGCCGTGGGCGTGATGTTGATCTTCGCCGACGCGGTCAGCGAGTTCATCAACCGCCACCCCAGCATGCGCGTGCTGGCCCTGTCGTTCCTGATGTTGATCGGCGTGCTGCTGGTGGCCGACGCCTTCGACAAGCACATCAACAAGGGCTACGTCTATTTCGCCATGGCCTTCTCGTTCGCCGTCGAGCTCCTGAACATGCGCCGCCGCCGCCCGCCCCGCGCCGCGCCGCGCGAAAAAACCTAGCGCAGAAGTTGCCAGCCCTCCCGCGGGCGTGTTACCGCCTGTCGCCGGAGGTATCGGATGAAGACCAGTTCGTCGAAGTGGCTCTGCCGTGCCGTTGCGCTGTTCCTGATTTCCCTCGCGGGCGTGATCGCGTCGCCGGCGGCCGCGGGCGCGCAGGGCGCCAGCGGACCGTTCGCGCAGCCGCCCGGACCGAACGGGTTCGGCACGCCGGGGCAGCTGGTGTTCGATGGCACGGCCGCGTTCAGCCTCGTCAAGCAGACTGGCGGCAATACGACCTTCCTCCTCCGGCCAGCGGTCGACTACTTCATCATCCCTAACATCACCGTCGGTGGCGTTATTGGTTTCAGCACCGAGTCCGGGCGGTTCGCCACCACCACGATCTCTCTCGGCGTCCGCGCCGGGGTCAACTTCAACCTCACCGACAAATTCAGCCTGTGGCCGACGGCGGGCTTCTCGTTCTTCCACACCGACACCTCGGACGGCGGCCCGTCGAGCAGCCACTGGGCGTTCAACCTCTTCGCCCCGTTTCTGTTTCACGTGGCCCCGCACTTCTTCCTGGGGGCCGGTCCCTTCCTGGACGTCGGGCTCAGCGGCGGCGACCACAACCTCTTTGGCATCCAGTCGCTGATCGGCGGCTGGTTCTAAGGCGAACGCAGGCGCGCGGCCAGGCCCGAGCAACGGAGCAAGATCTCCGCGTTGCGCACGGCCAGGCCCAGGGCCTTGCGCGAGCCGACCAGCACCACCAGGCGCTTGCCGCGCGTGACCGCCGTGTACAAGAGATTCCGCTGCAGCATCACGTAGTGCTGGGTGTGGATGGGGATGACGACGGCGGGATACTCGGAGCCCTGGGACTTGTGCACGGTCGCCGCGTAAGCGAGCGTCAGCTCGTCGATCTCCTCGAGGTCGTAGGCGATCTCGCGGTCCTCGAAGCGGACGGCCAGCGTCTCGGCGGCGGCGTCGGCGCGCACGACGATGCCGATGTCGCCGTTCCACACTTCCTTGTCATAGTCGTTGCGCACCTGCATGACCTTGTCGCCGACCCGGAAGCTGCGCGCGCCCCGGGTCAGGCCCGGCGCGCCCGCGGTCAGCGCCTCCTGCAAGAGCGCGTTCAGGTTGCCCGCGCCCAGCTCTCCGCGGTGCATCGGCGACAGCACCTGGATCTCCGCCGGTGAATAGCCGTACCGGCGCGGCAAGCGCGCGGTCACCAGATCGCGGATGACCGCCGCCGCGCGCGCCGGATCGTTCTCCTCGATCACGAAGAAGTCGCGGTTGTCCTCGCCGCCGCCGCCGGCCGCGCCGGGCGCGCGCTGGCCTAGATCCGGCATCTCGCCGTCGTGGATGCGGTGGGCGTTGGTGACGATCAGGCTCTCGGCCGCCTGGCGGAAGATCTCCGTCAGGCGCACCGTCGGCACGACGCCCGAGGTGATCACGTCGCGCAGCACCGATCCCGGCCCCACCGACGGCAGCTGATCGACGTCGCCCACCAGGACCAGGCGCGTCCCCAACGCCAGCGCGTTCACCAGGTCGGCCCCCAGGCGCACGTCCAGCATCGAGCACTCGTCGACGACCAGCAGATCGGCCTCCAGCGTCCGCTCGGCGCTGCGCCCGAACACCCCCTCGGCCGGCCGCCACTCGAGCAGCCGGTGCAGCGTCGCCGCCGGCTGCCCGGTGGCGTCGGAGAGGCGCTTCGCCGCCCGCCCAGTCGGCGCCGCCAGCGCCACGCGCAGCCCCTTGCGCGTCAGGATCGTGACAATGCCGCGCACGATCGTCGTCTTGCCGACGCCGGGGCCTCCGGTGATGACCACGACCTTGCCGGTCAGCGCGCGGCGCACCGCCTCCGCCTGCTGGCGCGCCAGCGTGATGCCCGCGTCCGCCGCATAGAAGGCCAGAGCCCGCTCGGGATCGATGCGGACCTGCGCCGCCGCGGGCGCGTCCATCAGCCGCCGCAACCCGTTGGCCAGCGTCGTCTCCGCGCCATAGAGCGCGCGGTCGTACACGGCGGGATCGCTTTCAAGCGAACCGCTGGTCACCTGTCCGTCGATGGCGACGTCGCCCGCGCGCGCCAGCCGATCGATCGCGTCCTGCACGGGCGCTTCCGCGACCCCCAGCAGCGCCGCCGCCTCGCGCACCAGCCGCCCGCGCGGCAGGAACACGTGCCCGTCGCCCGCCGCCGCCTCCAGCACGTGGCGCACGCCGGCTTCGAGACGCGCCGCCGACTCGCGCTCGATGCCCAGCGCCGCCGCCAGCTTGTCGGCCGACAGAAACCCGATCCCCCACACGTCGAACGCCAGGCGGTACGGGTTTTCGCGCACGCGCGCGATGGCGGCCGCGCCGTAACGTTTGTAGATGCGCGCCGCGAACGCCGGCGACACGCCGTAGCCCTGCAGGAACACCATCACCTTGCGGACCTCGTGCTGCGCCGCCCACGCCTCGCGGATGGCGCGCCCGCGCGACGGCCCGATGCCCGCCACCTCGCCGATGCGCGACGGATCGCGATCCAGAATCTCCAGCGTCTCGATGCCGAAGCGCTCGACGATGCGGGCCGCGAACTCCGGCCCGATCCCCCTGATCAGCCCCGACCCGAGGTAGCGGCGGATCCCCTCCAGCGTGGCGGGCGCGACCTCCGTATAGCGCGCGACGCGGAACTGCGGGCCGAAGCGAGCCGTGTGCTCGTGGCGGCCGCTGACCCGCAGCGCCGCTCCGACCGGAACGCCCAGCAGGCTGCCGACGATGGTGACCAGCGCGGCGTCGCCGCCGCACTTCAGGCGCGCCACCGTGAACTCGCCGTCGCCGCCCGAGTAGACGATGCGCTCGACCGTGCCCTCCAGCGTCTCCTCGGGTGCATCCTTGCCGGCGCCGCCTCCACCCTGGCCCGCGCGCGCACGCTCGAACAGATCCACGCGTCAAATTCACCACGAAGATGCCGTCGCGGCAATGAGGGGCGCCGCATCCACGATCCGTGACGGCCAGGCGATCGCCGCCGTTCAGCACGGGTGCTAAAGTCGCCGGCGCATGCCGTCACCTCCGTCGTCGTCAGGCCCGCGCCGCGGCACTCTGCCGCCGGCCCGCGGGCGGCGGCGGCTGCAGATCGCCAACCCCTCCGACGGCGGATTCTTCTACTGGTTGCTGAAGTTCTATCTCTTCGGCGCGCTGGCGGCGGTGGGGCTGCTCCTGTGCGGCCTCTTCGTCACCTACTGCTATTTCGCCACCACGCTGCCCAGCATTCCCGATATCGCCACCTACCACCAGCTGGCGGCGACCACCACCACCGTGCGCGCCTGGGACGGCACCACGCTGGCCGAGCTGGCCAGCGAGCGCCGCGAGATCCTCCCTTACGACCGCTTCCCGCCGCAGCTGATCCACGCGTTTCTCGCCGCCGAGGATCGCCGCTTCTACGAGCACACCGGCCTGGATCTCCGCGGCATCGCGCGCGCGCTCGGCGCCAACCTGCGCGCCGGCGAGGTGGCGCAGGGCGGGTCGACCATCACGCAGCAGGTGGCGAAGTCGTTCCTGTCGACGGAACGCACGCTGCAGCGGAAGATCCGCGAGGCGATCCTGGCCCGCCGCCTGGAGAGCCGCTACACCAAGCGCGACATCCTCACCCTGTACCTGAACCAGATCTTCCTCGGCAACGGCGCCTACGGCGTGGCGGCGGCGGCGCGGCGTTACTTCGACAAGTCGATCGACGACATCGATCTCGGCGAGATGGCCAC